>CAJOPB010000112.1 GCA_905236305.1 uncultured Oscillospiraceae bacterium | reverse complement strand
GGCATTTGCGCCTTTTGGCGCAAATGGGCGACGCGTCAAGCGGCGCCTCTCCCATAAAAAGTTTCTACTTTTTATGGGAGAATAGTACTATTGAAAACAGTATCAATTCTGTCCGTAATAAGCGTTGGCGCCGTGCTTGCGCAGATAGTGCTTGTCCAGCAGGGCCTGCTGCATGGGTCCCAGGCCGGGATTGAGCAGCATGGCGTGCCAGTCCATAAAGGCGACCTCCTCCAGCACGACGGCGTTGTGCACCGCCTCCATCGCGTCCCTGCCCCAGGCGAAGGGGCCGTGGGAGTACACCAGCACCGCGGGTACGGCGGCGCTGTCCCTTCCGGCAAAGGTCTCCACAATGACCTTTCCGGTTTCCTTTTCATACGCGCCGGCGATCTCCGCCTCTGTCATGGGGCGGGTGCAGGGGACGGCGCCGTAAAAGTAGTCCCCCTGGGTGGTGCCCAGAGCGGGGATTTCCCTGCCCGCCTGCGCAAAGGTGGTGGCCCAGCGGGAGTGGGTGTGGACAATGCCGCCGCAGCCGGAAAACGCCCGGTACAGCTCCAGATGGGTGGGCGTGTCGCTGCTGGGCTTCCACTTTCCCTCCACGACCCGGCCCTCCAGGTCCACTACCACCATGTCCTCCGGCTCCATGGCCTCATAGGCCACACCGGAGGGCTTGATGACCACCAGGCCCCGCTCCCGGTCCAGCTGAGAGACATTGCCCCAGGTGAAGGTCACCAGCCCGTGGGCCGGGAGCAGCAGATTGGCCTCACAGACCTTTTTCTTCAGTTCCTCCAGCATATGTTTCCTGCCCTCCTGTTCTTGATAATTCCGTAAATTTTTGGGTCACAGCGCCCGCCGATACAGCTCTGTCGAGAGCTTTTCCACCGGCAAAGCGCTCTGATAGTCCCTGAGAAACGCGGCGAAGCCCTCCACATCCTCCGGGGCGGCGCAGAGCGTCTCCTGCCGGGCGCTGGCGAACACCTTGTGCTCCAGATAGTCCTCCAGCGTCTCTCCGTCCTCCCTCCAGAGCATATAGGCCGCCAGCAGGGCCATGCCGAAGGGCCCGCCCTCTCCGGCGGTTTCCATCACCGTCACCGGGGCGTTGACCGCAGCAGAGAGCAGCCGCTGGCCCACGCCGGGGGTCTTGAAAAAGCCGCCGTGTCCATAGAGCCGGTCAATGCGAACCTTCTCTGTCCCGGTCAGGATGTCCATGCCGATCTTCAGCGTCGCCAGGGCGCTGAGCAGGTGGCAGCGCATAAAATTGGGCAGGGTGAACCGTGCGTCGGGCTGCCGCAGAAACAGCGGGCGCCCCGCGTCCAGATCCGTCACCCCTTCGCCGGAGAGATAGTTATAGCTCAAAAGGCCGCCGCAGTCCTTCTCTCCCTCCAGCGCCGCCTGAAAGAGCCTGGTATAGAGCGCTCCCCGGTCGATTGCTTCAAAGCCCATGCAGGAGGCAAATTCCAGAAACAGATTCACCCAGGCGTTGATGTCGCTGGTGCAGTTGTTGCAGTGAACCATGGCCACGCTCCTGCCCGCCGGGGTGGTGACCATGTCGATCTCCCGATGCACCCCCAGCGGACGGTCCACCACCACCATGGCAAAGTCCGAGGTGCCGGCGGAGACGGTTCCGGTGTAAAGCCGCACGGAGTTGGTGGCCGCCATGCCGGTGCCCGCGTCGCCCTCGCAGGGCGCAAGGGGAATGCCGGGTCTGAGCTTGCCGGCGGGGTCGAGGAAGGCCGCCCCGGCAGCGGTGAGGGTGCCTGCGGTCTCACCTGCGGGCAATACCCGGGGGAGAATGTCCCGCAGCGTCCAGGGATAATCCGCCGCCAGCGGTGCAAATGCCTGCAGCATCGCCGCGTCATAGTCGTTTGCGGCGCTGTCGATGGGGAACATCCCGCTGGCCTCCCCGACGCCGGCGACCCGTTCGCCGCTGAGGCGGAAATGGATATATCCCGCCAGGGTGGTGAGATAGTCGATGTCCGCGACATGCGCTTCCCCGTTGCGCATGGCCTGATACAGATGGGCGATGCTCCACCGCTGGGGAATGTTAAAGCCAAAGCGCTCCGTCAGCTCCGCCGCAGCAGGTGCGGTCATGGTGTTGCGCCAGGTGCGAAAGGCTGTAAGGGGCGCTCCGGAGCGGTCCAGGGGAAGATAGCCGTGCATCATGCCGGAGACCCCGATTGCGCCCAGAGACACGATGGGCTGTCCCAGATTTTTCACCAGGTCGGCAAAGCAGGCCTGTACTCCCCGCTCCACTGCCTCCATGGAATAGGTCCACACCCCGTCAACCAGCTGGTTTTCCCACTCGCAGCTGCCCGACGCCACCGGCGTGTGGCTGGAATCGACCAGCACAGCCTTGATCCGGGTGGAGCCCAGCTCCATACCCAGAACACAGTTGGATAACTCAATTTTGTCCATGCGTCTGCCTCCCTTATTCTGCTTTCACTTTTTATAATGTCATTTTATCGCCGCTCTGCGGCGGCCCCGGCTTCGCGTCAGTCCAGCTGGTGCTGGCCGGTGTACAG
>CAJOPB010000111.1 GCA_905236305.1 uncultured Oscillospiraceae bacterium | reverse complement strand
CGTGGCGGATGGCGCCGGCCTGGCCGGAGACGCCGCCGCCGGAGACGGTGCATTCGACATCGACCTTGTCAGTCAGGCCGAGGACGGTCAAGGGCTGGCGCACGATCAGCTTCAGTGTCTCAAGGCCGAAATAATCGTCGATGTCGCGGCCGTTGATGGTGATGCTGCCGCTGCCGCCGGAGATCAGGTGGACTCTGGCGACGGAGGATTTTCTACGGCCGGTGCCGTAAACATAGGGGCGCTTACTCACATAGGTAGCCATAATTTAAGATCCTCCCTTTCTCAGCGGTCCCAGACTTCGGGCTTCTGGGCGGCGTGCTTGTGCTCCGCGCCGCGGTAGACGCGAAGGCGGGTCAGCTGATCCGCGGCGATGCGGTTTTTCTGCAGCATACCCTTGACGGCCAGCTCCATGGCCAGCTCAGGACGCTGGGCCATCAGGTCCTTATACTTGACCTCTTTGAGCCCGCCGATCCAACCGGAGTGGCGGCGGTAATACTTCTGGTCCAGCTTCTTGCCGGTGAGCACCGCCTGCTCGGCGTTCAGGATGATGACGAAGTCGCCGCAGTCGACATGCGGGGTATAGATAGGTTTCAGCTTGCCGCGCAGCAGATCGGCGGCCAGAGCGGCGGTCTTGCCCAGGGGCTTCCCTGCCGCGTCAAGGATATACCATTTGCGTTCAATGGTCTCCTTGCTTGCCATGGTAGTGGACATCTTATTTCCTCCAGTAAATGTAGTACGCTTTTCCCACCCCATCGGGCGGGTAAAAGCAAAAAGATATGCTGTTTCGGGGCGTTTCCTTCCCGGAAGCGCCCTATCTTTATAACACAACGGATTTTGGATGTCAACACCAAAATCGCAGAAATTCCGTGTAACTCGGTATGAACTTTGATTTTCTTTGATTTTCGTTATTTTACTCTAAATTTCTAAGTTTCGATTTTAAAAAATCTCCACCGCTCCGCGGTGGAAATCAGATCAATATATCCTGCCCGCCGCGCCAGCGACGGGCAGGATAACGATCAATTCCTTTTTCTGAAGTTGGATGAAATCTCGCTCAGCGCTTCGCTTGCCTCCATGTCGCAGTTGACATCCCGGGCCATATCGCAGAGGGACAGCACGCCCACGAGCCTGCCGCTGCTGACCACGGGCAGGCGGCGGACCTGGTCGCCGCTCATCAGCTTCGCCGCGTGGCTCACCTCGTCAAATGGCCCGGCGGTGACGACGCCCCGGCTCATGATCTCGCTGATCTTCGTCTCCGTGGGGTCCGCTCCGGCGGCGACGCAGCGGGTCACGATGTCCCGGTCCGTCAGGATGCCCCGCAGCCGCTTCTCCCCGTCGCAGACGGGCAGCGCTCCGACGTTGCACTGCTTGAGCAGTTTCGCCGCCGCGCTGACCGGCTCGTTCTGGTCGATGGTGACCACTCTGTCGCTCATGATATCGCAGACTTTCATCTTTCAAATACCTCCCGGTAAAATGGTTGATACTGCCAGTATCGCCGGGAAGCGAGGGTTTTATGCGCGGTTGCGAAAAACAAAAAAGTGTGATAGAATGCAGGCCAGTTGACGGAAGGATGATTTTACCGCATGGATTTTGAACGGATGCTTCGCTACTGCGCGCTTTTGGAGCTGAACAACAACCGCACCTGGTTTCACGCCAACCATAAGCTTTATGAGGAGGCCAAGCAGGACTTCATCGACTTGACGGACCTCCTGAAGTTCCGCGTGGCGGGGCTGACTACGCCGGAACTGAGTGAGCGGCTGCTCTACGCCAATGCGAAGGATATGCTCTACCGCATCCCGCGGGATATGCGAGTGTGGAAAAACGCGCCGCCCTATAACCCCACCTGGCGGGCCTACATTGCCGGGGACCGGCACGCCATGTGGCCGGTGGGCTACTTCTATATGGTTGCTCCCGGCGGAAAAACGCACTTCGGCACCGGTGCCTGGTGCCCGGACAACGACTGGCTGCGGCGCATCCGGACCTACATCTCCGAAAACTTCGACCGCTTCTTCGAGGCATTTTGCAGCGCGGGCTACCCCCTCTGGGAGGAGGAGGGCAAAAAGCTGAAAAACATCCCCCGCGGCTTCGATCCGGCGGACCCGGCGGGAGAATTTCTCAAATATAAGGAGTGGTTCGTCAGCG
>CAJOPB010000110.1 GCA_905236305.1 uncultured Oscillospiraceae bacterium | reverse complement strand
TGCGAGAACCAGGCACAGAGTCTTCTTCAGAGTTCTCATGTGAAACTCCTCCTTCAAAAAAGTACCCCCTCCGCAAGGGAGGGGGCCCGGTGTTATGTTTAACGCTCAACTATGTGGAATTCCGGCCCACAGTCGAACGGTTAAACCGCCGAAAAGCCAGGAAGCATTTGCGCCCGAAACGGCGCGGCCCCTTTGCGATTTTGGAGTATAAACGCTTTATTCGGCCTTGTAAAGCCGTTTCGGGGCTTTGTAACATGCATTCCCATTGTTTTGAATTTTTTATGATGAAGGATTAAGTTGCGCGAAAGAATTTGTCATAAACCCCACATATTTTTTGCTGGGCGCAATGCCTTCTGCTGTGTTGCTTCGAGGAGAATATGAGCACCGGCGTGCATACGCCGTCAGGCATCGCGCAGCAGATACCTTCGGGAGTCCCCCTTCCGCACAATAAATCCCCGCTCGGCCATGCGCCGCAGCACCAGCCCGGCCTGGCGGGCGGGAAGATTGAGCAGCCGCGCGGCGTCCTGGCAGCGGATGCTGCCGTGCTCGTTGAGATAGCCCAGAATGATCTCCCGGTGCTTCTCCGGGCCGACGGTCTGTCCGGCAGGGTAGTAGCGGATGCCCACGCACACCAGCGCGCCGCTGTCGGCCAGGAGCTTCAATCGCGCCCGCGCCCGGTTTTCCGTGGTGTCCAGCAGCTCCGCACACTCCCGGGTGGTGATGACGCCCCGCTCCCGCACGTAGTTGGCAATCAGGCGGTTTTCCGTCTCCCGCACGGCGCCCCGGCGCACGTCGATGGGGTTCAGGTCGTCGATGCCGCCCCGGATCAGGGTGGTGCGCAGCATCACGGAGAAGCGGGCAGGGTCGATGGGCCGGCGGGCCCGGGCGGAGAGAATCACGTGGGGGTCCTCCCCCGGGGCGCGCCGGTCCAGCTCCTCCCGCAGCACCCGGGCGACGCCCTTCGTCAGCTCCCGGGTCTCCCCCTTGCCGCCGAGGCGCAGCCGGTTCCTTTTAAAATCAATGTCATCCCAGGTCAGGCGCAAAATCTGCTCCGTGTGCAGCCCCAGCTGCTGCATCAGCCAAAGGGCGATGCCCGCCGGCGTGGCCCGTTCCTTCTGCATGATGAGCCACAGGCGATACTCGTTGGCAGAATATTCCTGCTCCCCGGCGCCCCCACCCCCCCGGACCGGCGCGGGCTCCGGGGCGCTCGCCCCCCTCTCCGGCGCGGCGCTCTGAAACAGCGGCGCAAACCAGGTGCGGTAGGTCTCCAGCGAAATGCCGGTGACCCGCAGGACATAGGGCCAGTCGTGGGTCTCCAGCATCCGGCATATGCAGTCATAGCGCAGGTCCTTCAAGGTCACGTCCTCCAGACCCACGCTGTCCAGGGCGCTGCGCGCCAGGATGCTGATGGAGGCCGGCTGCAGGTGGGTTTTCAGCCGCGGGGAGACGGCGACATGCCGGTCCTCCAGCGCCGCGCAGCGCTTTTCCCAGCGCAAAAGCGCCTCCCGCAGCTCCGGCGACAGCGGCACCTCCCGATCCGGCAGGCGCAGCACCTCTCCCCGAAAATCCACCTGTTCCCAGGTCAGGGCGTGAATCTCCCCGCGGCCCAGCCCGGCCCGCCACGCCAGACACAGCACAATCCCCACGGGGTCAAAGTAATACCGGTTCAGCGCCGCCGTCAGCTTTTCCGCGTCGGGCCGGTGAAATGTGCACTGCGCGCGCATTGCAGCCTCCTCCCTGCCGGACAAAAGAGCAATTTCGTCCGATTTTCGGGCAAGGAGGTATGGCATTTTTTTGTGCCTAACGTCGAAAAAAGAGCGCTTTCGGCAAAATATGCAGCAGTTTCAGGACAGAGCAAACGATCAGGCGCCCTGCCCTCTTTTCAGTCTGCGCATTTTTGCCCGCGCAAGGAAGCGTTGCAAAAAATGCCGCGGTTTGCTATTATCAAAGGAGAATGGCCGTGGTATAATACCTTATATTTTCAACCGGCAGACCGGACGAAATTGCTCTTTCGTCCGGTCTATTTCCTTTTTCCCGGCCGCGGATGCAGCGCAATCGCGCGGCTGACCCGGTTGAGCACCGCCAGGTGCTGCCGTGCTGTGACCGACACATAGATCCGGGTGGTGTCCACGCTGCGGTGGCCCAGCTGATCCGCCAGCCGGGAGAGGTCCCGGGTCAGGGAATAAAACACCCGGGCAAAGAGCCGGCGAAAGGCATGGGGATGCACCCGCGCCGGATCGACCCCTGCCCCGGCGCACAGCCCCTTCAAAAGCTCCCAGACCCGCCGCCGGTCCAGGGGCCTGCCCCGGGCGGAGCGGAAAATCGGGCCGGCGGACAGCCCCTCCCGGCGGATATAGGCCCGGAGCAGGGCGCGCAGGCTGTCGCCCAGCAGCACATCCCGGGTCCGTCCCTTCAGCGTGACCCTGGCCGCGCCGGCCTCCACGGCCTCCACGGTGACAAACCGCAGCTCGCTGACCCGGATGCCGGTTTCGGCCAGAACGGACAGGAGCAGCTCTCCCCGCGTGTCGTCCCGCCGCCGCGCCTCCCCCATCAGCCGTCGGACGTCCCCCTCGGTCAGGATCTCCCGCTGAAACAGCCGCCGCTGGATGCGAAAGGCCCGGAGCGCCCAGTCTCCCCGGCCGCAGAAGCGCAGATAGGCGTTGACGCCGGCGAGCATGGTGTTTGCGGTGCTGTGCTGGCACCGCTCTCCCAGCTCCGTTTTCCACTCCGCCAGCACCTGCCGGCTCACCTCCCCCCGCCTCCGGGCGAAGGCTGAGAGCGCCCGCACGGCGCGCGCGTAGTGCTCCACGGTGCCGGGGCTCTTTTCCAGGCTGCGCAGATGGGCGCAGAAGCGGGCGATACGCGCCTCGCTGAGGGTGACCTTTTGCATGATGATTCTCTCTTTTCTAAAAGATCGCCGGAGTGCGGCTTTTGAGGAAACGCTGAACAAATCCCCGCCCGCGCCTGGCGGCAAAATTTGCGCGCCAATCGCACACGCCGCTTTATACAGCGTTTCCTTGCCAGCTCAGAGGAGATGGCAAAAGAAAAGATAGCTTTTCCGACGAAAATGTATTATAATACTCTCTATGCTTCCCCGGCCGGCCTTTTTACTATGAAGGCTTTCATAGTAAATGAATTCAAATAAAACCTCCATGCGCCCTCGGAGCTTTCATTTATGGTGGCGCGCCTGCGG
>CAJOPB010000109.1 GCA_905236305.1 uncultured Oscillospiraceae bacterium | reverse complement strand
GTCCTGAAAACGCGGCAGCCCGGCTGCTGTATTTATTTTATTGGAGACCGACTGTTTCCCCGTAGGACAATACCGCGTTGCGTACACACGCGTCACAGGAACAGACCGGGGCGGATTGGCCCACGCCCTTCAGGTCCCGACAGCGCTCTGCGCCGCATTTCTGCCGAAAGCAGGCAGAGAGCCGCCGGGCAGCGGGGGTGCATCGGGACTGCCCCATGGCCAGTCCGGCAGCGATTCCCGCTCCGACCAGAGCGCCGCAGGTTGCCTCCATATCTCCCATCCCGGCCCCAAATACGGAGCCCATGCTGATCAGCTGTTCCTCTGTCAGCCCTGTCTGATCTGCCAGGGCCAGCAGCACTGCCTGGCAGCAGTTATATTGTCCCTGCTTCCGCGCAGCCGCCAGCTCTGCACGCTCTTCCAGCGTCATATTATTGCGCTCCTTTGTACTGATTTATATAAGTTGCCATGTCATTTTATCGCCGCTCTGCGGCGGAAAATGACGGCTGAAATTTAAGGCAACGCTGAATAAATCCCCGCACGCGCCTGGCGGCAAATTTTGTGCCCGCCTGCGTTGCCAAAAACTTGAAATACACAAAGTATTCCTGCGTTTTTGTCGCCGTGGCAGACACAAAATTTGCTCGCCATTCGCGCACGTTGATTGAATCAGCGTTTCCTTAAGGCAACGCTGATTCATCCGTCTTCGGCATTCTGCTCTCGCCGGATTGAATCAGCGCTTTCTATTATTCGATGGACACCAGATAATAATACACCGGCTGGCCGCCGTTGACCAGGGTGACGTCCGCGTTTGGAAACGCTGCGGCAGCGGCGTCGGAGACGCGCTTGGCGTCCTCCTCCTTCACATCCGCTCCGTAATAGATGGTGACAAACTCCGGCTTGAGCTTTTTGACAGCCTTGCCCATGATCTTGCCGACACCCGTCAGCCGGCCGCTGCTGCCCAGAAGCGCGTCGTCCAGCAAACAGAGATACTCTCCGGCACGGATGCGGTGCCCGTCATAGCTGCTGTCTCTGGCAGCATAGGTTACCTGAGCGGTATGTACTTTTGCCGCCGCCTCCATAAACGCTGCGGAAAGCGCCTCCGGTTCGAGATTTGTGTCCATATTCAGCATGGCACTGATGCCCTGGGGCACTGTCCGGGTGGGGACTACCACCACCCGCTTCTCTGTCAGAGGGATGCATTGTTCAGCCGCCATAATAATATTCTTGTTGTTGGGCAAAACAAACACGATCTCCGCCGGGGTGTGGTTGACTGCCTTCAGAATATCCTCAGTAGAGGGGTTCATGGTCTGGCCGCCGGTGACAATGCGGTCACAGCCCAGATCAGAAAAAAGCTGTGCCATACCGTTTCCGGCGCAGACGGCTACAAAGCCATAACGCTTTTCCGCGGCAACAAATTCCGGCTCTGAATCCGGGTCCTCGATGCTGTCGGCGGTCTCCGGCTTTTTGCCCGCCAGAAGCGCGTCGTGCTGAAAGCGCATGTTCTCGATCTTTGCCACGTCCAGCACACCGTATTTGGAGCTCTCTGCCAGCGCGTCAGCGGGCGTGTTGGTGTGGACATGGACCTTGAACATCTCGTCGTCCTCGCTGATGACCAGACTGTCGCCGATACTGTCCAGATAAGCCCGCAGCAGATCCAGATTTTTCTCGGGCTTCAGCTTCCGCATGATATACACGGTGTCATAGGCGAAGGTGATCTCCTCTGTGGAGAAAGCGCCGAAGACCTCGCTCTCTGTCTCGGCGGCAGCTCCGATGACGCCGCCGGAGACGATGCGGCCCTGCAGGGAGCCGAGAAACGCCTCCAAAATGGTGACATAGCCCATGCCGCCGGCATCCACAACGCCGGCCCTGGCCAACACCGGATTCTGCCCGGTGGTCTCCTCCAGCGCTCTGCGGCCCTCGGCAAGGGCGCACTCCAGCATCTGCTCAATATCAGGGGACTCCTCGGCCATACGGACTGCGCCGTCGGTAGCCACCCGGGACACTGTCAAAATTGTGCCCTCCGCCGGCTTCATTACGGCCTTGTAGGCTGCGTCCACACCGGAGCGCATGGCGGAGGCCAGCTCGGCCGCGGTGCAGGAATCCAGTCCCTTCATTCCCTTGGCAATGCCCCGGAACAGCAGCGACAAAATCACGCCGGAGTTGCCCCGGGCGCCGCGAAGCATGGCGGAGGCGGCCTTGTCCGCGATAACGCAGACGCGGCTGTCCTCCAGCCTTTGCAGCTCAGCAGCGGCAGTGGAGATGGTCAGCGTCATGTTGGTGCCGGTATCGCCGTCGGGCACAGGGAAAACATTCAGTTCGTTGATGGTTTGCTTGTGGTTTTCCAGCGCCTCATAGGCGCAGAGCAGCATCTCCCGAAACGCGGCGCCGTCTAAAAACTCTCTCAAGTCGGTTTACCTCTCACTTTTTGATATTGTATCCGCCCGTATGGAAAAATGGGCGGCAGATGCGGAAACAAAACGCAGCGCATTTCCGCACCGTTGCGATACACCAGGGGTAAGATTACCCGATCAGCATGGAATCCACATAGACGTCCACCCGCTTCACGGTGACGCCGGTGGCCTGTCCCACCTTGTAGCTGACCTCGTTCATAATGCTTTTTCCTACGGCGGCAAGATTGACGCCCTGGTCCACGGCGATATGCAGGGCCACAGAGACCGTGCTGTCGTCGTCATCAAAGGTGACAGCGACCCCCTTTGACATGCTCTCCCGACGCAAAAGCTGATAAATTCCGTTGTCCTTTGTCCTGCCTACCATGCCCTTCACGCCAAAGCAGCGTGTCGCCGCATCGCCGGCAATGTTGGTGAACACATCGGCGGAAATGCTGACAATACCGCGGTTGTTTACGATTTTGACCATGTCGGTGCTCCTTCCCGCAACTGGCGCGGCACACCCGGCGGCGGGCCGCAAAGCCGTCGGTTTGCCTCCCGCCCCGGGCGCAAACCACAATAGTTGCCATTTATTATAGTACAGCTTTTCAAAAATCACAAGCTAATTTTCCCGACAGAGGGAGACTTTTACAGCTTCTTATGCACTCTGCACAGATTCTCACGGGAAAAACCAAAAGCAAGTATGCCGCAGCCCCCAAAAAGGAGGGGACTGCGGCATACCGGAAAGGAAACCCGGAAGCGATCAGCGTCCGAAAGGATTTCCGTTGAAGAAATCATAGAAATAGTCGTAATAGCTGTTTCCGCCGTTGCTGCCATTGCCGCTGCCGCTGCCATTGCCGTTTTGGCGCTGGCCGCCGTTGGAATTGGTTTTTTCCGCCGGGACCTTGGTATTTTCGGGCGTGGCCTCGTCAAAGGTGATGGTGAGATCGACATATTCGCTGTTGCGATAGACCCGGATGGTGGCAGTGTCGCCGGCATGATAGTCATTCAGCACGTCCGTCATATCCTGGGTGGTGAGAATCTCCCTGTCGTCAATGCCTACGAGGATGTCGCCCATCTGCATACCGGCCTTCTCCGCGGCGCTGCCCTCCAGGACGCCCTCAAAATAGACGCCGGGGACAATCCCGTAATACTGGGCGGAGGTTGCGTTCAGCGTGGAGGGCTTTACAATGCCCATAAAGGCTTTGCCCCGGACATAACCGTCCTTCATCAGGTCGTTGGCGATAGAGGCGGCATCGTTGATGGGAATGGCGAAGAACAGCGCCTCCACCACCGAGGAGTCACCGCCGGCGGTGGCGATACCGATGACCTCTCCGCGGCTGTTGTAGACTGGGCCGCCGGAGTTGCCGCCGTTGATGGCTGCTGTGGTCTGGAACAGGTTCAGGATACGGTAGCTGCTTCCGTCTCTGACGGCCACCTCTCTGTCGGTTGCGGAGATCATACCGTCGGTCATGCTGTACTCCAGCTCGCCGGTGGGATTGCCCACGACATAGACCGTCTCGCCCACCTGCATGGCGTCGCTGTCTCCAAAGGTTACGGGGGTGAGGCCGGTGGCGTCAATCTTGATGACCGCGACATCATTCTCCTCAGCGTAGCCCACAACCTCGGCGATATACTCGGTGCCGTCGTACATCAGCACTTCAATGTCATAGCCGCCCTTGACGGCCTCCTCAATCACGTGGTAGTTGGTCATGATGTAGCCGTCCTCGGAGAGGATGAAGCCGGAGCCCTTGACCGCGCCTGAGGTGGTATAGCCCCAGATATTGGTATAGGTGATCTCTGTAGTGATAGCCACTGTCTGGTTTACCGCGAGATTATAATAGATATCCGTCGCGCTCATCGCTTTGCCGACGGCTGCGCTCCCGGAGGTGGCAGTCATGACCTGGGGCGTGGAGACCGGGGCAACTGCGCTGACCGCGCCTCCGCGGTTGACGGTCTCTGTCACCGCGGGCTCCTCCGCGGCTGCCTCGCCGCGGGAGCTGAACCTGGGTGCAACGATGCCCCCCGCGATGCCTCCCAGCATTGCGCATACCAGGCAGGCGGCAATCATTCCGGCTGCCTTGCCGGCCTTGCCGTGCTTCTTTTCTGTCCGCTCCTTTTTCTCCGGCTCTGCGGTGCAGTGATAGCTCTTTGGCATGGCGCCTGCATCGGATACGGGTACATATCCCGCATCAGCCCAGGCGTCCTTCCTGCCGGGAACAAAGCGGTACTCGCCCTCGGGACGGGGACCATCCGCAGCGGAGGAGTCCGGTTCCTCTGCCGCTGCGCTGTCAGCAGGAGCGGCTTCGGAGGGAACTGCGCTGTCTGTCGGAGCGGCTTCGGAGGGAGCTGCGCTGTCTGTCGGAGCGGCTTTGGCGGGAGCGGTACTGTCAGCCGGAGCAGCTTCGATGGGGGCGGCGCTGTCAGCAGGAGCGGCTTCGATAGGAGCGGCGCTGTCAGCCGGAGTGCTTTCCATGGAAAAAGCGTTCAGAGGGGTTTCGGTTTCGGGTATTTCGTTATATTCTTCATTGTGATTCATTGTTGTTTGCCTCCGTTTCTTGATTGTCTGTATGATAGCCCCCAGTTATGTCAAAAACATGAACAAACCCCAAATTGTTTTTTAACATTCGCTGAAACAAAGCTGAACCGCTTTTGCCCCCTGCTCCGGCAGGCCGAGGTCTGGTTTCATAGGGGAAAGGACTCCCCAGGCCGGATAGCCTGCGGGAGTCCTTCCTGTAAGACGGGAATTATACCAGATCTCTGTAGCGTTCTTCCTCCGGCATGGTATCAGGGGGGAAGAATTCATCCATCGGAAATCTTACACGGCTGAACAGAGTGCAGGGATCGTCGTCGCTGCTGCCCACGCACTCCCGGGTGGGATAAAAGCTCTCCGCGCCGGGCAGAGTGACCTGGGCATCCCGTTCCAGTCGGATGATGGAGAACTGCCCCAGGGTGACATACAGCGGCTTTCCGGTGCCGCTGAGGTTCAGCTCCTCACCGATGAGCTCCAGAATTTCATCCGGAATGCTGCGCAGCTCGCTTCCGCCGCCGGCGGTATCTCCGACCCGCAGGTTGAGGGCGATGGGGTCCACAGCCTCCACCACAGCGATGGGACTTTCCCGGCCGTTGGCAAGGCCGGTACGGATGTCTGTCCCGGAGCTGAAGGTCTTTACACTGCCCTCGCTGCCGTAGAGGATTACGCGCTTATCAAATACCGCCAGGCCGATGATGGGCGCTCCGCCGGGAAAGGTCTGGCCGGTAATTTTGTAAAAATAGGTCACATCAACGGTGTAATATCCCCGGTTAAAGCTGATCTCGTCCACGTTGACATCTGCAAACAGCAGCGTGGCGCTCTCGGGACGGACACTGAAGGCGGAGTCGATGATCGCCTGGGAGCTGATGGTGGGATAGACCCGCAGGTCCTCAATGCAGTCTTTGTCCCGGCAGGCGTCATAAATCTTGCTGGTATGTACGTTCACACTGTCCACACTGGGGCGTGGGCCGCCCCCGCCGCGTTCTACGGGACCGGGCAATACTCTGTCTGGCATAGTCTTTACCTCCTGATTGGAAATAGAACCGATGTTCAGTACAGTTTATGCCCGTTTTCCGGAAGTGTGCCCGCGATCTTTGCTTTTGGTCCTCTCCGACTGATACTGTTCTTCCATAAAAAGCAGAAGCATTTTATGAATGCGCCGTCTCATACAATCTTCAACGCGTCTGGCGGCACTATAAAAAGTTGATTTCTGCTTTTTATTGAGAGCCTGTATTCACAATCGAAACGTGCCGGATTGGCATGGGATGATTCCGCCGGACAGAGTGTTTTTAACCGAAGGACATTCAAAGCAAACGCAGCCATACTTTCGAGTATGGCTGCGGAACAGGAGCACATTTCAGAGCTCTCACTCGCTTTTTGCATAGCAGACCGTTTCACAGATCGAATGCGCATGGTGGCGCAGATACAGCCTGTAGCCCGGATTCATCTCCAAAAGCAGGGCAGGGATTTCCCACAGGTCATCCCCGCGGTGGTAGACCGATATAGCCAGTGTCGGGTGGTCTGATTGAATTATGCTGCGGGCGCCGAGAAGAGCGGGGATCTCACTTCCCTCAATGTCCATCTTAATGAATCCACGCTGCGCTTGTGTGTGTGTGTGTGCGCGCGCGCGCGCGGGGGCTTCGCCCGACAAAATATTATCTATTGTGTCTACTGCGATTTCCGCAGCGCCTGTTGTGGATATGAAGCCGTTTCCAATAGAGCTCTGCTGAAAGCGCAGAATGCCCTGTTCGTTCCAAACCCCGACAGGTAAGACAATTACATTCGACAGATTGTTTTGCTCCACATATTTCTGTATCAGCGCAGCCTTTTCCCTGTGCGGTTCCAGCGCATAATACTTTTCAAAGGTGCAGCCGGACGTATCCAGAAACTGAATCAGCGTATCACCGGTAAACGCGCCGCAGTCTACAAATGCTCCGCAATTCAGTTGCGGAATGACATCGTTTCCGAAATACATGGGCTCGCTGTATATCTCCTCGATGAAGCTAATATCAGTGGTAATTCTGTAGCACAAAATATTTTCAAAGCATTTCTTCGAGCGCGTATCTGAAAGAGATTGATATACACTTTCTATGATTTCTGCATTTTGACGGAGGGTCTCATGGTAAGGGCGCTCTCCGTTAAAAACATACAGCATACTTGTATCCCATGTCAGGCAGGGATTTCCGTGTTTTTCAAAAAGGTCTGGAATTTTGTAATCCGAATGGCATGAAATGAGCGTCAGGCAGGGGGAGTATGCGTCAAAAAAGGTATCCCCGGAGATCAAGGGTATGCCGCAAAACTGCTCCCCTGCGTTGTGCTGGAAGCTGTCACAAATGCAAATTGGCTGTAACCCTCTGAGATTGCACTGCTCTACAGCATATTTTGCGGCAGAACCGGTTCCCCATATTGCAAACCGTTTTTCAGAGCGAAGCTGCTGAAAAAACTGCTCTGAAATGGCACACGCCGCGGGTTCATAGGTGTTCAGTATTTTTTCAACAATCATTTATCTCTCTCCCCTGTATTCCTGAAATAGTACCGGTATTATCAATGATGCTGAAAGCATACCACACTGATTTCTCAATGTCAATGGATCCCCCTCAGCTCATCACAGGCTGCAGTTCATTGCAGGGAGAAAAAGCCTTTGCTGTCTCGCAGAGTTTTCCGCGCCGCAGGGCTGTGCAGTCCGCTGCTGTCCGGGGCCTGAATTTAATTGTAAAATTGAATGTATAAAATCCGTAAATCCGGTAATGATAAGTGCGAGGTGATGAAAGAATGACTCCGAAAGAAATCCTTTATGTTGAGGACGCGCTGGGTCACGCCCAGTTTCTGACCCAGCAGTCCCAGAGTGCCGTGAATATGCTTCAGGACACAGATCTGAAGCAGCAGGCACAGCAGCTTGTGGATCAGAACCGCCGAATTTATCAGCAGTTCTATTCCCTGGTATGAAGGAGGAGCGCGTAATGGACGACAGACAGATTATGGAGAATATTCTCCTTACCACGAAGGGCGCCTGCGACCTGTATCTGCATGGCAGCATTGAGTCCTCCACAGGGAATGTGCATCAGGCGTTTACCACAGCGCTGAACGACACGCTCTGTATGCAGGATGCGGTCTACAAGCAGATGGCCGCAAAGGGCTGGTATCCCAGCGAGAAGGCAACTCCACAGCAGATCAGCCAGGTTAAGCAGAAATTTGCCGCACAGTTCTGAGGTGATAATCCGATAAAATGCCGCATTTTATCGGGTAATCACCGCGCGCAGCCACGCTGTCGAAAGGAGTCCGGCCGGGTATCCGGCCGGACTCCTTTGCAAAAAGCGCTGTAAAATGGCAAGGTCCGCATTTTTGCGCCGGGGAAGGGGAGGGCGCTGCCGTCATGGCACGGCAAACCCTCAATGCATGCTGTCCTGACGGTCCTCGCAGCTTTTTACACAGTTCACGCAGTCACCGCTGCAGCTGCCGCTGTCCTGCCGGTTTTTTCCCGCAAAGTAAGATACCGCTGCTGCAAGCACCGCAAGGATCACCGCGGACAGAAGAATATCCAGTACATTCATTCCTTATATACCTCCCGAAAACGCGCCGAGAAAATGCACCGCAAAGGCAGCGGCCCAGGCAACGATACATTGCCAGACCACCACGGCCAGAGCCCACCTTCTGCCCAGCTCCCGCCTGATCGCTGCGATTGCAGCGACACATGGGGTGTAGAGCAGGGAAAAAACCAGCAGGGAGGCTGCGGCCAGCGTCGTCAGTGCTGACGTGATCTCGTCCCCAAACAGAATTTCCATCGTGGAGACCACGCTCTCCTTTGCCATAAAGCCGCTGATCAGCGAGGTCGCGATGCGCCAGTCGCCCAGGCCGAGGGGGCGCAGGACCGGCGCGATCAGACCTGCGACAGCGGCGAGGATGCTGTCGCGGGAATCCGCCACCATGTTGAAGCGAAGATCAAAGCTCTGCAAAAACCAGACCACCACGGTGGCAATCAGGATGACCGAAAAGGCACGCTGCAGAAAGTCCTTGGCCTTTTCCCACAAAAGCTGGGCCACATTTCGCAGTCCGGGAATCCGGTAATTCGGCAGCTCCATCACAAAGGGAGCGGCCTCGCCGCGGAACAGCGTGCCCTTATAGAGAAGTGCGATCAGAATTGCCATCACGATTCCCAGCAGATAAAGCCCCACCATGATCAATCCGCCGCGCCCGGGGAAAAAAGCGCTGACAAAAAAAGCGTAGATGGGCAGCTTTGCGGTGCAGCTCATAAAGGGAGTCAGCAGGATGGTCATTCTGCGGTCGCGTCCGCTGGGTAATGTCCGGGTGGACATGACCGCAGGCACTGTGCAGCCAAAGCCGATCAGCATCGGTACGATGCTCCGGCCGGACAGTCCGATTTTGCGCAGCAGCTTATCCATAAAAAACGCCACGCGGGCAATGTAACCGCTGTCCTCCAGCAGGGACAGAAACAGAAACATCACCACAATGATGGGCAAAAAGCTGAGCACGCTTCCGACACCAGTGAAGATTCCGTCAATAATCAGGCTGTGAAGCACCGGGTTAACCTGTGCTGCCCGGAGCGCTCCGTCCACAATTTCCGTGAGTGCGCCAATGCCCGACTCCAGCAATTCCTGCAAAAACGCGCCGATGACATTGAAGGTCAGCCAGAACACCAGCGCCATAATGCCGATAAAGGCCGGAATGGCAGTGTATTTTCCGGTGAGAAGCCGGTCCAGTCTTTCACTCCGGACCCGTTCTCTGCTCTCCCTGGGCTTATCGACGGTCTCTCTGCAGACACGCTGGATAAATGAGAACCGCATATCCGCAATGGCTGCGCTCCGGTCAAGACCGCGCTCCCGCTCCATCTGCAGGACGATATGTTCAAGGGCCTCCGTCTCGTTTTTGTCCAGCTTGAGCTGGGACAGCACCAGGGGGTCGCCCTCCACCACCTTGCTCGCGGCAAAGCGGACCGGAATATGGGCGCGAAGGGCGTGGTCCTCGATCAGGTGAATGATACCGTGGAGACAGCGGTGGACCGCGCCGCCGTGGTCCTCCTCGCCGCAGAAGTCCTGGCGAAGGGGTTTTTCCTGATAGGAGGCGATGTGCAGCGCATGGTCGATCAACTCCTCCACACCGTAGTTTTTTGCGGCGGAGATCGGGACCACCGGTACACCAAGCTGCGACTCCATGCCGTTGACATCAATGCTGCCGCCGTTGCTGGTCAGTTCATCCATCATGTTGAGGGCGACCACCATCGGAACGCCCATCTCCAGAAGCTGCATGGTCAGATACAGGTTCCGTTCGATGTTGGTGGCGTCCACGATGTTGATGATTGCCGTTGGCTTTTCCTGCAATACAAAATTGCGCGAAACAATCTCCTCGCTGCTGTAGGGGGACATGGAGTAAATCCCCGGCAGATCTGTCACGAGCGTATCCGGGTGCCCTTTGATGATTCCATCCTTGCGGTCCACAGTGACACCGGGAAAATTGCCGACATGCTGGTTGGCGCCGGTCAGCTGGTTGAACAGCGTGGTCTTGCCGCTGTTCTGATTACCCACCAGGGCAAAGGTCAGCCGCGTGCCCTCGGGGAGCGGGTTGCCGCTGCCCTTCGGATGAAATCTTCCGCCCTCACCGAGACCGGGGTGCTCTGTCCGTCTCCTGTCCGGATGGGAATAAACAGGCTGGTGTTTCTCCTGCACCGGCTCGATCTCCACCTGCGCGGCATCAGACAGGCGAAGGGTCAATTCGTACCCGTGCAGCATCAGCTCCATCGGGTCGCCCATCGGCGCGAATTTGACCGCTGTGACCTCTGTCCCCGGAATCAGGCCCATATCGAGAAAATGCTGCCGCAGCGCTCCTTCACCGCCGACAGCGGAAACCATCGCGCTGTTTTTTGGTTGTAATTCTGACAGTCTCATATGCTATCTCTTTTCATGATCTCGCCCTGCTTCGGACTGCCTTCTATCATATGACAAATGCCGCGTTTTTTCAACAGTAACAGTAAAAGAGGCATCAGGCTCCAAAACGGATTTCTTTCAGGTCAACGGACCCGGATATACACGCTGCGGTGACCGTCGCGCGCTCCGGGGCGGAGACAGCTCCGACAGCGAGCGGAAGAAACGCGTCAGATACCGGCACGCTGCCCTCGTACATAACACGGCTCCCGTCGCTCACCCGAACAACACCGCCGCGGTCCGTGCGGCACCAAAGGGTCACAGAAACCGGCTCTATGGCTTCCCGCACGGAGTAGCTGGCGCAGTCCCCTTCGTCGAGGCGGAGCAGAATGTGCGGCCAGTCGCAATATTTCAGGGGACCCGGCGTCCGGATGAATTCATCCATGGGGACGTACCCCGGCTCCGTCAAAAGATGCATGTGATCCTCTCTGCGGTATCCGCAATAAAGCGCATAGGGCCATTGCCCGCTGTGGGGACGGTCTGCATCATAGCCGCTGGCAGGCACGACGCTGCCGGGGAGACGGAGCGCGTGGATTACGCGGTCGGTGCGTTCAACACAGTTCTCCACACGGATGTTTTCCAAAAGCGCGTCAAAGATACGGATCGCTCTCTCATAGGAGGGCTTTGCAGCCCCTCTCTCCACGTAGTCCAGGATGCTCTGCCAATCCTCCGGGAGACGGAAGGTGAAGGTGGCGGCGGCGTCCGCCCCCTCAACCGCCTTCGCGACCCAGATATTATAGCTGATATGGTATTCCATACACATTTCATAGGTGACGGCCATCCATTGATTGCCTGTGCCGGAGTCACCCACGGAGCTGCCGCCGGTCTCGCCCATCCAAACCGGCACGCGCAGCGTATCCCGCTTTTCAAGAATCGGGCCGAACACCTTCAGATCGGGCAGAGACTCGTATAAATGTACGCAGATTGCCCAGTTGTTGTACTCCGGGTCATAGTTGTGGTCAAAAATATCCACCCGGCCGGCAAAGCGATGTCCCTGCAAAAAAAGAATGTGCTTTTGGTCAACAGAGCGAATCTCCCGCACAAGACGGTCATAAAACGCCTTCAGCTCCGGGATCAGTCCGTCAAACATGGGCAGGGCTATGGGCTCGTTGAGAAGGTCATACCCCGCAATGATCCAGCGGTCAGCCCATCTGCGGGCAATCTCCTTCCAGAGCAGAACGGTCCGGTCCGCGCTCTCCTCGTCGAGAAACAGATGCGGCTGGTTGTCCACGCCGTCATCACAGCTGATGGCGCTCTGGCCCCCGCAGGCGGCATGCATGTCGAGAATGACATACAGTCCCTCTGCTTCGCACCAGTCAAGATACCGGTCCAGCAGCGCAAACTGCGCCTCATTGAAATGAATGCCGGGCTCCTCATCCAGAAGAAAGCGGGCGTTGACCGGCAGGCGGACGGAATTGAAGCCCTGCCGCTTCATGGCCGCGATGTCCGCTCTCCCGAAATAGCGGTCCACCCAGGTATCCCAGAACTGTTTTTGATAGGTCCGGCCTGCCAGCTCTGCGACATAGAGATCCATGGTTCTGCCGCGGTCGAAGGCGCAGGCACGTGAAAACGAGCCGATCGCGCCGCCAAAGCTTGCGCCTCCAAAGAGAAACCCCTCCGGATTGAGCCAGTTTCCGACCCCCATTCCTCTGAGAAGTACCTCATTTCCGTCCTCATTGACGAAAATCGTATCCTGCGTATGCAGGAAACCTTTTACCGTATGAAGCATACTTTTACAAACCCTCCTCTCGCAGCCGTCCGCAGAACGCAGACGGCTGTACCCATATATACACTCATTTTAATAGGAAGGACCGGAAAATGCAAGGGCTGATTCCCGCAGTTTCCCGTGCGGTCAGAGAGGCGAGGAGGCATGTGAACATATAGAGCGTGAGGAACCGGAGCCGATGTGCTCTCCCAGGAGCGGGGAGAGCACATCGGCTCCGGTTTTTGGATTTTCTGAAAAGCATCCGGCATAGCAGGATGCTGGCTTGTCAGCGTGAAACCGTGATAAGTACCCTTGCCGTGGCGAGTATGCGCCCGGTTTCCCAGTCCTCGATCCAGATCGTCACGCTGGAGCTGCCGGTTCTTTTGGCAGTGAAGGTCAGATCGTGGCTGTCGCCGTTCCAGTCACCGCTCCATTTGGCGTCGAAGCGGGGGTTGCTGTTGTCGAGAGAGAAATAATAGCGGCCCGGAAGCTTTCCGCCTGCGGAAACGGTAATCGTCTGGCTTTTGCCCCTGGAGAGGTTCAGAGAGATGTCAGTCTGGGAGACGGCCAGAGATACAGCTTCATCGTGCTTTTTTTCCTCCGACTGCCCGGAAGCGCTGCCGCCGTCCTTGCCGCCGTCCTTGCCGCTGTCCTTGCCGCCGTCCTCGGGCTGCCTGGCCTCATCGGTGACTTTGACGGAGATCGTTGCCGTTGCGAGGGTTTCCCAGGTGCTCAGGTCCTTCAGCTCCAGGGTAACGGTCCCGGAGCCGACTCTCCAGGCGGATATTTCCAGGCTGCGGCAGTCTCCCAGGGGGTCTCCGTCCCAGAAGCATATGAAGCCGGTGCCGGTTCGGATGGAGGTGACGTAATAATATTCCGGGAGATCACCGGAGGCGGTGATCGTTACGGTTTCGCTCTGCTTGTCCGACAGATTCAGCGTGAGAGACTGCTTGGAGGGCAGGAGGCTCGCGGGCATGTGCGGTGCTTCGGATTTGTCTTCCTCGCGGGGCTCCTCCTCACGCGGCTGCTCCTCGCGCGGCTCCTGATCACGCGGCTGTTCCTCGCGCGGCTGCTCCTCATCGGGCAAAAAGCCGATCTCCTTCTCTTTTTCCTCCTCGACCGCTTTGACTGTGAGAGAAACGGCTTCCGATGCCTCCTCATAGTTTTCCGTACCTGAGGCGAAAACGGTAATGGTCACGCTTCCGGGGCTGCGCCCCGTGACCGTGCCGCTGCTGCTGACCGAGGCGACAGCGCTGTCCGAAGCGGAATAGGAGAGGGTTCCCTGTGCCTGCGCGTGGATCTTGACCGTGTCTCCCACACGAAGCTCTGTGGCTGAGGCAGAGATTTCCAGCTGCTGCGCTGCTTTTCGGATCTGAAAGGTCTTGCTGACGGTGCCGGTATAGTCCCCCTCGCCGTCCACTGTCAATTTGGCTGTTCCCGCGTTGACATTCTCTGAGAAGGTGAGCGAATAGTCCCGGCCTGCCGTCAGTGTTGAGCCGGCATATGTCACCCGAACATCGGGCTCCTTGGCCCTGCCGTCGTATGTGAAGTCCGTATCGGTCATGGTGACATCGCTGTCCTTGAGCTCTTTCAGCTTGTTCGGCTGATCCCAGATTGCATAAAGGGTCAGAGCTCCGCTTTCCCGGAGATTGGAGAAGGATGCGCCCTCCCGATACGCCTGCCCGGAGCCATCTTCTCTGGTATTCCACTGGGTGAAGGTGTATCCCTCCCGGACAAAGCCGTTTGCGGGAAATGTATAGCTCCTGCCATAATCGCATTTCAGGCTGCTCACGGTGCCGCTCTCTGCGCCGTTGCCGTCAAAGCTGACGGTATAGGTATTCAGGGACCAGTGGGCGTAAAGCGTATGGTCTCCGGCTACGGTGACCTTTGTGGAGGAGGTGACCCTGGTGCCGCCGGATTTTGCGGTGTACCATCCGGTGAAGGTGTAGCCTGTACGGTTGGGGGTCGGCAGCGTACCGTAGGTGCTGTTGTAGGCTGCTGTCATACTGGCTTGGGAAACTGTTCCGCCATTTGCATCAAAGGATACCGTTCCGTCCGCAGGCTTATTTACCCGGATGTAGAAGTCCACGGCGTCCTGGACCATATAGGAATATCTGCCGTTGGAAACCGTCTTATAGTACATACACTGGACGATGACCGGCGCGCTGGATTCATAGGACAGGACGGTGATGTCGCATTTGTAATCGCCTGTGGTGGAGATTGCAACAGACCTGGGGTTTGAGGTGGACCAAAAGGCCCCGTTTACCGCTCCGGTGGCGTACAGCGTTTTCTTGTCGCCCACAGAGAGCGTATAGTTCTGGGTCTCCATTGCCAGGGCTCCCGCGCAGAACACGCTGAGAATCAGGCAGCACAGCATCACGCTGAAAACGCGCTTTTTTATGATATGCTTCATAATTAAATTCTCCTTTTCCATCATTTTCCAAAGCGAGCTGTCCTTTTCATCGGGGTTTCCTTTCTGTGACAAAATATACCATCCCGGGACGCGGCGTTTTGCAAACCGTTTCCCCTTGATAAAAGACCACGGAATTGACAATAAAAGGCTCAAACTTCGCAGGTCAAAATCTGGTCAAAGACGGGATATAATTAGACATTTGCCCGTTTCTGCTTGTTGAAATCAAGCAAAGTTG
>CAJOPB010000108.1 GCA_905236305.1 uncultured Oscillospiraceae bacterium | reverse complement strand
GCCTGCGCCGGGATGTTTTATCAGCCGGACAGCGGTGTGACCCCCTCGATGTTTCGCAGCGGCGCAGCCGTGCCCTCCGCACTTCGCATCGGCGATTACAGTGCGGGAATGAACATGGATGTGGCGGATTTCATTGAGACCATCTATATCACGCAGCACTCCGTATTATCTTCCCGGTCCCAAAATCAGACAATGAACGACGCGACTGCAATGGTCAACGCGGTAAAATATTTTGAAAACACGGGCAGGGACGCCGTTCTCGTCTGCATCCGTGCCGATAGCTCGGGTCACGCGCTGCTGGGCTACAAGGTTGTGGAGGCAAGCGCCACGGAGACGCGGGTATATGTCTATGACTGCAATGTGCCGTATGGTGAGAACTGCTATATCTCTTTTACGAAAGACAGCTCCGGCAACTATACCAACGAGTGGTATTATTCCGTGCTGGACTGGGGGAGCAACTCCAGGAATAACAGCTTTTGCTATGTTTCCTACGACAGCTATGCGGAATATTTAGCCGGCAATTTCAGCAGCATCAACGACGTGAAGGCCGAGCCGATGGAATATTTGACCGTGAATACCGGTAACGCATCCGTCTATGATGCGCAGGAGCAGCTTGTGGCGGTGATTCGGGACGGAGAGCTGCGCACCTTCCGGGACGACGTCTACCCCAGCTATTCCTTTGACTATCTGGAAAATGCGGACGCCCGGCCCGATACATTTTCGATGTGGATTCCTACGGACGATTATTCCGTCCGCAATGACGATCCTGCCGTCAACAGCTTTGCAGTGACCATGGCGGACACAAATCAGTCCGCCACTGTGACTACGACCTCCCGGGAGGTCACGCTTCACGTCAACGACCGGGAACAGCTCAACTGCGTTCAGATCGACTCCGCAGGCAAGACCTTTTCCATCACACTCAGCTCCTCCTTCCCCGGCTCCAGCGCATCTGTTAACCTCAGCGGGACAACCGGAGATGAGATGCTCTCCATTCTCCAGGTCGCCGGGGACGTGAGGCTTTCCGGCGTCGATGTCAACGACGCAGTCACGATTTATGTGGACGGAAACATCACCTCCGCGGCGGACCTGAAGGGACGCATTCCCACCTTTACCATCGTGCTGGACAGCGGTATGGCGCCGGCGGACACCATTTCCGCAAACCGGTTCCGTGATGTGTCCTCCAATGCGTACTATTATAATGCCGTAGATTGGGCCTGCAAGAACGGTGTAACCCTGGGTATATCCGATAACATGTTCGGTCCGTTTGACAATTGCACAAGAGGGCAGGTCGTCACGTTCCTCTGGCGTGCTATGGGCGAGCCGGAGCCGAGTTCCGCACGGAATCCGTTTTCTGATGTAAACGCATCGGATTATTTCTACAAGGCTGTGCTCTGGGCCGTGGAGAAAGGGATTACCACTGGCACCAGCGCCACAACCTTCTCACCGGAGCTGGTTTGCTCCCGGGCAAGTATTATCACCTTCCTCTACCGCGCCGCAGGTGAGCCGGGAAAAACCGCCGCAGGGAGCTGGTGGGAGGACGCCTCTGCCTGGGCAGGCAAAAACGGAATCTTTGACGGCACGGGCGTAATCTTTACCCCCGGCGCAGCCTGTCCCCGTGGTGATGTGGTCTACTATCTGTGGAAGTCTCTTACGTGATGCGGCTTTATCCGGAAATCCCCTCCCGCTTCCGCCGCAGTGCTGCTGCGGGAGTGTGCGGAAAACCGGGACCGCCCCCCTGCGTCTTCGTCCCGAAAAATGAACCATAGCAGCGCGCCCTATAAAAAGCGATTCAGGCAGCCGCAGGGCGGTTTCCTGAATCGCTTTTTTTCACTGTTATATTTGTTCCGGTTCCACTTCGCCGGATGGCCCCTGCACCGTCTGCATGCCCTCCGGCCTGTTCTCCAGCTTGGGGGACGCCTGAATAAACCGTTTCAGCGTGGCATACAGGGCGGCGGCGTCGGTTGGCTTTGCCATATGCATATTCATTCCCGCCTCCTTTGTCTGCTGCACATCGCTCTCGGCTGCATTGGCTGTCAGCGCGATAATGGGAACGGTCTTCGCATCCTCCCGGTCCAGGCTTCGGATATGTCTTGTTGCATCCAGTCCGTCCATCATCGGCATACGAAGATCCATCAGGATGGAATCGTAGTAATAGAGGGGAGATTTTTCAAACATTTCCAGTGCAATTTGTCCATTCTCAGCGTGTTCGCACTGCACATCCTCCATTGCCAGAAATTCCATTACAATCTCTGCGTTCAACGGAATATCCTCGGCAATCAGAACCCGCTTTCCCGCCAGAGAGCCGGCTTCCTCCTGCTGCTCCGCGGCAGCTTCCTCTTTTCCGGTATATTCCAGCGGAATGGTTACGGTAAAGGTGGAACCGACATTTTTTACGCTCTCCGCAGAGATGCTGCCCTCCATCAGCTCCACAATTCCCTTCGCCGCCGCGAGACTCAGTCCGCTGCCGCCGTAGCGATTGGTCGAGCTGGAATCCTCTTGGGTAAAAACCTCGAAAAGATGGGGCAGAAAGCTCTTTTCGATCCCCATGCCGGTGTCTTTGACCGTGAAGCGCAGTGTACGAATACCTGTCTTCTCCGCGATGCATTCCACAGCCAGCTCCACTATGCCAGGCACATCCGTAAACTTGACGGCATTGTCCAACAGTCGGAGCAGAACCTGCTTGAGTTGTGTTTCATCGCCCAGATAGTTTCCGGTGACACCGGCGTTCCGCCAAACAAAATCCCTGCAACTATCATATCCGGACTGCCAAAGATTCCCACCGACAGATACCCCAGAAAAAACATGACCAGCAGCGCAATCGGGAAATACAAAATGGTATTTTTTTGCTGCCATGAATGCAGCCGCTTGATGAAGCGGGCAAAGCTGATAAAACCATATATATTGTATATCATTATTGCGCTTCCAAGATACACCATCAGATAACTTATCCACTGGAGCATAAGCAGCATCCTCCCCAACTCTTTCAGGGCAGCAATCTGTCCCCGGTAAAAAACGATTGACCGGGCCAATCAATTACTGGTTTATTTTATCATTATTTCAAAATAAGCGCAATATAGCCTGTGAAAAAAGATAGAACAGGGTCGAACAGACCAGCCCCTTGCGGAACCGGTCTGCTCGACCAGTGGTAGTCAGTTACAGTTCAGACGCCGGGGCGTCTGAACTGATAGGCTGCACTCCGTTTGCTCGCACAGGCACTTGCAGCAAAGGCCCTTGAATGATATAATCACATTGGAGAAAGCATCCGGCATTTTTGGGAGGAGGAATACGCAATGAAGCTATTTTCCCTGATCTGGGACCTGGACGGGACACTGGTGGATTCCTACCCCTCCATCATCCCCGCGGCACAGGAAGTATGTGCCGGTTTCGGCCTCACTTACAGCGCGGAGACTATTTACGACAAGTCCATCCGCTTTTCTGTCGGGGCTTTCCTTGAAAGCGCAGCCGCGGAGCATGGCATGGACCCTGCACCGCTCAAGGCACGCTTCAATGCGCTCAACGATACGAGAATCGACGCAATTCAGCCGATGCCCCACGCGGCGGAGACCCTGGAGGCGCTCCAACGGGACGGACACCAAAGCTTCGTTTTCACCCACCGCGGCGCGTCCTGCCGCGCCATTTTGGAGCGCACCGGACTATTATCGTATTTTACGGAGATTGTAACCGCAGGCAACGGTTTTCCCCGCAAACCAGCCCCGGACGGCATTGTATATCTGATGCAGAAATACGCTCTGGACGCGGCGCGGTGCTTCTATGTGGGAGACCGAAGTCTCGACATGGAAGCAGCACAAAACGCGGGGATCGGGAGTATTCTTTATCATCCTGCCGGCAGTTTCGTCAAGCCAACCATGCGGGAAACGTACATCGTCCAGGATCTGCTTGAAATACCGAACGCTCTGCGCAAAAATCATCCTGTCCGCTGACAGAAATACAGAGCAAGCCATGCCGGAGAGCAAAAAAACGCTTTCGGACTATGTGATTGAACGGGAGTAGCAGATATATGAACGATCTTGTTTGCCGTCATTGTGGAAAGGAAAACATAAAGGATGCGGTTTTCTGCATGTTTTGCGGGAACCCACTCGAAAAAAAGCCTGTGCAGCGAGAACAAAAACGAAATCTCTGCCCCAACTGCTTTCGAGAATTGGAAGAATCAAATACTGCGTGCCCGCACTGCGGATACGATTCTGCCCAGGATGCAAAGCTGTATCCTGGCGCCTTGCCTTCGGGTACATTGCTGCATCAATGCTACATTTTGGGTAAGGTACTGACTTGCGATGCATACCAGACCGCCTATCTTGCGCAGAATTCCGAGTCAGAAGCACTGTGGGAAATCGTAGAATTTTTCCCTCAGGCACTCGCGGACCGCGGTGATCAGGGCGAATTGATCCCGCATCGCGGGGTGCAGGCGGAAACTTATTGGGATGGAGAGCGCGCATTTTTTGAAGAAGGCAGCAAGCTTGCGCTTCTGGGTCCATTGCCAGCCCTGCAGCGTGTGCTGCTATGCTTTGAGGAAAACGATACTGCCTATATTGTAAGGGAACACCTGCAACAGGAGAGAAAAACTCTGAAAGAATATACAGAGAGCCAGGACGTCACGCTTTCCATGGAGGAGGCGGAACGTTTGCTGTTTCCGATTATAAAATCATTGGGTACCGCGCACGCAGCAGGACTGCTGCACTTAAATATCAATCCGGAACACATTCTGATGGATGCGGACGGAACTGCACAGCTGATTGGATTCGGAGGAGCGCAGTATCAGCTCGCTGCACAGTTACGCAGATTAAACGACGTGCTGTCTCCCGGTTTCTCCGCGCCGGAGCAGTATTCCCGCCGGCGCAAATGCGGCGATTTTACCGATGTATATGGCATGGCGGCGGTTCTGTATTATATAGTCACAGGGCGGCCCCCGCAGCAATCCATTGATCGAGCGGAAAACGACACTCTTGCAGACCCTCCGAGCCTTGGCGCCAAGCTGACCGCAGAACAGGAGGATGCGATTTTGAAGGGTCTTGCCGTAAAACCGGAGGAGCGCTGGCAGCTGATGGCTGCTTTTCGGGCCGGTTTGGAGGGCTCTGCCGGGGATGATGACCCAGCGGCTTCCGGCGAGGACGAGCCCGCGGAGCCGGCAGAGACATTCTTCCGGATGCCGTTCGATCTCTCCCGGGTCCGTACCGCACTGGGAAACGGAATTGCATGGGGAAGGCAGCACAAAAAGTATCTCATTTCGGGACTGTTTGGAATCATTGTCCTGATCGCCGTTCTGGAAGCTTTGCCCTCGAATAGACAATCTGAAATATTGGAGGCAGAGCAAACACCTTCCGCCCTGGAAGCAGCCGAAAGCTATCAAACTGTAGAATCCCCTGAAAAAAACACTGCTCCCATAACGGCAGCCTCCCCCGTAACACCGAAGCCGGCTGTAACGCCGAAGCCCATATCCACACCAAAACGGAACGCCGACAAAAGCAGCACTGGTTATACGGATGTTCCAAGCGGTGCGTGGTATGAGAAAGCAATGCTGAAGCTAGAAAGCTACACGCCGGGTATTATTTTCTTTCAGACGGATGAATTTCACCCAGACTGGGCTATCAACCGGGCAGAATTCTTAAAAATGGTCATGACTGCTGCTGCGGGCTTCACCACCGACCGCAGCAGAAGCGATTACTTTGCCGGCGACGCGTATACCATCGCTCTGGAAAACAACATCCTGCTGCCGGATGCGTTTACCGGCGCCATACCTATTTTCCCCTATGACAGCGACTTCCTGGAACAGCCTATCAACCGTTATGAGGCTGCGGTAATCCTCGCCAACACCTGCTCCAACATGCTAATGGAGCCTTCCGCGATCACCACGGACGCGGAAAGCCATATCACGGACTATGCCGCCGTTCAGGCCTACACATCGGACGTGAGCCGGATTGCCAGAGGCAGCTACACATGGGCAGTAGAACAGACAGTTATAAAAGGTATCATCAAGCTGCGGGATGACGGAAGCTTTGTTGGCGAGGGCACGCTGAGCCGTGCGGACTCTGTGGTGCTGGTTTATCGGCTTTTGAACTGGGAAGGCTCTCGTGCCATGCTATCCCAGGATATTGGGGATAGGACACCTGTGCTTGTTGAAAAGCAATCCAGACTCTTGCAATGATATTACAAGTTCCTTTGAATCGAAAGCTCTGCTATGACGGCAGCCGTATCTCCGCCAGCGCCGTCATCATTCCGTAAAATAAGGCCCATCGGCCTTGGCAGGCTGACCGGAGCGCAAAGTCTGCCTGTCTTTCTGCAAGTATTATATAGCGTGCAGTTTTTAAACAGAATTCGCACATTATCTTGCTAAAACCACGTATTATAGCGCTCAACAAAACGGCTTGCTTCATGAAGCGTGTCGAAATGTTTCCGACGAAAGTTAAAATTGTTGCACCAGTTATTTGTATTCTGGTCTGCTTTTTTCTTTATGCCGGTACTGGCATTTGCACTGACCCCGGCGTACAAGGTCCCATTCCGCACATCCCAGGTGAAGAAGATGTCAGAATCGCCTTGTGGACAGCGTACACTGCCGCTGATATAGATTGGCTCCATGAATATCTCCTCCTTTATTTTATAGGCAAAGATTACCATGGAATTGCATCGTCTTGCTGGATTTTTTGTAAACAATGTTCATATTTTTCCTAACACATCTTTACGACGTTTTACAATATTAAAAAAATTATTGCTTTTTCTCCAAAATGAGCGTATCATTGCCACGGCGGCAAAAGGCAATGAGCAATCGAGGTGATACGCTTTGCAGCGCAACAACGCCGAGCGGTTTTTTCAGGTCCTGGAGCGGCTTGAGACAAACCCCCATGTCAGCAAGTTGAAGAAATACCGGCAGCACAGAGGCAATCCCACTTTTGTGCACTGCCATAACGTTGCGGTATCCAGCTTTCGAATGGCACAGCGATTGGGATGGAATATAGATGAGGTTTCCCTTGCCCGCGGCGCAATGCTCCATGATTTTCACCTGTATACACGGAAGGATGCCCATGTCAACGCAATCGGCCACGCCTTTGGGCATCCTAAGCGCGCGCTGAAAAATGCGGAGCAGCATTTTAACCTTAGCAGAAAAGAAAAAAATATTATTGTTAGCCATATGTGGCCATTGACCTTTTTCTCCTTTCCCAGATCGAAGGAGGCATTTTTGGTCACTCTCGCTGATAAATATTGCGCGCTCCGGGAATTCAGAAGACTCTCTCCCTGACCTCGTGAAATTGCATACCAGCAATAGATGCATGTCTCTCGTCCGCTGCCGGATGAGAGACATGCATCTGTTTTTGCTGCCATTAAAATGCAGACGGGCACAAAATTTGCCGACAGGCGCGTGCGGGGATTTAATCAGCGTTTCCTTAAAGGTCTAAAGCTTTTTATAGAAGTTTTGTATTATGCATGTTTATCGTACAAAAACTTTTCTGGCAGATTCACACCGAAATCCTTTGCCAGCTGGCGGAAACCCTCCGGCTCGATCGTCTGGCGTTTATGAGGCGTCATGGAGAGTACCTTCACCAGTATCTCCGCGGACTTCTCCACCGTGTGCATCAGGCCAAAGGTCAGGTCAAAGTCTGCACCGGAGCAGAAGATTCCGTGGTGGGCCCAGATTGCTACATCGTAGGACTTCATCAGCTCCGAGGTCGCCACGGCAATCTCCCGTCCGCCGGGAACCATCCAGGGCACCACACCGATACCGTCCGGGAACACCACCGGGCACTCGGTCGCCATCTCCCACAGTTCCCTTGTAAACGCCTCATCCGTCAGTGGCAGAACGAAGGTCAGGGCAATGGTGTTTGCGGGATGGGCGTGATAGATCACCCTGTGCTTGCCGCCGTTGGCAAGGAACTTGGCCTCATGGTTCATCAGATGGGCAGGAAGCTCGCTGGTGGGCCGCCCTCCGTTGACCAGGCCCCAGCAGATGCGGTAGTTCTCGCCCTTGTCGTCCAACTCGATGATGCAGAAGGAATCCTCGGGGCGCAGCGTCACGTTGCGGAAATACTTGCCGGAGCCGGTGATCAGAAAATACTCCTTTGCCAATGCCGGGACTTCGGTGCCGATGGGCCGCCACTCGGCGGGACTGAGTTCCTCCCTGACAGCCTCAATCTCCTCGGGCTTGATGCGATAGCTCAGGTTGCCGCCGTTGCGCTCGTGCCAGCCCTGGAGCCAGCCGTCATTTGCAGTACGCATAAAGCTCTGTACAAATTCTGCGTCCAATACTTTCATTTTCTTCTCCTTTGTTCCTCCCGTAAGGAAGGAAAGATGATTTTCTCAATTTTCCCCATCTCAGGTGGGCGAAATCATGTAATTGATCAGCGCGTAATGATGTCCACGGGGACGTTAAAGATCTTTGCCACCTTCAAAATGGTGTCTGTCCAGCGGCCCACTGCCGCCGCCATGTGGTGGGTGGGTCCGGCCTCGCTCCAGCGATCACAGAACTCCCGGGCAGAAATAGCGAAGCGGGTGCGCATATTGGTGTCGCCAAAGGTAAAGATGGGACCGGACTCGTTGACGCCCTCGGCCACGACAAATTTGAAATGACCGTCCCGGTCCTGGGTGATACCCAGATAGGTGATGTCTCCCTCCGGCGGATAGAACTGGGTCAAATCCCCCCCGCCTGTCTTGCCGTGGAACACAGGAACGATCTTCATGGTAGGCTTCTTTGCCTGGGAGATGGCTGCGTCTCCGCTGCCGCTGTGGCCGATGATGCAGATATCCTCATTGAAATCAATGGAATACATCTCGCTGAGCTGCCCCGTGCCGGAGATGGTTTTCAGAATACTCATGGCCATGGCGACCTTGATGTCGCCCTCCACGGCGCAGGCAGTGCCCTGCTTGATGAGCATGGAGAAAGCGGGAATCAGCATACTGTCCAGCTTTCCGGCCACACCCTGGGCAAAGCCATCGTAATGGCTCGCTACAAAGCCCAGCTGTTCATCTTTGACCCACTGCTCAAAGGCCACGACATACTTTGCCATATCCCAGACCTTCTCGATGGTTCCGCCGCCCTCAATGTCGAAAGTATCGAGAATGTCCTGGGCCTTGGCGCGAATGGCGTCTTCATCGGTGATGTTGTCTGCGATGGCCCACATCTTCTCCCAGTCAAACTGCTTGGTATAGAGCCACATCCGGTGATAGAGATTGGTCTCGTCGATGTAGAGGTCCATCATGCCGGGGTAGGGCCGGCCGATCTGAGCAAGGTTAGTATCCCGAAATCTTCTGCGCACCTGAGCAGCACGGCACCAGTCGGCGATCTCGGCGTCTGCATGGGCGTCGCCGCCCTCCACGACGCCGGTGATAACCGCATGACGCTTGCCGGCCCGCTCCAGGTCCGCCACCATCTCGCCCACAGCACCGCAGGCGTAGAGCTCGCCCAACCAGGTTGCGGTGTCCGTGTTGGCATAGTCCGGGGCCTTTTTCTTCTGAAGATTCACCAGCACCACCGGTACGTCCAGATCTCGGACGGCGGGCAGCATATTGTAGCTGGTGGCGTAGGTCAAAAGCTGTAAAATGACCAAGTCCACGTCTGCTGCGCGAAACATATCCCCCGCTGCCATGGCCTTTTCCTTGGTGGTGACGATACCTCCGTCGATGAGCTCGACGGATTCGGGAATGCGCTTTTTAAAATCCGCGAACTGACCCTCAAACTCCGGGATCAGAGAAGGAAACTGGGGCAGATAGGCGCCCAGGGCAATGGCAAAGACGCCGACCCTCGCTTTTGTCTCAACAAGCATTCGATCATTCTCCTTTCCGCCCTTTGCAGGACGGTAAATTTTACTTGGGTATTCTCCCGCCTCTACGGGGTGAAAGAATAAACTCATATGCCCATTTGTATTTTCAGGTTCCCCAGGGCCGTGGCCTCGATGGGCAGGGCGATAACCTTCTTATTCGTGGCCTCCTCAGTCAGGCGGTTGAGAAACTGGTTTTTCGCGCCGCCGCCCACGATATAGAGCTTGTCGTAGCTCTTGCCGGTGTTGCGCTCCAGCTCTGCCAGGGCATCCCGGTAGCTCAGGGCCAGGGAACGGTAGGCGCAGCGGAAGTAGTCACCGTCCTTCTGGGGTTGTGCCGTCAGCGCCGCGTCGAAGGCGGCCTTCATACTCTCAGGGGCCAGGAAATCCCTGGCGTTTGCATCCACCGTCTCGTCAAAGCTGCTGGCCTCCGCCTCCGCCACGATCTCCGGGAAGGGCTTGCGGGGGCAGAGCTCGCTTTGCAGGCGGTTCACCAGCCACATGCCCATGATGTTTTTCTGATAGCGGTTGTAGCCCACGCCGCCCTCGTTGGACCAGTTGGCCAGCTCGCTGGGCTCGTTTGTAATCGGCCTGTCCGTCTTCACGCCCAGCAGCGACCAGGTACCGGAGGAAATATAGGGGGCGTCGATGTCCATCGGAATTCCCTCCACGGCGGAGGCTGTGTCATGGGTGGCACAGAGAATAACCCCAATCCCCTCATATTCACCCACCGGCGTTCCAGGGCTGCTGAGCTTCGGGAACAGATGGGCGGGCAGCCCCAGTCTCTCTATGATCTCTCTGTCAAATTCCCCGGTCTCCGCGTTCACCATACCGGTGGTTGTCGCATTGGTATACTCCTTTGCCTTGACACCGGTCAGTCTGTACATCAAATACTCAGGGATCATCAGGAAGTCCGTCACCCGGTCCAGCCTCCCCCGCTGCAAATCATCATACAGCTGGTATACAGTGTTGAAGGGTTGGAACTGACAGCCCGTGTGCCGGTACAGCTCAGAGAAGGACATCTGCTCATGCACCCTGGGAATCACTGCCTCCGTCCGTCTGTCCCGATAGGCATCACACGGCCAGCACTCCCTGACGCCCCGCATGAGGACATAATCTACCCCCCAGGTATCAATGGATAGACTGACGATGTCCGGAAACTCCGCCTTCGCCTTTGCAATGCCCGTCTTAACCTGTTTCAGCAGCTCCTCCACATGCCAGACCAAATGTCCGTTTTCCTCCTTTACGCCGTTGGGAAAACGGTAGACCTCCCTGGTCCTGATCTCTCCCTTCTCCTGCCAGCCTACAATGTGCCGCCCGCTGGATGCGCCGATGTCAATTGCGAGATAATGCTTCATTCGCTTTTCACTTCCTTGCCATATTTGCTCTCTGTTTTGTCACAGCGCCTGATCCGGTTTCTCCAAAGTAATCATACCATTTTCAATCCATGTTTTCAAGAACTGCGGCCGCTCCCGGTATTTATCGTTGGGGGCATGAAGGGTAAAATACAGCTGTCCGGTCTTGTCGCGGAACAGCATCCCGTGACCTCCGTTCTCCGGATAGATCGGCTCATGCTGGTGATACCAGGGGCCGGAAATGCTTCCCAAAGCGGACTGCGCCACGCCGACAGCATATCCGTTGTTTCCCCAGCTTGACCAGGTCATAAGCAGTTTCCCGTCTTCACACCGCATGACACAGGGTCCGTCCGTAAAATATACATCCCCCTCCATGCCAAACTCCGCTTTGGCAAAGGGAACCGGCTTTGCCCACGGCGCCGCAGCGGCGGAGAACAGCTTTAATATCTCTCCCTGCGGCCGGGACAGATCGTCGGTGAGCTTCACGGCGCACATATCCCCGTCCGGGCTGTCCTCAAAGGAGTGCGAAAAAATCAGCCATGGTGTCCCATTTTCAAAATACAGCGTTCCGTCAATACAGGACCAGTCCGCCGGCGTCAGCCGCTCTCCGAACGGACGGAAGGGCCCTTTCGGGCTGTCCGCCACCAGCGTATAGATCCCCTTCTTCCGCCCGGCCGCACCAAGGGTCGTCAGCAGATAAAACTGCCCATGACAGGCATAGCACTCCGGCGCCCAGTATTCCCGGTCCGCAAAGAAGTCCTCCGGCCGACGGAATATTTCAAAGGGTCCCTCCCAGTGCTCCAGATCCTCGCTGCAATAACAGTCAAAGCCCTCCGCCGGTCCCCAACAGGTCTCACTGCGGGTGCCGTAGAGATAATATACGCCCTCATGCAGCATGACAAACGGGTCCCGGATATTGATCTCACAGGTTCTTCTTGTCCCCGCGGACACCGCCGGAGCAAGCTTCAGCAGCTCAGAAAGGGATTGAATCGGAATATCCGCCCTTTCATAGGCGGCGGCCTCGCCAATCCCGATGGCGGTAAAGCCACCGGCCTTAGCCGCATCAATTCCTGCCCTGGCGTCTTCAATAACCGCGCAGTCGGCGGGAGCAAGCCCGAGAAACTCCGCTGCCTTTAAAAACACCTCCGGGTCCGGCTTTGAATGGGTGATGTTGTTGCCGTCACTCACAGCGTCAAAGGCATCCGTAAGTGCCACACGCTCCAGGATAAAGGGCGTGTTTTTGCTGGAGGAGCCGATGGCGAGTTTATACCCCCGCGCCCGCAGCTCAGCCAGCGTTGCGCGCACATCTTCTGGGACATCCGCCGGAGTCATGGACGCCAGCAGTTGGCGGTAGAGCCCGTTTTTTTGTTCACACAGTTCTTCTTTTCGCTCCTGGGAAAGCGGCTCGCCCTCCCAGCGCTCCAGAATGATCTCCAACGAAGCCATACGGCTCACGCCCCGGAGACGGTTGTTGATGATCTCGTCAAAATAAATACCCAGTTCGTCCGCCATTTGCTTCCACGCCTGGTAGTGGAACTTGTCCGTGAATACGATCACGCCGTCCAGATCAAAAATAAAGCCCTTCATTCCATATCACCTCTATACCCGATCCATCCAAATCGGTTATCCTTTTTCCTCTGGCGGACAAAGCCCGCCCATCTTGCTGAGACCTTTCTCTGATCTGTTTCTCCCTTCTCATATGACCGTCAGTTCCCTGATCTCCGCAATTGCCTGCTCCAGCTTCTCCGGATCAAAGGAAAGAAAGGACATGTGCCGCATATCTGCCAGCGTATTGCAGCAAAATTCCGGATTCTTTTCCCCGGCCATCCCGCCGATGGGAGGAACTAGCCGGAACAATATCTCCAGAGCCTGTGCATTCTCCCCCAGCACCTGGAGCATGGTATTCTCTCCAAAAGGCTTTCTGTAATCTGCCGTCGGCATATAGTGATAATCATAGCAGCCCGCATCCAGCCTCCGGCTCTCCCCACCGTTGCGCGGCAGGGTCACCTCTGCCTCGCAGCCAAAGGGAATCTCGATATGGATGTCCAGGAAGCCGTCGGGATTGATCCGGGTATTGCACACATATTTCCCCGCAACGGAATCATAGCAGCATTCCAGCAGCGGCAGCCGGTAATCGGGATTTGGCGCAAGGATGGCCTTCTGAAAGCCGGGCTCCTTTGGGCGAATTCCCGCAGCCCAGGCGTAAACAAATTCCATCACAGAGCCGTAGGAATAGTGGTTCAGGGAGTTCATGCCCGTATTGGAGATCGTGCCGTCCGGTCCTACGGAATTCCACCGTTCCCAGATTGTTGTCGCCCCAAGCCTGACGCAGTACAGCCAGCTCGGATAGTCCTCCTTCAGCAGAAAATCATAGGCGAGCTCCACAAGACCGCATTCCGCCAGAACCGTGCAGAGCATCGGTGCGCCTACAAAGCCGCAGCGGATGCGGAACCCGTCTTTTTTCAGCCGGTCCCGGAACTGCGCAATCAGCCTGTCGCGGTCCCGCCAGAGGCCGAATTTCAGCGCTGTCACGTAAGAAGCCTGGGTATCCATGGCAAAGCGGCCGCTGGGCGTGAAGTATTCCGACAAAATACCCTGCCGAATCTGTTCTGCCAGCGAGGAATAGTGTTCCGCATCCTCTGTTTTGCCGAGGATTCCCGCCGCTTCTGCGGTGAGTCGGGCGGACTGATAGTAATAGACCGCGCCGAGATAACGGTCGTCAGTGCCTCCCTTGAAGCTGGTCTCGGAGACGCCGTCCAAACCCAGCCAATCGCCAAACTGGAAGCCCGGATCAAAGGTGTAGCTGCGCGCCCCCTTTGAGGCGTCCAGCCGGTCCATATAATCAACCCAGGCCCGCATCATGGGATAGGCATAAGCCAGCTCGTCACGATTGCCGTAATATCTCCACAGCGTCATGGGCAGCAGCGTACCAATATCTCCCCACGCACTGGCGGCGTCTCTCTTGTGCCCGAAGTTCGGCACATAATTCGGCACCGCTCCGTCCAAAAATGCCTGCTCGTCTATCAGATCCTGTTCAAACTTGTGAAAAAATGCCTGTGTATCCATATGATAGCTGGCAGTAGGTGCAAAGATCTGGGCATCGCCGGTCCAGCCCAGGCGCTCATTGCGCTGCGGGCAGTCGGTGGGCATATCAATAAAGTTTGACTTGAGGCCCCAGAGTGTATTTTCATAGAGCCGGTCAATTTTTTCGTTGCCCGTGTGCAGCCAGCCGGTGCGGTCCATGTCGGAGTAGAGGACGCAGCCTCGGAACATGTCCTTTGTCAACGGGCCCACCCACCCTGTGATTTTGACATAGCGGAAACCGTAAAACGTGAAATGCGGCCGCACGGTCTCCTGCCGTCCGTCGGAAATATAGCAAAACTGCGATCGTGCCTCCCGGTAATTGTCCCGATAGAAGCTGCCCTGCTGCAAAATCTCTCCAAAGTCGAGGGTAATCCGGGTTCCCGCCGGAAACGCAGCGTCGAATTCAGGAAAGCCGGCAAAATTCTGACCAAAGTCCAGAACGGTCTCCCCTTTTGGAGTCGTAATGATCTCCCGGACCGGCAGTATTTCCTTCACGACAACGGGCAGGCTCAGGCAATCCTTCAGATGCTCCTTGACCAGATTGGCTGTGCCCGGTGCAGCGGCAGGGTCGGAAATAACCGACACGGTCTTCCACACTGCATCCCGCACGGTCCGGTCCAGAATCTCCCCGAAATAAATCCCGGAGTCCGTCACCTGTGAAGCGCAATACGCAAAGCTGTCATCGGTACAGATCACCTCATGGGTGCCGTCGTCGTAGTCCAGATGCAGCTCTGCAAGCATGGCCATGCGGTCGCCGAAATTGTTCTCCGCGTTCTCCAGCCCGAAAGCGCCCATATACCAGCCCTTGCCCAGCAGGAAGGAAAGCTCGTTCTCCCCCGGCAGAAGCGTCTCGACCGGGAAGGTGATCACCTGCAGACGTGTCTCGTAATTGGTAATCCCCGGTTTGAAATACGCTTCTCCCAGCCGGTCTCCATTGACAAATGCTTCAAACATTCCGACGCCTGTGGCATAGAGTCTGCCCCGCGTAAGCCCCGGCCTGACCTGAATCCGTTTCCGAAGAAACGGATGGCAGCTGTCACCTCTCGCGGCAGCAATCCACTCCGCCCTCCATGGCTCGTTCAGCTTTCCTGTTTCGAAACGGGTCTCCGCCTGGGCGCAGTCTCCCCGGTCCCCTTTGACATGGATCAGCACTGTATAAGCAGTGCGCGGCTTCAGCCCCGCAGTATCCAAAGTCACGCCCGTCCAGGACAACTCCGGGCCCTCCCGCAGGCAAAGCGGCTGCGTATCACCTGCCTGACAGAGCGCCACCCGGATATTCTCCGGCTTTTTGCTCTCTGTTTCCGTCACCTTGAAGGAGACGCTGAGTGTGGGCAGCGCATAGCCCATCGGCTCTCGGATGCCATTGATTTTAATTTGCGTAATCTGCATTCTCGATTCCTCCCTTTATCCCACCACAATCCCGGCCGGGGTCTCCCAATGAAATTCCGCATTACCCTCTGCATTCCGCTCCGCTTTGACATGAATTGTACCGTATGGCGTCTCATATGTGCAGTCAAACCAGTTCATGCTCTCCGGAAGATAGGGGGTCACCTTTATCCGGCGAAAGCCCGGCTCCAGGGGCTGGATGCCTGCAAGTCCATTAAAATACCACTCGATAATATGTCCCATCATGTCATGGCAGTGACTGCGGGGATTGTTCTCCCAGTATTCTCCCAGCGTGGTCTCTCCGTCCAGTACAAAGGCGTAATAGGACGGATGCGTCTCCCGCGTGATATAGCGGCAGATCAGGTCATTCATCCCATATTTCCGCGCAGTCTGGATAACGTAGGGCAGGCCCACCTCCCCGGAAACAAAGGCGCCCTTTTCTTCCAGTGCCGCCCGGAATGCCCGGACCACTTCTTCCTCCCGCTCGGGAGGCACCATACCCCAATACAGCGGCAGCGCCTCCGCCGCCTGGGTAAGGACCAGCTCGTCAGGGTGGTCCCAGACGCGGTAGCACCAGCCATGCAGCGCCTCATTATAGACCAGGAGCTTGTCATTATAATTTTGTCTGATCTCCTCCGCAAAGCTCCGCAGCTCCTCTGCGTCCCTGTCATTTCCGATCCAAAGGGCAAACTGCCGCAGCGTGACCGCATCAGCGTAAAGAAAGGCAGTTTCAACATTCTCCCGGGCAAGGCAGTTCTCCGGGTTGCCCCAGTCGCCCAGGCCGTGGTTGAGAAATCCGTCTGAATTCAGCTTCGTTTTCAGATACTTCAGATAACGCAGTCCGGTATCATAGTTCTTTCTTACCGTTTCGAGGTCGCCGTAAAACATATAGTGCCAGTAGGTGCCCAGGATACAGGTGCTGCCCCAGGGGATGATGTCATAGAAGCTGCCCATTCCGGGGACCGGAAGCACATTCGGAATATAGCAGGGCGCCTGAGAAGGTACCAGTCCTGCGCCGGGATAAAACGGTTTTCCCTCCATGTCCGCAAAGCAGTCCTCCGCGGTGTGCTGCGCAAGACGCAGATCAGTCAGAAATTTCTCCCACAGCCCGCGCCCGTCTTTCATATAGAAGATGGATGGGGCCATCAGATGGTTGGGCTCCTGCCACGCAAAGCGCTCTATGGTAGGGCAGTCCGTGTGGACACTGAGCATATTTGCCTCGACTGTCCTTTCAATCATGTCGTAGATCTGATTATAGCGTACATCGTCACAGCGAAAGCTTCCGGCCCGCTTCCAGGCGCTGGAAATTGCGTCTCCCCGCAGCCCGCGCACCTCAGCCTTTCCGGTCACGGCAATATAGCGTCCCGAGAAGTATGTAAAATACTGCTTTACCTCCTCCCATATGCCACTATTCCCGATGCGGTAGGAGATCACATTGTCGATCTGCATCCAGTTTTTTGCCATCTGATCCGCATCGCCCTCCGGGGTCAGCTTTTCCGCAGGGTAGAATTCCACCCTTGTCCCGGCATCTCCCCGCACCTCGCAGTGCAGGAGGCCGGAGATGTTCTGGCCCAGATCATAGATCGCCCTTCCGTTGACTTCACCCAGCTTTTTTGCCTCATAGGTTTTCAGAATTTTAATTGGCGGCTGAACAGCAGGGACAAGCTCTCCCGCCGGAGTCTCCCCCGCCGTCGTGCAGCGGGCAAACTCCCACGCGGAGGCGTCAAAGCCAGGCAGAGAAAAGTCCTCCCGCAGCTGTCCGCCGTCAATCAGCTCCGATCCATATACATTGCTGTGCAGAACACCGTGGGGTGCTGCCTGCCAGCTTTCGTCCGTACAGATCAGCGTCTCTGTTCCGTCCGCATAGACAATCTTCAGCTCCAGCACAGCTACAAGGCACTCGCCAAAGGGCTTGTAGGGATTTGGGTTGGGCGGCATAAAGGGCGGAAAGTGGAAGCTGTAGCCAAAGGACATATCCCAGTGATACCAGCCGTTTCCCACTTCGATTCCCAGAACGTTTTCGCCCTGGCGCAGATATTCCGACAGCTCAAAGCTTACATATTGCACTGCCTTATTGTAGTCTGTCCAACCCGGATCAAGGACGCGGTCAGACATCCGGCAGCCATTCAGATAGAAATTAAACTGTCCCAGCCCGCAGACATGCGCAGACGCGGATGACACCTTCCCGTCAATTTGAAAGACTTTTCGAAGGTAAAACGGTGTTTTGGAGCCGTTGGTAATCCAGGTGTTTGAGAGAGCCATTTACAGTTGTCTCCTTTAGTGCAAAGTAAGTTTGTCCAATGTCAGGCCGTCAGACTCTGAAAAGCGCAGGGTAAGCGTATATTCTCCCGCCGGCGCACTGATCTCCCTGCTGATCTGCACGCCGTTTCGGATCAGAACGGTTCCGGCGGACTGTCCGTTAAACAGAATTTCCATCGTCCCGCTGCCGGAGGCCTCCACCTCCACGGCACTGTAAGCTTCTTCACTGCGGACATAGCGAAACAGTGCTGTGTCCCCCGGAGCAATGTTCATGAGCTGCTCCTCATATCTCCCGCCGGTGCCGATCAGGCAACTCCCGCTCACACCGCAGGCCTGATAACCATAGATCGCTTCGCCGGGCGCAAAGGGCTCTCCCACACCCTGAGAGGTCATCTTCACCTCCGGGATGGTACCGTCCGGCATGATTGTGAGCTTCTCAATGCACAGCCGCCGATGCTGCTGTACACCGCGGGAGCAGCGGTGATAAAACACATACCACTGTCCGTTCAGACAGGCAATTGAACCATGGTTATTCCAGCTGGCCGGGTCACAGTCGTCATTATCAATAATAATTCCCCGATAGGTAAAAGGCCCAAGGGGCGTTTTGGAGGTGGAATAACCAAGGCTGGTGGGCTTTCCCCGCTCCATATCCGCATAAATATAATAGTATGTATCCCCGATTTTTCGCATGGAGGAGCCTTCATGGAAAAAGTGTGCCTCCTCTGTCACAAGGTCATCCACAATCTTCTCCCGATCCAGGGAAACCATGTCCGTACCCAGCTTCACACCATGGGAAAACAGCTGCCCCCAGTAAAGATACGCCTGCCCGTCGTCGTCGATAAAGACCGCCGGATCTATTCCGCCGACCGGCAGCTGCGTCACAATCCGGAACGGTCCCTCCGGCTTCTCCGATACGGCGACTCCCTCACTGTCGTCCGGCATACAGAAATAGAGATAATACATTCCATTCCGTTCCAGGCAATCCGGCGCAAAAAGCAGCGGAGGCTTCGGCAAATCCGCATTTTTTTCAAACTCCGCTTTCATATCGACGCCGTTCTCCCGATCCCGCTCCATCATTTTCAGAATAAACGGTGTCGGATGGCTCCAGTCAATTCCGGGATACCGCGGCGCATCCGGGTTGTTGAACCACGGGACATCATTTCCGTCCAGCGCCTTGTCATGGATCGTCCAATGCCGCATGTCCGGCGTAGAGACAGGGTGGTATTCCTCGCTACAATACACGTCCTCCCTTGTATCATAGCTGCCATAGACCCAGAGCCTTCCGTCCGGCATCACATGGGCCTCGCTGTCGGGAATATGGACATCCAGAGGTAAAATCGGGTTCCGCTGATTCTCATACATTCGCATTTCTCATACCGTCACTTTCTCTCCGTTGACCGTCAGTGTCACCTGCTTGCCGCCGGTCAGATTTTTCACTGTCACGCTGTCCCCTGTCACCACCACATGCAGCTTCTCCCCCTGCCAGATCAAAGTAAAGCCGAGCCGGGTCCAGTTTTTCGGGAGCAGCGGATTGATACGTAATTCTCCGCCGTGCATGCGCACGCCGCCGAAGCCGAAGACCACACACTGCCAGATACCGCCAAAGGAGGCGGCGTGTATACCGGAGTCAGAGGTGGTCATGACAGGCCCCAGGTCAATTTCGCAGCTCTTTCGGAACAGCTCGTAAGCCATTGCCTCCTCACCCATATCGCAGGCCATGACCGCGTGGGTGGAGAGAGACAGAGAGCTGTCGTGTAATGTCCGCTCCACATAGTAATCCCAGCTCGCCTTCCTGACCTCCGGGCTGAACAGATCCTCCTGCAGATAAAAGAGCACAAGGCAGTCCGCCTGCTTGCAAACCTGAAGCTTCTGAATCTGCTCCAGATTGTAGTCCTTCATAATGCCGCCGACGAAATCCTGGGCCTTATACTTGCTGAGGTCAATATACTCGCCCTGCATAAAGCGGTCATCCATAGGCAGGATATGCTCCGCCGTCGGCTGGGGCAGGTAGAGCTTTTCCGCACCTTCCGCCCATTTCGGGCAATTCGACTCAATATCCAGCCTGCTGTCCAGGCGCTCATAAAGGGCGGGAGATTCTCTTTTCAGCTTATCTGCATATTCCAGGGCCTTGCAGAGATTCCAATGGGCCATATAATTGGTAAAGGCATTGTCGTTTACATGCTCGTGATACTCATCCGGTCCCACCACGTCGTTGATATGATAAAGGCCATCTGTGCCCTTATCCAGCCGGGAAGCCCAAAAGGTGGCCGTATCCATGATAAGCTCATACCCATATCGCTCCATGAAATCCGTGTCACCGCAGATCACACCGTATTGCCAGGCTCCGAAGGCCACATCCGCGGAAATGTGCTGTTCGATGATCCCGGACCAGACCTTGATGGGCAAGCCGGTGAGAATATCCGTCCCTGCGTAAAGCGGACAGGTCTCGCCGTCGTCCAGCCAGGCACTCTCCCAGGGGAACATCGCGCCGCGATAGCCGTTCTCCGCAGCCTTGCGGCGGGCACCGGGGAGCGAGAGGTATCTGTATTCCTCCAGCTTCCTGGCAGCGGGCGGGTCTGAAAACATGTAGTAGGGCAGCAAAAATATCTCCGTATCCCAAAAGCAATGGCCCTTGTAGCCCTCACCGGACAGGCCCTTTGCGCCGATATTCATACGGTTATCATGGGAGGGAACAAACACACGCATATGGTACTGGGCAAACCGGACCGCGAACAGGTCTCTTGCGCTTCTCTCATCCCCCTCAATTTCGATCGGTGTCGTGTCCCACACCTGCTCCGCCCATGCCGCCGCCGATTCCGCCGCAAGCGCACTGTAGCCCATGGACTCGGATTCCCTGAGCGACGCAAGGGATTGTACCTGGAGTGCCCTGACGTCCGGGCCGGCATAGTCCAGATCCCGAGTCGTATGGACATTCGCGTATTTTTCCAGCGTAAGGCACTCCCCCGCCTTCAGCGCCACGGTGTAGTCCGCATAAATTATCCGACGGTCAATATTTACATCCGCAGGCAGCGCAACAGCGTCCCCGTTTACAGAAAAACGGTGGACCGCATTGATTACGAAATCAATCCCGCTCTGCGTCGTCCGCTCCACCAGCTGCAGATATTTTCTGTCGTAAAACCGCTTCTCTCCCTCGGAAAAATGCTGGCTGCCGGTATTGGTCATCCGGGCATTAATCCCCGAACGAATCTTCAGGGCGACGTCATTTTCCTCCGCAGTGACGGAAACTGTCATTGCTATGTCGTGCTGCCGCGCCAGAGAAACAATTCTCCTGGAGGAAAAGAGAATGTGCTTTCCGCCCGGACTTGTCCAGCGGACACGGCGCGTCAGCTCGCCCGTCCTGATATTCAGCTCCCGGCTGTAGCCGCTGCTTGTCCCCTGATCCAGGGAAAAACGCTCTCCGTCCACCCAAAGCGTAATTGCGGTCACGTCTGCCGCGTTCGGCAGTTCCGTCACCTCGTCGGGGTCAAATTTGTTAAAGCTGCCCGCCACCAGCAGGTCCCTTGTCTCGCCGAGATACTGCTCCTCTGTCGCCGAGCGCAGGCCCATATAGCCGTTGCCCAGGCTCATGACAGCCTCGCATTTGCCCAGATGCGCCGGATCAAAGCTGTCCTCTCCCAGAATCCAGTCACTGATCCTGCTGTAATTCATGCCCATGCTTTTCCATTCCTCCTTTATCCTCCGGCTTTGATGATTCATTACACCGCATTCATGGCCTGCTGCATTCATAACCGGAACGAACAGCGCCTCAGCTTCTGTGCTTTCTCCGATAGGTGGCGGGATTCATACCGTAATAGGTCTTAAACGCACGGTAAAACGCGCTCACATCAGAATAGCCCACCGTCTCTATGATGTCCGGAATCGCCAGGTCCGGATTGGACAGCAGCTCCGCAGCCTTGTGGAGCCGCAGATCCCGCACAATGTCGCCAAAGTTCTGACCCGTGCTGTCCTTGAGCATCCGGGCAGTGTGCCGCACGCTGTAGCCGAAATGCGCGGCCAGGTCCTGCAGCGTCAGAAAAGCAAAGTTTCGCTGAATATAGCTCAGCAGCTGCATGGGGTTGTCACCCGACCGCTCTTTTTCCCCCATGGGGAATGCCACATCCTCCTCATGCTCCCGCAGCAGCGTGACAAAGATCATGGACAACAGGCTGTCCAGCATCCTGCTCCGATATTTTTTCTTTGTTCCGTACTCCTCCATCAGTGCTTCCAGCAAATAGTGCAGACGCCCGTTTTCCACCCCTCCGGTGTGAAACAGAAGGCAGGACTTGTCCTGTCCGCCGTAGAGGCAGTGCATAAAAAACGCCGAGAGCACATCCTTGTCCGAGATTACATCAAAAAAGGTCGTCTCAAAGGTGCTGATGCGGATCAAAATATTCCATATGTCCGCATCGTCTGAATAAGCGGAGAGCGCGTGGATGTGCTTTGGAGAGATGATGCAAAGGTCTCCCTGCTCCATGGAAATCATTTTCTCGTCAATATAGTTTCCGCATTTTCCGCGGTTTACATAGATGAGTTCAAAAAAATTGTGCTTGTGCAGCACAGGGGGAAGGTATCGGATATGCCGGAATACCGCCACGTTGTCTCCACGCTGAAAATACTCCTCCTCCAACAGCTCGTCATTTAACGGATGCGGAGCCAGTGTGCTGACGGAAACGCCGGCGCGCTCCGCTATCTCCGGAAGCTGGTCAGCATATATGTGCGTGTAGTCCACTCCGGCAGGATGTATGGCATATATACTCTTGAGCCTCGCTTCGATCTCGCTTAACTCCCTCATGAATTCCTCCGCAGCTGAATACAGCCGCACAGCCGGCTTGCATTCAGCTCTTATCGTCTATGAGCAAAATATTTCGGGTATAATTGTTCAAATTTTACCATAATCTTTTCAATAATAAAAGTAGTCATAGTCATTTTGTCCGAAAATACAAAATATTATGGCAGATTCTGCAAAAGATTTTTGCTGAAATCTATGATATATTTATGTAAATTGCTCAAAGAAAGGGAGGAAAAATTATGGAAAACAATCCACAGGCTTCCGAGTTTCAAAAAGGCACTGCAATCAGCTATGCGCTGAGCCAGGGCGGCGGCTTCATGCTGATTCAGGCTACCGTGGCCACCTTCTTCTCCAACTTTTTGACGGACACGGTTCTGATTCCCGCAGCGTCGGCCTCCGTCATCCTGTTCATCGCAACGCTGTGGGACGCCATCAACGACCCCATCATGGGCGGCATCTGCGACCGGACCAGGACCAAATACGGCTCATACCGGCCCTATCTGCTTTGGGTACCCATTGTGCTGACAGTTGTGTCATTTCTCCTGTTCCTGAATCCTTCCGGCCTCTCCACCGGCGCGAAGATCGCCTATATCATGGTGTTCTACATTCTCTACGGTATGAGCGTTACCGCGTTGACCATGCCCCAAATGGCGCTGATCCCCGCAATGACCAAGAGTGACAAGGATCGCGGTCAGGCTGTACAGCTGGGCATCATCTCCATTGCCGTCGCCTTCACCATCGCCTCCACCTTCACCTCCGGCTGGGTTGAGAAGCTCGGCAGCTATGCTCCTCTGATGATCATCTACGGCGTTCTTGCCATCGCGGCCAACCTCTGGCTGTTCAAAACCTCCAAAGAGCGCTACCGTGCCGTCACCGAGGAAAAGCGCAGCATTGGCGCGGATCTGAAGATCTTTGTCAAGCACAAAAAGCTCATCATCATGCTGATCATCTGGATGTTTGCCTCCGTAGGCTACGGAATCATGTTCTCCTCCTCGGTTTACTATATGATGTACTACATCATGCGCCCGGATCTGATTGGAATCTACATGGGTATCCTCTCCATCGGCGCGCTGGTGTCCATGATGGTGGTCATGCCCCTGCTGCTTCGCTTCTTCAAGACCCCTACCAAAGCCTTTATCGTCTCCCAGGCTGTTACGCTGGTGTGCTATGTCATACTGTTCTTCGGCGGCAACAAGTCTATGCCCGTGCTGTATGTCGTGTCCTTCATTGCCACTGCTTTCAGCGCCATGGAGCAGGGCCTCATCAACTTCTTCGTCAATGACACCATCGACTACATCCAGCTCAAGGAGGACGTTGCCCTCAACGGTATGGTTTCCGCCATCAAGGGCTTTGCCTACAAGTGCGGTTCCACGCTGACCTCCTCCGGCATCCTGGCCGTTCTCGCCGCCGCCAGCTACATTCCCAACGCCATCGGCGGCCAGCCTGACAGCGCCATGTTCGCCATCAACTCCCTGCGCTTTGGAATTCCCGCCATCACCTGCGTGATTCTCATCGTCTGCCTGATTTTCAATCCCATTGAACCCCACCGCGCCGAAATCAACGCGATGAAGGAAAAAATGCAGGCAGTAGTAAAGGATTGATTTCGCTTCACGCAATCAATCCTTCGACAAGTTAAGACGGACGGAGCATGGCGTGCCGCCTGTGCGGCACGCCATGTTCCAAAATCATACACGGAGGAATGAACTATGGTCAATTTGAGAGCAAACCCTTTTTTTCTGACAGACAGCCAGGTCCAGTGGGTGGAGCGTACCCTGAAAGAACTATCCACGGAGGAAAAGATCGGTCAGATGTTCTGCCCCATCGGCATGAACACAGAGGAGGCGTTTTTGGAGGATTTCGTCCATGAATTTCACCCGGGCGCCATGCTCTACCGCCCCATGCCCGCGGCGCAGGTACAGAAGACCCACGCATATCTGCAGGAGCAATCCAAAATTCCCATGCTTTTTGCCGCGAATCTGGAATCCGGCGGCAACGGCATCGCCGCAGACGGAACCTATTTTGCCCGTCCCATGAGTGTCGCTGCCTCGGATAACCCGGAAAATGCCTACCGCCTCGGAGCAATTTCCGGCAGAGAGGCCGCGGCCGTGGGCTGTAACTGGGCATTTTCGCCCATCTGTGATCTCGATTTAAACTGGCGCAACCCGATTGAAAACGTCCGCACCTTTGGCTCTGACCCAGGACGCGTGATTCGCTTTGTCAAGGAACAGCTCCGGGGCCTTCGGGAATACGGTGTTGCTGCCGCGGTCAAGCATTTTCCCGGCGATGGTGTGGATTTTCGGGATCAGCATCTGGTCAGCTCCGTCAACAGCCTCAGCGCCGAGGATTGGGATGCCAGCTACGGCGCCATCTGGCGGGAGGTCATTAGCGCCGGTGCACTGAGCATCATGACTGGCCATATTCTGCTGCCCGCCTGGAGCAAAAAGCTTAACCCCGCGCTGTCAGACCGGGACATTTTGCCCGCCTCCCTTTCCAGGGAGCTGCTGACCGGACTGCTTCGGGGCGAGCTGGGTTTCAATGGCATGATCGTAACGGACGCCACACCCATGGTGGGCTATGGGGCCGCAATGGCCCGAAGGGAGGCGATTCCTGCTTCCATCAATGCCGGCTGCGACATGATCCTGTTCAACAAGGATATCCGGGAGGACTATCAGGCAATGCGGGATGCCATCGACGACGGTCGTCTGAGCATGGAGCGTGTGGATGAGGCTGTAACGCGCATTCTGGCAATGAAGGCCGCAATGGGTCTTCCTGAAGCAAAAGAGAACGGAACCCTTGTTCCCGGGCCGAAGGCGCTCGATATAATTGCCTGCCCTGAGCATCTTTCCTGGGCAAGACAGGTGGCGGACGAGAGTGTCACACTGGTCAAGGATACCCAGGGTCTGCTCCCCATCTCTCCGGAAAAGTACAAACGGGTCCGGCTGTACCTGCTGCAGGACCGGCTGGGCGGTGGCTTTAAGGACGGCGAGAGTGCAATCGACAAGCTCCAGGGAAAACTGGAGAAGGAGGGCTTTTCAGTAACGCTCTATGATTACGCCCATCCCGATTTTCAGGAGATCTTTGAGGGAGGCGTGGCGGACATCCAGAGTAAGTTTGATCTCGCAATCTATGTCGCCTGTCTCGACACTGCCAGCAATCAGTCAGTGCGCCGGATTGACTGGGTACACCTGATGGCGGCGGATGCCCCCTGGTTTGTAAATGAGGTCCCTGCACTGTTTGTTTCCTTGGCAAACCCCTATCATCTTGCCGATGCGCCGATGATCCGGACCTTTATTAACGCTTATACGCCCACCGAGGCAGTGGTGGACCAGGTAATAGACAAGCTGCTGGGACGCTCCGCGTTTCGTGGCGTAAGCCCTGTCGATCCCTTCTGCGGCGTCTGGGGCGCTGACTTTTAAAAAACACGAGGTGTGGGAAAATGAAGTGTGTAAAATGGAATGAGAATTGGAAATTCTGGGCAGACAAGGATGCCTTCGCTCTGGTCTGGAATATCCCGGAAAATGCCCGGGACGTGACGCTGCCGCATGACGCAATGATCGAACAATCCGCCTACGCAGAGAGCCCCAACGCCGGCAACACCGGCTACCGGGACGGCGGAAACTATACCTATGTCAAAAAACTCTCTGTCCCAAAGACAGAGAGAGGCACCCGCTTCGTGCTGAAATTTGAGGGGGTGTACTGCCATGCGCTGATCTATGTCAACGAGCAGCTTGCCGGGACGGAGCCGAACGGCTACACCAGCTTTTATGTGGACATAACCCCCTATCTTCGTACCGGAGACAACGAAATTCGTGTACAGGTGCGCAATGCAGGCATGACAAACAGCCGGTGGTATTCCGGCAGCGGCATCTATCGGGACGTGTATCTGCTCACCTCCGGACAGGTGCGGATCGAGCCGGACAGCGTTCAGGCCGTGACAGAGAACGCCGGCCAGGACTTGGCCGTCGTGCATGTAAAAACTGATGTAGTCAACGGCGGCGCCTTTTCCAGAACGCTGACACTCCGCACAACGCTCATCGCAGAAAGCGGCGCTGTTGCCGCAGAGGAAAAAACCACGGCGTTTTTGTCAGCCGGAGAGTCCCGGCAACTGGTGCAGCGCATTCTCGTGAAGCAGCCCGCGCTGTGGTCCGCGGATACGCCCGCGCTTTATACCCTCAGCAGCCAGCTGCTGGATGAGAATGGAACGCTATTGGACACCTCTGCGGACAGCTTCGGCATTCGTACCCTTTCCCTTGACGCCGCCCGCGGCCTGCGGGTCAACGGGAAATCCGTCAAGCTGCGCGGCGCCTGCATCCATCATGACAGCGGTTTGCTGGGGGCAGCCACATATTATGACGCCCAATACCGCCAAATCAAGCTCCTCCGCGATGCCGGCTTTAACGCCATCCGTATGTCCCATCATCCCGCCGCTCCAGCACTGCTGCGCGCCTGCGACCGTCTGGGAATGTATGTCATGGACGAGTTTTCCGACATGTGGAGCCGCGCCAAGAATGATCTGGACTACGCGCTGGACTTTGCGCGCTGGTGGCAGACCGATGTCAGTCTGATGGTAAAAAAGGATTTCAATCACCCCTCCGTGATCCTGTACTCTGTCGGCAATGAAATTCCGGAGATCGGTACGGATGCCGGAAGCAAAATCTGCGCTGACATCAGCAGGCTGATTTCGCAGCTGGACCCCACGCGTTATACCACCGCGGGCATCAACGGTGTGTTTGCCGCCGGAGACCAGATGGGCGTTATCATGGCGGATATTTCCCGCGACATGCAGGCAGCAGGTGAAATTGACGGAAATGTCAACGATTTCATGACGGTAATGGACACAAAAATGGATCAAATCGTCGTCCATCCTGCCATCACCTCACGTCTTGAAAAAGCCTGCGCCTCTCTGGATGTGGCCGGCTACAACTACATGGCCGCACGCTATGAGCCGGACAGTGCAGCCTATCCGAACCGGGTAATGGTCGGGTCCGAAACCTATCCACCGGACATTGCACGCAACTGGGCATTGGTGGAAAAGCTGCCCTGTGTGATCGGCGACTTCACCTGGACGGGCTGGGACTACATCGGTGAGGCCGGGGTCGGCATTCCCGCATACCGGTTTGGAGAGGGCGGCTTCGGCGCACAATTTCCCTGCCAGCTGGCATATTGCGGCGACCTGGATCTCACAGGGTTCCGGCGCCCCCTGTCCTATTACCGGGAGATTGTTTTCGGGCTGCGTAAAACGCCGTTCATTGCAGTGCAGGACCCAAGGCACTATGGAGAAGCACTGATCAAGACACCCTGGGTCATGAGTGACGCAGTTTCGTCCTGGGACTGGAGTGGATGTGACGGAAAACCCGTCGTTGTGGAGGTCTATTCCGCCGCGGACGAGGTGGAGCTTTTTGTGAATGGGAAATCTGTCGGCAGGCAGCCTGCCGGCGCACAAAACGGCTTCCGCGCACTCTTTGAGACGGTCTACGTACCCGGTGAGCTCAAGGCAGCGGACCTTCTCGGCTCCTTTGCCCTCAACACGGCAGAGGCAGCGGAGCTTGCCGTCTCCAGAGACTTTGAAGGCGATGAGCTGGTTTATCTCTCAGTCACACGGACAGGTGGAGACGCGCTTGTTACCGCGGAGGTCACAGGCGCTGACCTGCTGGGCTTCGGCAGCGGAAATCCGAGGCCGGAGGAGAATTACAATGTGGGCAGAACCAGGACATGGAACGGTCGCGCACAACTGATTTTGAAAAAGTGTGGCACCGGTGGTGCCGTCACGGTCCGGTCGGATGCGGGGGAAAGTGTGCATTTCACACTTTAATACTATTTTTCCATAAACACTATGTTTTATGGAAGAACCGTATGAAAGCGCTCTGCACCCTGCCCCCAGGCAGTCCGGGACAATCTGAAGAAAGCACAAAAGCAGCCTGGTCGTTTCTGTCGGCCAGGCTGCTTTTGCCAAGTATATGCGAGATACTTTTTTAAAAAATGAAGCATGATATTGAAAACAGCATCAAATCATCATATTTCAATGTTTGTACTGCCGCTGAGATGCAGTTTTGTGTGAAGCACCAGGCAATCCCCGGCCTTCAGGCGAGTGTTTCCCTTGGGAATGATCACCCGGCCGCCGCGCTTGACCATGACAATCATGCTCTGTCGGGAGATGTCCAGATCCCGGATCAACTGACCGTTCCAGGGATTCTGATCGCCAAGGAAAATCTCCTTGAGGTAAATGCGGCTGCGGTCGCTGAGGGGCTCCGCTCCCAGAATCACCGTATCATGCAGCATCAGGCGCACATCGCCCCGGGGAATCAGCACCTCATGGGCCCGGTGAATTGCGGTAAGAATCATACCGTGGGGCAGCTGCAGTTCTGCGACACTCTTGCCGATCCAGCTGTCCTTTGGCTCCAGCTGGATTTTGATGAAATTGATGTCCATCTCCCGGGCCAGTCTGGTACTGTTTTGCATCCGGGCATACTGTTCCACAAAGCCCGCAGATATGATACCTGTAGGTATAGCCACCATCCCAACGCCCAGAAAGGAGATCAGAATTCCCAGTGCCTTCCCCAAGGGCGTAATGGGGTATATGTCCCCATAGCCAACCGTCAAAAGCGTAGATACAGACCACCATATGCCGGAAAAAGCATTTTGAAACACCTCCGGCTGGGCATCGTGCTCCACGCTGTACATGCAAAGGCTGCTGGAGAGCATCAGAATCAGGATGATGAACACCGAGGAAGCCAGCTGCTGCTTCTTTTTTGAGAGTACCTCTGTAATTGCGTTCAGAGAGTCGTAATAGGCATTAATGCGGAACAGGCGGAATATGCGAATGATACGGAATATACGGAAGGCAACTGCCCCGTCCGGGAAGAATACCGGCAGATAATAGGGCAAAAAGCTCAGCAGATCCACAATACCCGAGAAGGAGAAGACGTATTTTGCCAGCGCGGACCACTCGGATTTTCCGGAAAAAATATAACGGGCAGAGAGCAGCCGCAGCGCATAGTCCGCCGCGAAAAAGCCGACTGTCATGGACTCCAGCACATCCAGTACGGTGCCGCAGACACTGTATATTTCCGAAAAGGTGCTGAGAACTGAAACGATCAAATTCACCGCAATGACTCCGGTAATCCAGAAATCATATCCCCTGCTGAACAGATCGTCCGCTGCGCCAACCTCCACAATGCGGGCAAGGCGTGTGCGAAAGGCAATCCATCTTTCACGAGTGCTTTGCTTCAATGTGCCCTCCGCCCTTTCGCGTTTTTGGTTCATTATATTGTATTTGCACGGCAAAGTCAATCGTCTCGGGAACACCTGGACAACCGGAGCTACGCGGGGAAAGCTTGTAACGGCTTTCACAAGTGTGATTACTGTTGTTCCTCCAGCAGTCTCTCCCCGACCTTGTAAATATCACCCGCACCGACGGTGAGAATCAGATCACCGGGAGCAGCAGTCCAGCGGAGGGTCTTGATAATCTCATCAAAGCTGTCGAAATACATGGAATTGGGGATTTCATTTGCTATATCCCTGGATGAGATACCGATGGTATTGGTTTCCCGGGCGGCGTAAATCTCCGACAGAATGGCGATATCCGGACGGCGCAGCTGTTCCACGAAGTTCTGAAACAGCGCCTTGGTCCTGGAATAAGTGTGGGGCTGAAACACCACGATGATCCGTTTGTAGCCCAGAGCGCCGGCAGTGTCCAGCAGGACCTGCAGCTCCCCCGGGTGGTGGGCATAGTCGTCATAGACATCCGCCCCGTTGAACTTGCCTTTGAATTCAAAGCGCCGACCGGCCCCATTAAAGGCCGCCAGGCCATATTCCACAGCCAGCGGGCCGCAGTTGAGGACAATGGCCGCCGCACAGGCCGCCAAAGCATTTTTCACATTATGAATTCCGGGGACATGGAGCGTCACATGGGTATAGCGCTCTCCGTGATACATCACGTCAAACTCCGACCGGGGGCCCAGCTGAACAATATTCTCCGGCCAGACATCCGCCGCATCACTCATGCCAAAGGTCATCAGCTCTCTGCCCAGAGGGCGCAGAGCGTCCATTGTGTTCTCGTCGTCGCAGTTCGCAATGATCGTTCCCTCCGGCGGAACGTGAGAGGCAAACTCCCGGAAAGAGCTCTTGATGTCCTCCAGATCGTGAAAGAAGTCCAGATGATCTGCGTCAATATCCAGAATCACCGCAACTGTGGGATAGAAATTCAAAAAAGAATTGCAATACTCGCAGGACTCCATGACGATGGTATCTCCCTTTCCCACCCGGTGACCGGCGTGGAGCAGGGGCAGCGTACCCCCGATCATCACTGTGGGGTCCAGTTGGGCTGCCATCAGAATATGGGTGCACATGGAGGTCGTTGTGGTCTTGCCGTGGGTTCCGGCAATGCAAAGGGCGTTTTTATAGTCCATCATAATGGCGCCCCAGGCTTCTGTCCGCTCAAACACCGGAATGCCAAGACGGCGTGCCTCCATAATCTCCGGATTGTCGTCATGGGCAGCTGCGGTTCTCACAACGAAATCCACCGAACCGGTAATCTGCTCCGCACGGTGGCCGATATTTACCTGGATTCCCTTGGAGCGCAGATGGATGACATTGTCCCCTTCTGCCATATCCGAACCGGTAATCGTCAATCCGGCATCTGCCAAAACCTCTGCCAGGGGGGACATGGATACGCCGCCTATTCCAATCAGGTAACCCCGCTTCCCCGGCTGCATGTACTTTGAAAAATCCTTCACTTCATTTAACCTCCGACATAAGCTTGCCGTTTCCGCCTCCCGGACACAGTCCGGCAAGGAGACTTTTCGTATTATACATGCAAAATATGAAAAAGACAAGGAAATTATGAATCGCTCTCCGTCACGGCAGTTCATACGAGTCTTTCATAAAACGCTGTGAAGCGTTTTATGGTGCCGAAGGCGCGTCGAAGACTGCATGACATGAAAACACTGCAATTGGAAAAACCCGACTCCGCGGTGAACGCGGAGCCGGGTTTTTTTCAATTACAGGCCGTACTTCTTGTTGAACTTGTCCACACGGCCGCTCGTGTCTACCAGCTTTTGCTTGCCGGTATAAAAGGGGTGACACTTCGAGCAGATTTCAACCGTGATGTTCTGCCGGGTGCTTCCGGTCTCGATCACGTTGCCGCAGGCACAACGAATGGTCGTCGGCTGATAATTGGGATGGATGCCTTCTTTCATGTTCCTTGCACTCCTGATAATAAGCTGTCTTGAGTACGCGCTCTGAGGGGATTGCGACGAGCAGCGCCGTTACAAGACGCAATGGCATTATAACTCCCCCACGCAAAAAAAGCAAGTACTATTTCGATGTAAAGCGGTGTTTTACCTACAGTTCAGACGCCAATGTCATTCAGTTAAGGCTGCCTATCTACGGCGTCCTTCCGAACCCTTTACGCACGCCGGTGAGAAATCCGCGTCCCCTGCGTAAAAAGGAACGGATTCTTCACCAGTCCGCGGACTGGTGAAGAATGACGCCTCCGAGGGAAATCGCTTATATCAGGCAAGACCTCCGGCTAAGCCGGAGGTCTTGCCTGATAATATTAATATGTAAGATAGCGGTGGAGCAGCGTTGCAATCTCCGCCCGGGTCGCTGTTGCTGTCGGTGAAAGCTTCTTTTCCGTGGAACTGGTACTGGTAATATAGCCCATATTCACAGCCCATGCCATGGCATCCAGCGCGTAACCTGCCACCTGAGAGAGATCCTGATACTCACCCAGGCTTGTGGTGCTGTCCGTGCTGAGCCCCATTGACCGGGTGAAATTATATAGAATACGGGCAAAGTCCTGACGTGTGATATCCCCCGTGGGATCGTAAAGATCATCGGATACCACGCCCTCCATCAGATTGGTTGCATAGGCCCAGAGCACACTGTCGTAATAGTAAGCGCCTGCCGGGACATCCGAATAAAGCATGATTCCGGTCACCGGCGGGCTGCCGGCCATACGGTAGAGCATCAGCACCAGGTCGCAGCGCTGCATGGTATTGCCCGGAGTAAAGGTGGGCTGTCCGGTTGTTGCTGTTCCTTTCACCAGGCCCCACTTGTTTGCAAAGTCTATGGAGTCTGCAGCCCATTTGCCCACATTGTCGGTGTTGACGTCCCAGAACACATCGGAGTCTGTTTTGTGGGTCAGCTCAATATTTATTGTATCCTGATATATCGTTCCACCGCGGGAATAGGCCGTGAAATACAGTGGAACCGTGCCGACGGCGCCCGCCTTTGGAATATAGCACATGCTGGAAATCGGATACCCACCCTCCACGGTATTTTCAGTGTAGAACTTCATGTAGGGCGTTACCTCTATTCCTCTCCCATTGCTGTAGTCCAGCCAGAGCTTGCCGGAGGACGGCTGCTGAAAGGTTACATACTGCACGGCGTTATTCCCGCTCATGCCATTGTTTACGTCTGCGTTTTCAAACTGGTAGCCGGAGAGGGACACAGTCAGATTCTTCTCCAAACCGTACCGGAAGTTAATGGCGCCGGTAAAGAGCTGCTTCCCGGAGATGGAAAATGCCACGTAAGGCACAGAAACCGGGGTGGTAATTCTGGCGTCCGGCGCATAGCTCAGGGTCCTGATATTGCTGCGGGAATTGCCGTAGTTGATGTAGAAGTTATAACTTCCCAGATTGGAATCGGTAAGCCGGGTGGTACTCTTTCCAGAACCGGTGGAGTCATAAAAGAGTCTCCCAACACTGGGCAGTCCTAAAAGCTGGATGTAATATTCAGGCTGCTCGGGGGCCTCACCCATGACGCTGCGATAGGGCTCAAGAAAATCTTCCTGGTCCAACTGCACATTGGAGTTTTCGGTGATGGCATAGGTTACAGTGGGCACATTCCCTGCTGTGACAAATATAAAGAGCACCCCGCTGCTGGTGACGATATTCGTGCGGTTGGGCAGATTGCCATAACAGGTAAATTTCACTGCCTGAAAGCCGCTCTTTTGGGGCGCCTCATATGTCACATGACTCAGCAGACGCACGTTGTTTCCCCGGTTGCCGGCGGTATACTCGGTATAAAAGTCCGGGCTGTTATAGGGGACAAATACAGTGGAGTCATGATAGAAGGTACCAAAGCTCTCCTCATATTCATCAAACACCACATGAGAGAGTATGTAATTACCGCCCCGCTTCTCCTGAAACCACTTTTCAAAAGCCGAATCCGTCAGGCTCAGTGTCTCTCCGGCGGAAAGCATATAAGTGAGATCCCGCTGTGCGTAGGGAATGGAGGGGACAACCAGGCGCAGAGTGCCCGAGGTCACCAGAGACGAAGCTGAGGTACTGCTGTAGGCATTGTAGGCCACCTCATAGATCCCCACGCGGCTCGGCTTGAAATAGAGCCTGCCCAGTCTGGACTTGCTGATAAAAGTGGTTGCCGGCAGCACGTCAGTGGAACCGGAGGTCTCATAGAGGCTGCCAATCTGCCGGCTCTCCTCCGAGGGCAGCTCCAGCGTGAGATAGCTCCAGTTTCCTGAGCCGACAGCACTGTTGATTGCATTGAGGATCAGACTCTCAGCGGTTTCTCCGCTGTTGCTGATACTGTCGCTGAAGGTGTAGGGATCGGTACCGTTGAGATTCACGGTGATAAACATGGAATCCATTCCCACCGAAATGCTGATCGTACCGCTGAATAGCGCACTGCCTGTACCCTCGCTGCCGGAAAATGCCGTGTAGGTAATCCGGAACACGCCTTGACGGCTTGGTACAAAATAGAGCTTTCCGACATCAAAACGGTCCACAATAGTGCCCTTTTTTACCAGGCACTCCCGCGCCTGTGTGGAATCTGTGTAAAGCGTACCTACATTGTCCTCCGCACTGACCGAGCCAAAGCGTATGGAGCCATAATTGCTCAAATTCGTATTGAGCATCTCCTCCGCCGCATTTCCATCCCTGGTGTTCTCAGAAAAGGTGTAATTCTCCATTTCATCCACGGTAAAGCTGATGTTTTTCGCCGTTACCTCCACACGGATTGTGATGGTGCCGCTGAGAATTACACTGTTATCGGCAACAGTATAATAGATAATGTAGTCCCCCTCGCCCTCGGAGACAAAAAACATGTCACTCAGCGTGGAAAGCGCGTCCTGATAACCGTTGTCCACGCGGGTGGACTGTGTGTCATTGGTATAGAGCTGTCCAAAGTTGCCATTGCCTACAAAGGGGAAACTGATCTCCGCCTGCTGCATAACGCCGCCTGCACTGGTAAAGCGTTTGACCAGACTCTCATATATATCCTGCATACGCAGCGTATTTCCCAAAACTATGCGGGAAATAAAGTCATTGGCTGTACCGCTTTCGCCCAGGAGCACTGCATCGCCGTTGATCACAGTAATTTGGCAGGAAGCGGTATATTGCGTCCCGTTACTGCCGTTTACCTTGGCGGAAACAGTAGCAGCACCCGCTTTCTTCGCAGTCACAGTGACGCTGCTGCCCTGTGTAGAGGACAAAAGCACGACTCCGCTCTCACCGGAGATGGACCAGCTGATGGTTCCGGTGTAATCCGAAGGTGTTACGCTGGCGACGAGTGTCAGCTTCGGATCGGTTCCGCTGCGCAAATACATGGTCGCATTGGACTGGTTCAGCGAAACCCTTGTGGCCGTGGAGCTTGCCGCCAGCGCGGGTGTTGCTGTGCCGAGTACCAGCACTACGGTAAGCAGCAGCGGAAGAATATGCTTTGTGATTCGTTTTTTCATCGCGCACACCTCATGCAATTATCTAAGAACCTGTTTTCACAACCGTCCCGCACCGGCCTGGCGGTTCTTTTCCCGCCAGAGCACACTGTTTCCTCGCGCACTTTTTCCGTGCGAAGTACCAATTGTGTATTCAGTATTCAAATATTACTGCCGCTTGCATCCAATTTGCATCTACAAATCTTCAAAATACAGACATAATTATTACAATAATTTGACATTTTCGAAAATTATCGGCACAATTTGTTATGATCCTTACGCGAATGGGCGACGCGTCAAGCGGCGACTCTCCCATAAAAAGTTTCTACTTTTTATGGAAGAATAGTATCAACTGCTGAGGAAAGAGAAAAATTTGTTATTTTTTTCAGAGAGAAAACAAAACCGCTCCCCCTACCTGATTCCGGTTCGGGAGAGCGGCATAGAAGTAAAGCACGATTGAAGGAAATTATCTCTTGCGAAGGGCAACCTCCGCCTCTGCCACCATTTTTTCTTTTCTTGCGTTCAATGCCCTGAGCTCCTCCTCCGTTTTGGCGTTAGCCATCTCTTTTTCGGAGTAGATACGGATAAAGGCAACAGATTTCTTGTCAATGAGATTACCCAGGTGACGGATCTCATCAAAGGTCATGCTTTCCAGCATTTCCGTCTCATCTGCAGCTTTGACCTCACAGGAGCCAGTGAAGCCGTTACAGATCACATGGGCATAGTTTTTTTGCATAGAGCTGTAGTAATACCGGTTCAGCTCAACGCCGTCCGGCCCACTGTGGGTAATGGAAGTAATTGCCTCCCATCCATCCCCCTGCATGGCGTCCTCTACATAGGACATGGGCGCCAGCTCCAGTGACAAGCTCTTGAACGCAAGCAGCTTCAAACCCATTTGCACTTCACTCTTAATGTTTTCGGCGATATTACTCATTTTTCCCGCTCCTTCCCTGAGTTGTTCTGTCTTTCGGGTACGCTGCACCGTTCCGATGCACGGGGCCGCGGAAACAGTGCAAACTTTAGAGCAATTATAACATAGCAGCAGCGTAGTTGCAAGAAAAACACAGCATTTTTTACAAAATAGTTACAGCTGCCGCACTGCAAAACTTACCCAACGGGAAAGAACAGACGCACCGCAAGTGCAGAGGCCGCAAAGCCTGCCAGGTCTGCACAGAGGGCGGCGGGAATAGCGTAGCGGCTTTTTTTGATTCCGCAGGCAGAAAAATAGATGGTCGTGACATAAAAAGTCGTTTCCGTGCTGCCCAGCATGACAGCTGCGCAGCGGCCGGGGTAGCTGTCCGGGCCAAAACGTTCCATCAGCTCGCTGCCCACCGCAAGCGCCCCGCTTCCTGTAAAGGGCCGCAGAAACACAAGCGGCGCAGTCTCAGCCGGAATTCCGAGAAGTGAGAACACCGGAGCACAAACACCGGCCATCGCCTCCAGCGCACCTGATGCCCGAAGCATGGTCACTGCAGTCAACAGCACCACCAGCGACGGCAGAATGTCCGCGGCGGTTTTCAATCCCTCCCTTGCGCCTGTGGTGAGCGCATGAAACAGATCGACCTGCTTATAGATCCCCCATGCCCCAGTAAACGCCAGCAGAAGCGGTATAAACAGGGCCATCATGCCTTATCCGAAATTCCCTGCATCATTCTGGCCGCTGCCAGTCCCACCGACACACTGATCAGGCTGGCCAGCCAGACGCAGGGAAGAATATCAAAAGGATTATCGCAGCCCAAGCTGCCCCGGACAGCTGCCGCTGTAACAGGAAGAAGCTGCACTGAGGCAGTGTTCATCACGACCAGACGGCACAGCTCGTCCCCTGCCCTGCCGTCGCTCCCTGCTGCTATCTCTTTTGCGGCCTTTAATCCGGCCGGAGTTGCCGCGCTGCCCAATCCCAGCAGGTTTGCGCAGAAATTTGCCGACAGAGCACTCGCTGCGTCAGGATTGTTCGCAAAGGTATTCGGGTATACCTTCCGCAGCAGCGGCCGCAGCAATCGCTGCAGTCCCTCCAGCACTCCACTCAGGCGCAGGACCTCCAATAAACCGCACCACAGCGCCATGGTGCCGCTCAGACCCAAAACCAGCGTAACGGCGGTCCCCGCGCCCTCGGTCACTGCTGCTGACACTGCCGGCAGCGTACCTGCCGCAGCACCGTATAGAATTGATACAGCAACCATGGCCAGCCAGAGAACACTCATAAGCATAGACTTCGTCCCTCCCTTCCCCTGGAATAATCCTATTCACGCAGCCTCCGGAAAATACATGCACCCTCACCGGCCTTATACTATTCCCCGATTAAACACTTTAATCGGGGAATGCCATGCTGCGCATGGCGTTTTCAGCGTAAAAGCGCTGAAAACCCGTCTCATACAATCCCAAACGCGCTTCGCGCTATAAAAAGCTTTTCAAGCTTTTTAATTGGGAACAGTATTACGCACGTTTTTTCAGAAAATACGCCCGGATACCACAAAAAGCATCCGGACGCATAAGTTGTATTATTGTCTTTCTACTGTATCCGCACGGATCAGCCAGCCCTCAGGAACCACTTGAAGCGCATGAAACCGAATCGTCACACGCTCACCGGGCCGCAATTCCGTTCCGGCCTCTCCGTCAGCGCGCTGGCTGGTTTCCTCCTGTGCTGCCTCGTCACGCTGCGCGTCCATATCCGGCTGTATCGTAACGGTTATTCCCGGAGAGAGCAGGCCGGAGGAATCCGATATGATAATGCCCTGAAAGCTTCCGTCCTCACCGGGTGCAGCGGCCACTTCCACCTCCACACTCATCTGCGGCACATTCGCTTCCATTTCAGCCGATGGGGCTTCCTCCGGGACCTCCATTGCCCGATCGTAGTCCGAGGCACTTTCACCGTATGCTTTTCCCGCACCGGCCGCAGGAGACAGATCAGGGGCAGGAGCGGGAACAGGAGCGGGTGCAGCCGCAACAGAAGCAGCGGCGTTTTGATTCTCTGCCGTGTCTGTGGCAAAAACCACCTCCGATGTCTCCACGTCCGTATCCTCGGCGGTATCCTCCTGGTCAAGCAGACTGCTTTGCTCTGTCTCTCCGTTCTCCGGTTCCGCCATGGCCGCGGACATTGCCGATGCGGTTCCTTTTCCTTGCTCCGCCAGGTCTGAGCCGCCGCTCAGGTGAAAGCCCGGTACAACAGCCATCGCAATACCTGCCACGATCACCGCGCAGGCAGCCACAGCAAGTACCGGCCGCGCCACCCTCCAGACACGCTGTCTGCGATGTGCGGATGCATGGGCCTTTACCTGCTTCATGATGTCTGTATGAAGCGACCGGGGAACGGGCACCATTCCGGCACTCACCACACCGTCGGCCGCGGCAAAGGCAACGCACAGGGCACTGCAGTCGTCACAATGCGCCAGATGATTTTGCAGCCGAATCTTTTCATTTTCGGACAGCTCACCGTCCAGCAGGGCGCTGATCATGTCCCGGTACGGTTCACATTCTTTTCTCAACCAGTTCATGTCTGCGCACCTCCCTCCGTTGATTCAGACGGAATTTGAGCAGAATTGTTCCCGTCCTTTGCAAGAAGCGCACAGAGTTTTTTTCTCGCGCGAAAAATACGTGTCTTGACTGTGCCCATGTCCAGGGACAGGATACGGGCTATTTCGGCATAGCTGTGGTCTCCGTATTCCCGCAAAAGCAGCGGTGCCCGGAAGTCCTCCGGAAGGCTTTCCACCGCCTCGCGCACACGCTCCCGCAAATCCTTTCGCTCCAGCATCGCAGCGGGATCAAAGCGCTCATCCGGGATGTCCATCAGCGTACTTTCCTCTCCATCCTCGGAGGTGAGGCTGAGCGGAACGGTATCCCGTCTCTTTCGCAGCATGTCAACACACACATTGTTCAAAATCCTGCAAAGCCAAACAGAGAGCCGGCTTTCTCCGCGAAATGAATCCATACCGCTGTATGCCTTGATAAAGGTTTCCTGGACCGCGTCTCCGGCATCCTCTCTGGAGCATAGCATCCGCAGGGCATAGTTATACAGCAGCCTTTCATTGGCCCGGACAATGGACTCAAAAGCGTCCATATCCTTTGCTTTTGCCCGCTGAAGCAGGGATTTTTCTTCCTCTTTTGTCATAACCGCTTCCTCATTCAGCAGATCGTGCAGCCGCAGCGGGCGGATCACGCAGGTCACGTTTGACACCGGCAGCCACCCGGCGCACATCCGCCAGGGTCTCAACGTGAACGGCCTCAGCCTTATAGACTCCGGCAAAAGGAATGCCGCGAAGATACCAGGCCAAATGCCGCCGCGCCTCCAGACACGCTGTACGCTCCCCCCGCAGTGCAGCTGAGAGGGTGATCTGTTCCACTGCAAGATCCATTCGCTCCGCCAAATCCGGCCGATCAGGTATGGATTCTCCGGCAACAGCCGCATTTCCCCGGGAAAAAATCCACGGGTCACCAAAGCTGCCTCTGCCAATCATTGCCCCGTCGCAACCCGTATAATCCAAAATGTGCCGCGCGTCCTCCGGTGAAAACACATCTCCGTTTGCAATCACCGGAATATCCACTGCCTCTTTGATCTCGCGAAGAATATCCCAGTCTGCCCGTCCCTCGTACATCTGCGCCCTGGTGCGGCCATGGACCGTGATCGCCGAAGCGCCGGACTCCTGACACATTTTTGCAAATTCCACTGCATTTACGCTGCCCTTGTCCCAGCCCTTTCGGAACTTTACAGTCACAGGCACCTCAACTGCAGCCGTCACTGCCTCAACGATTTCCCGCGCCAGCACAGGGGTCCGCATCAGCCCACAGCCGTCCCCGTGAGCAGCGATTTTACCCACCGGACAGCCCATATTGATATCCAGAATGTCCGCTCCGGACAGAGACAGCGCAAGTCCTGCCGCCTCTGCCATCACAGCCGGTTCATGACCGAAAATCTGAACTGCCACGGGATGGTCCTCCGGAAGACAGCACAAAAGCTGCGCTGTCTTCTGATCGTGATAAACCAGTGCTCTGGCACTGACCATCTCTGTGGTTGTCATAGCAGCTCCGTGCTTTGCGCAGATGTGACGAAAGGCGGCATCTGTCACCCCGGCCATGGGAGCCAGCAGCAGCTTTCCGTCCAGATGTACGACGCCGATCTCCATTCCGCGGCTCACTCGCGCAGCTCCAGGCCCACGGGGCAGTGATCACTCCCCAGGATTTCAGGGCAGATAAACGCCTTATCAACACGCGCAACCAGGCGGTTGGAGCAGACAAAGTAGTCGATTCGCCATCCCACGTTCCGTTCCCGCGCAGATGCCCGATAGCTCCACCAGGAATAGGCGTCCCGGGCCTCGGGATACAGCTGCCGAAAGGTATCTGTAAAGCCGGAGGCAAGCAGTTCCGTAAACTTTTCCCGCTCCTCATCGGAAAAGCCGGGATTTCCGTGGTTGGTTGCCGGATTTTTCAGATCAATCTCCTGGTGGGCCACATTCATATCACCGCAGACAATAACTGATTTTTGCCTGTCCAGGGCGCAGAGATAATTTCTGAATGCGTTTTCCCAGGAAATACGGTAGTCAAGCCGCTTGAGTCCATCCTGAGCATTGGGGGTGTACACACATACCAGATAAAAGCTGTCATACTCAAGTGTTATGACCCGTCCCTCCCGGTCATGCTCTGCAATACCAAGTCCCAGCGAAACGGAAATCGGCTCGTGTCTGGCAAAAATTGCCGTCCCCGAATAGCCCTTTTTTTCCGCATAATTCCAATACTGATAATAGCCGGGCAGGTCCAGCTGTAACTGTCCTGCCTGAAGCTTTGTCTCCTGCAGGCAGAAGAAGTCCGCATTGAGACCCCAAAAGCTGTCCTCAAAGCCCTTTTTCATAGCAGCCCGAAGGCCATTGACATTCCATGAAATAAATCGCATTGTACTGATTCTCTCTTTCTGCATATGCTCTTGCAGCAGCGTCTGGACCCTTTCTTCAGAAATCTGCTTTTCAAACCGATTATTTCTCCGCGGATTTCTCCCCCTCCGCAGCAAAATGCGCAAGGGAGTCCTCTCTCCCCTTTGCGTCCCGAAGGCTGGCATTGCGCAGTCTCTCCGGCGCGCCGGCAGCGGAGGTAAGGGTTTTATCGGTTTTCTTTGCCACAAGGCGATTGATTTTCACGCCCTCTGCATAAAATTTCGCCTCATAATCCGTCATGGCACTGTATGGAAATACGCCGTCACGGTGCAGGTCATTGGTGATCTCCCTCAGGTCCCACCGCTCTGCCTGCAGCTGCTCCACCGACCATTCAAACAGCGGCAGATTGTCGGTCTTGAAATGGATTTCTCCGCCATCTGCCAAAGCATCGGCATAGAGACGCAAAAAGCCCGGAGCTGTCAGGCGGTTTTTTGCACAGCGGCTTTTCGGCCAGGGATCACAAAAATTGATGTAAATTCGCTCTGCCTCCCCCTTTTCCAGGAACGTACCCAACAAGCTCACGTCCCTGTCCAGGAACCGGACATTGTTTATTCCACGCTCCATCACCCGTTCCATGGCCACCACCATGGCATCCGGCACCTTCTCTACCGCAAGAAGCAGAATATCCGAACGGCTTTCCGCTGTCTCTGCGGTAAATCGTCCCTTTCCGCAGCCCAGCTCTACGTGCAGCGCGCTATATCCCGGAAATGCCGCAAGCCAGCGGCCTGCATACTCCTCCGGCTCCGGAACAAGCACTGCCCCGGCCCGCTCCATTCTGGGAAGCAAATTCGGTTTTTTTCGCATTCTCATGATTATCAGACTCCCAATTCTGCCTCTTTCAGCAGCAGAAGCAGTTCGCTCATGACTTCTTCTGTGCCTTATGTGTAATAACTGCGGATAATGTCAGCCCATACCATGTATCCTTTCTCCGACAGATGCGGGGATCCATCCCAGCCGGCGTACTCCGAAGGCAGCCAGCCGTCCTCTCCCAGCAAAAGAGAGTAGCAATCCAGATACCAGCAATGCTTCTCCTGACACAGGCGGTAGAGTGCGGCGTTAAAATTTTCCGTCGAGTCCCGGGTAAACAATCCTTCCGCATCCTTTTTCTCCGTTACCGGAGTTAAAGTCATGATATAGATGTCCGCATCCGGCAGTCTCTCCTGAATCCGGTCTACGATTTCTCCATACTGTTTTATGACAGCATCTATGCTATAGCCCAGCTCGTTGACGCCAAATTCCAGATAGACCTTGCCGAAGCTGTAATTCAGCATTTCCTCCAGGCGGTTTTCAAACACATTTGCCCCTGTCTTGCCAAAGTATGCCACTTTCAGGTCGGAATAGTATTGCAGTCCCTCCACAAGAGAATTGCCCAGCATCGCCGTGTCCGCAAAGAAGGAAGCGTCCGCAGCGGGAAGCGGCTTCAGGTCCGGCCAGGTACGCTGGGGAAGGGTAAATTTCTGCCGCAGACTCCGATAGGCCATACGTGCGGCAATTGCAGCAGCAGAGGCACGGTCAATCGGCTGTTCCGGAGCAAAAAGGCCGCGGTCCCCGTTCCCGGTCAGCACGCCGGCCCGATAGAGGCGATAAATGTCTTCCGCGTAGGGCTGGCGCTGCTTCACATCCGGCAGGACGTTATCAGGCACATCATTGATCTGAGGCAGCGCCTCCTTTGGCAGTGCCCGCCCCAGCACAACGGTAAGCTCTCTGCGGGTGGCTGCCACGCTACAGTCCGGCGGTACTCCGTCCAGTATACCGGAATTCATGGCATATTCTATGGCAGGATAAAACCATTCCTCCCCCTCCCCCGGTCTCCGCAGAGCAAGACCGCTGCCGTGGTACAGACTGTGCAGCCGTGCAGCAAGCGTCACTGCTTCCGCAATCGAGACTGTTTTTTCCGGCCCGAAAACGCCTTCACCCGTGCCCCGCATCAGGCCCAGCTCATATACCGCGGCCACACTGTCGCGAAACCAGGCATCCCTGGGCACATCTGAGAACAGTGCATTGGAATAGCGCTCGGTGCAGCGCATATTCACAAATCCCTCCCCCGCGGCGAGGGCGGGCAAAGAAACGGCCATAACCGTCATAGCAGCCAGAATGAATGCAAATATCCGTTTCATTATCAATTAGCTCCTTGCGGACGGGTTTTCTGTTCCGGAATTGAAAGCGTTATGATTTCAAGGCCCTGGCGTAAGGCATACAACATCGTATTTTGGGTTCCGCCTGCGGTTCCATCATAAGCCGCAATCAGATGAGAAGCGGCGTCCACCATATAACAGTTGCGGCGCATCATACAGTCCCGGGTATAATTCTGGGAGACAATCGTCTGAATATCACACTCACACAGCAGCTGTTCATAGCGCCGGCGCAGCCCCGGAGACCAGCGCAGCGCCTGGCCTAGATAGGGAATCGCAGCCTCCAGTGTCACCTCCGGAAATCTCTGCCGCAGCCGTATAATTTCTTCACAGAAATACATGTCGCAGCCGTTCGCCATCCCACAGATATAATGCCGGATACCGGAAGTATAAACCACTTCCGCAGCATCATAAATCTCCTTTTTCAGCGCCATGCAGCGGGGATCCGATTCATCCTCGCCCCAGGGCAGCTTTGCGAGCCTGTGCCCGGTAAAAGCACAGGTCATTTCCTTACGCATACTGTCACCACCAGGCCTTCCGGTTTGCGTACCTCTCCAGGCTCCGGATACCTTCCCCGGAGAGACAAATTGATTTTACAATATTTATGTCCTGTTGTCAAAAAATATCTGCCGAAATAACGAAGCGCGGCTGGTACCGCTGTCACGCCTGACACTCCCCGCTCCCGGCAGAAAACAGATGTGGGAATTCCGTCTGGCCCTGGTATCCCATCCGAAAAGAATGACCGTCCATTTCGGTACGAAAACCGAGGAGGACAGTCATTTTTTCGCGTTATACGGTTTTCAGAAAACGCAGGAAAGCAGTCTGCCCTTCTGCATTGCGTTTGTAAACACCGGCATCCTCCAACACCTGGGAGAAGACGACGCCCGTCTCCCTCTGGACGATCTCAATCGCATTTTCCGAGGTGATCGTCCAGCGGCCGGAAAACGCCTCTGCCCAGTCCGCGTGTTTCTCCGTCAGGGGATCGGACCGGAGGTCTCCGCCGTGGACAAGCTTTTCCGCGACAGCGGACAATTCCTCCCGTAACCGGGCAGGCAGAACAGCAAGTCCCATCACCTCAATAAGCCCTATGTTCTCTTTTTTAATATGGTGTTTTTCCGCGTGGGGATGAAAAACACCCAGGGGGTGCTCCGCGGTCGTCAGGTTATTGCGAAGCACGAGGTCCAGTTCAAACTGTTCTCCCCGTCTTCTGGCAATCGGAGTAATCGTATTGTGCATCTCGCCGTCTGTCTCAGCAAAAATCATGACATCTGCATCCGTATAGCCTCTCCAGGCAGCCAGCACACGCTCCGCCAGCTCTGCAAGACGCTCAGGTGCGGCGCCGGTCAGTCTGATCACAGACATGGGCCACTTTACAATACCCGCAGAAATATCGGAATAACCGGGAAATTCAAAGGGAGTCTCCACAGGTGAGCGCTCCATTGCAAAGGTATAACGCCCTCCCTGAAAATGATCATGCGCCAAAATGGAACCGCCGACGATGGGAAGGTCCGCATTGGAGCCTACAAAATAGTGGGGAAACTGACGAACAAAATCCAGGAGCTTGTCAAAGCAGGCCCGATCAATGCGCATTGGAGTGTGGACACTGTTGAAGCAAATGCAGTGCTCATTATAGTAAACATAGGGAGAATACTGCAAATACCAGGGAGAATTGTTGATCGTCAGCGGTACCGTCCGATGGTTTTGCCGTGCCGGATGGTTGAGCCGCCCCGCATAACCCTCATTTTCCGCGCAGAGCTGACAGCGGGGATAATCAGCGGAAGGCAGATTTCGGGCGGCCGCAATCGCCTTCGGATCCTTTTCCGGCTTGGACAGATTGATCGTGATGTCCAGCTCCCCATAAGGCGTCGGCGCCTTCCATTGAATATCCTTTGCAATGCGGTCACGTCGGATATAGTTTGTATTCTGGCTGAATTGATAATACCAGTCCGTTGCCGCCTGAGGGGATTGCGCATAAAGGGCGGAAAACCGATCATGCACCTGGGCCGGACGCGGGGTCAGGCGCCCCATCAGCTCCGTGTCAAACAGATCACGATAAACAACACTGTTCTCTGCCACAACACCGCGCTGAAGGGCATTCTCTGTCAGCGCGCCCAATATGTCCTCCAGCGGCGCAGCATCTGACACCTCCACGGCCGGCAGGGCATCCGCACGCAGTGCGTCCAGCAATGTGTTCACCGCCCAAATTCTTTCACATTCCGAGATCAGTCCCACCCGCTGCGCATAGTCCACCAAAGCATTGACCGCGTTCATTCTCTCTGTCTCCCCTCTCCTGTTATATTCCAAGCATACAGCCGCCCCTGGGCCGGATATGCAGAACATGACAGCGTCCGGCCCCCAACAGCTGCTCCATACCCGTCCGGAATATTTCCAGCCGCTCCTGGGGAACAAAAGCCTGAATTGTGCCGGCAAATCCGCCGCCATGGACACGTATTGCTCCACTGCCCTCGAGCAGCTCCCGCCCAAAGGCAAGCGCCATCGGCACAGACTGCTGTCTGGGATTGGCAGGAGACCAGGCGTTTTGCAGACAAAGCTCCGACGACAGGCCAGATGCATTCACCAGCTTCAAAAAGCCTTCAAAATCTCCCTGAGCAAGGGCCTCCGCCTCCGCCCTGGCAGCGTGATCATCATGGTAATAGTGCAGCGCCCGCAATACTGCACGGTCACCGCAGCTCCGGCGCAAAGCGGGTATCTCCCCGCGAAAGAGGCTTTCGTCCACCTCCCGCAGCACTGTCTTTCCAAAATACGCCGCCACAGCGCTCATTTCCCGGGGAATCTGTGCATAATCCTCTGTGAGATCCGCATGGTCAGAGGCTGTATCCACGATGCACAGGACATGGCCAGAAGCAGCAAAATCAAAATGAATCTGCTCTACTGCCGGCGCATCAGGGACAGCGAAATCCACCGCGATGGCACCGCCCACAGAGGCGCCCAGCTGATCCATCAGCCCGCAGGGCTTCCCAAAATAGACATTTTCCGCCTGCTGGCCCAGCTTTGCCAGCTCCACACTGTCCAATTCTCCACGGCAGAAAAAACGATTCAGAATGTTGCCAATCAATATTTCAAAGGCAGCTGAGGAGGATAGTCCGGAACCGGACAGGACCTCTGAGCTGACAAAGGCATCAAAACCGGAAATCCGATAGCCTCTCGCGCGAATTCCCGCTGCCACGCCGCGCACCAGTGCGCAGGTGGTTCCCTTCTCCCCGTCGACCGGCTCCAGACTGTCCAGCTTCACTGTGACAGCAGGATAACCCTCTGAGATTACGCGAATCTCAGAAGCACTGTTTGGGGCAGCACAGGCGAGCATATCCATATCCACACTGGCACAGAGCACATGACCATGCTGGTGATCTGTGTGGTTTCCGCCCAATTCGGTTCGGCCCGGGGCGCTGAACAACGCCATGCCGGAATCCTGACGGGAAAAGCGGTCGCAAAATTCCCCGGTAACGCGCTCCGCCCTGGCACGCAGCCCGGCCAGTGCATCCCCGGTCATCCACGAACCATTCAGCTCCGTCAGCGCACTGTCATAGGCCCCGGCGCGCAGTGCAGCTGACAACCTACTTTGACTACTCATATCTTTTCTCCTTTTCAGCGGTGCCTGTCTATTGCCGTCCCAGCCGCCTGCTTCCGGGCGCTGGGACTTCCCCATACACAGAGCACAGACAAATCATCTGCCGTATTCTACCGGAAAACCTGCCGCGGTCTCCGTGCTGATCCCCTGTTCACCCTCCTGCGCTGTCCTCTGCAGCAGAGAAAGGCCGGCGAAATAATCACGAAACAGTTCGGGGAGTCCTTCAACGTCGTCAATATAATACGGTCTGGCCGCATTTCCGTTAGCATCCAGATCGACACCATCCCACCATATGGCAACCTTGATCCGCGGAAAACCGGAGATGTCCTGCAGCATCTCCTCTACCCAGGCAAGCTTGTCGCCGCCAAAGCTGCTGCACGAAAACTCCGTTATCATCAGCGGCTGGCCAAACCAGCTGCAGTAGTCAGCATAGAGTGAATCGTAAATCTCATGAAAGCCCAGCCAGCGCTCACCAATGTCATAATAATAGGTTCCGGTATTGTATCCGGTCAGCCCGACCACGTCCACGTATTCATCCCCGGGGTAATAACAGAGGGCGTGATTCCAGTCATATCCCGGATAAGAGATACAGTTTGGATTCCAGATCCATATTGTATTTTTCAAGGCGCCATTTTCTTCAAAAATATGGTAAACGTAACGATAAAACAGCACAAACAGCTCCGCATCCCGGCAGGTGTTCAGCGCACTGTACTGGCACCAGTCGCCGTTCATCTCGTTGCACAGGCGAAAAAGCACCGGCTTGCCGGAGGAGGCTACTCTTTGAGCATATCCTTTAAAATAATCATCATATTTCCCGTTCAGCGTGTTCAGAACAATGTTTGTTCCGTCAGCAGGAGGCGTCAAAGGCGGCTGCAATGTCAGCTCCACAGTCCGCTGCTCTTTTGCAGCCTTCGGCAAAAGTGTCTCCACGGAATCCAGATTCCAGGCATAATCCAAAATCACGGGGAACTGATAATCCAGCCGTTCCTCCAGCGAAGTCAGGGTATCCCAAGTCGTCCGCAGCACATTGGGCTTGAAGATTCCCCACCGCAGGGGGGCTTCCTCGCCGAACCAGTCCCAATACAACTGTCGCGTCTCCGCATTCCAATGGCTGTTCTCCGACGCAAGCGTTGCTGTGACGATTCCGGAAGCAGTCTGCGGGATCAGCGTCAGGGTGTTGACCACCAGAGCATAGTATTTGCTTCCGAACTGATCAAAGGGGGCCGTGCTTTTGAACAAAAAGGAGAGTGCCCTGTTGTCTTCAAGCTCCAAATCCACACTGGCGTAATAGCATTTGTCCCCTGCTACACGAGACAGGAGCGGTCTGTTCCATTCCAGAACGATGGCTCTGTAGCCCGCAAGCGTCATCTCTCCGGAAAAGGTGACATGATAAGCTGCGCTGTCTTGCAGCAGGCTGCTGCTATAAGAGGCATATCCGTCGACCCCCGAACCGTCCAGCGTCTGATCATAGATTTCTATGGTATACTTTTCGTCCCGCAGCACAGCGCGTACAGCAGAAAGAGACATATCTGCCTCCATGGTGTTCTGCACCATCAGACGGTAGCCGTCCACGTGATTTGAAAAATACTTGCTGTATGCATTGAGTTCTTCAAAGGACCAGGACGCCGCAGGCTCCTCCGCGCGGACGCGCATCGGAACAGAGAACAGCGCGAAAAGCATCGCCAGCAGCAGGAGACAGGCCGCCCCCTTCCTGGAGAACCTTGAAAAAGGCATAGAAGCACCTCCAAAAGCAATAATAACGAATAACTGGACGCTGGGAAAAACAAATCTGTCCGCCTTCACCGGCAGCGTTATCGGAATCCTTTGAGAGACACAGCGCTCCCGATAAAAGAGTATACTACGGGTTGTCAGAAAATGCACCCTTTTTTTAAATAATCTTAATATTTCCCGAATTTCAGAGAAAGCGGCAAGGTTTCTTTTTTGTTTCATACTTGTTTCCATAAAACATTTTGTTCTTTGGAAACAACATCACGCAAAGCGTGCTGCCCGTTTTGCGCCAAGCCAAAAGGTGCAAAACACGTCTCATACAGTCTTCGACGCGTCTCCGGCAGCTGACGGCAAAGGATTTGCCGGGTATCATCAGCGCCTTCTTAGTTAGTCTATCACAAATAGACCATACTGTCAAGGGCGAAAACCCGGCACAATACGTATTGACGAAACTTTTTTCATACTGTAGAATTATGAAAATATTTAAGAAAGGAAGGAAAGCGGCGCGCCGGCAGGACAGCATTCCTCGGCGCTTCCGTTTTCAGTTGGTTGAGAGATGTCCGGCAGAAGCTTTCAGGCTGTGGACATGACGGTCGGGACGCCATGGAAGCAGATTCTCGTTTTTACAATGCCAATGCTGTTGGGAAATATTGCTCAGCAGCTGTACAGCACGGTGGACAGCGTTGTTGTGGGGCGTTATGTAGGTGACAACGCTCTGGCCGCGGTAGGCAGCGCCGCTCCGATTATCAACCTGCTGCTGGTGCTGTTTATCGGTGTCAGTATGGGAGCTACGATCATGGTTTCCCAATTTTTAGGCGCCCGTGACCGGGATTCACTTTCCTGGACCATCGGAAACTGTGTGTTATTGATCCTGATCACCGCCGTGATTATGACCGTGGCCGGCGTAATCATTGCGCGCCCGATGCTTGAACTGCTCCGCACACCGGAAAGCATTCTGGACTGGAGCGCAAGCTATCTGCGTATCATCTTCCTCGGCAGTATCGGGATGGGCTTTTTCAATATCCTCAGCGGCGTGCTCAGGGGCCTGGGGGATTCTGTCTCCGCGCTGATCTATCTCGTTGTGGCCAGCGTGCTGAATATCGTACTGGATATTTTCTTTGTCGCAAACCTGGACATGGGTGTGTCAGGTGTGGCCCTGGCCACGATCATAGCGCAGGGAATCTCCGCCCTCCTTTGCATCAACAGATTGCGGAAAATGCGGGATGTCTTTGATTTTGGGCTGCGCTATTGCCGCTGGCAGCGCAGATTTGCCGGGCGTATCATCCGTCTGGGCCTGCCCTCCGGTGTTACGCAGGCAATTTTTTCCATGTCCATCGTTTTGGTCCAGTCCATTACAAACAGCTTCGGCGAACAGGTAATCGCTGCCAATGTGATCCTGCAGCGCGTGGACGGCTTTGCCATGCTGCCGAACTTTTCCTTTGGCACTGCCATGACCACCTATGCCGGTCAAAATGTCGGCGCCGGCGACCAGAGGCGGGTGGAGCAGGGTTCCCGTCAGGGACTCTTGCTGGCAGTAATCGCCTCCTCCCTGATCACTGCTGTCATCCTTCTGTTCGGACGGAATCTGATGGCAATTTTTACCACAACAGAGGAGTTGGTGGCGCTCAGCTATCACTTTATGACGATTCTGGCCTTTGGTTATATCGTAATGGCAGTAATTCAGACGCTTCTTGGGGTAATGCGCGGAGCGGGTGATACCATGACTCCCATGTGGCTCTCTATTGTTCAAACCTTTGCCCTTCGTCTCCCTCTGGCGTACATCATGGTCTGGCTCTCACGCAGCGAAGAAAATCCCATCGGACGTCCGGAGATGATCTTCTGGTCCCTTCTGATCGCCTGGATTATCGGCGGCATTGCTACAGTGGTTTTTTACCGGTTGGGAAGATGGAAAAATAAGGGCCTTGTACAGGCAAAGACTGCCGCCGAGGAACAGGTACAGGAGGAAACGGAAAATGCTGCACTTTGAGCAGAAGGAACGCTATGACTTTCAGGACTTCCGGAAGATCATGGAGCTGCTGCGCGCTCCCGGCGGCTGTCCCTGGGATGCAGCTCAGGATCACGGGAGTATTCGCCGCAATCTGCTGGAGGAGGCATATGAGCTTGCCCATGCAATCGATGCGGAGGACCGGGAAAATATGCAGGAGGAGCTGGGAGACGTGCTGATGCAGGTGCTCTTTCACGCCCGGATTGAGGAGGAAAATGGGTCGTTCAATATCGACGATGTCTGTGACGCGGCAGTGAAAAAGCTTCTGTTCCGCCACCCCCATGTATTTGGCAATGCAGCAGCAGGGAGTCCGGAGCAGGCTTTGGAGAGCTGGGAATCAGCAAAACGTGTGGAAAAGTCTCAAAAAACTGCTGCCTCTGCCCTGGAGGGGGTGGCTGAAACGCTTCCGGCTCTCTGGCGGGCGGAGAAGATACAGAAAAAATCCGCAAAGGCAGGGCTGGACCGTCCTGACATTTCCTACGCCCTCGGAAAGATTCGTGAGGAAACCGAGGAGCTAACAGAGGGGATTGCAGCAGGAGACCCTGACAATATTGAGGAAGAAGTCGGAGACATTCTGTTTGCCGCCGTCAACACTGCCAGGCTGCTGAAGGTGGACCCGGAGATGGCATTGCACCGGGCCTGTGAGAAATACATTCGCCGTTTTCGCTACGTGGAGGAGGCCGCCGCACAGACCGGAGAACAAATGGAGTCTCTGCCCCCGGAGGTATTAAATCAGCTGTATCAGCAGGCAAGACGGGATCTGGAAGGTAAGGAGATGCAATGAGAATGGAAGACAGCCGCTACCGTATAGAGCATGATTCCATGGGAGAGGTAAATGTCCCGGCCGACCGGTATTGGGGCGCCCAAACCCAGCGCAGCCGGGATAATTTTCGAATCGGCGCAGGGATCGAGACCATGCCGAAGGAAATTATCCATGCCTTTGGCATATTGAAGCAGGCAGCGGCGGAGGCAAACCATGCCCTGTGCCCCGAGCGCATGACGGAGGAAAAGCTGCACTTTCTCACCGCCGCCGCAGAGGAGGTAATCTCCGGCAGACTGGATTCCCATTTTCCTCTGGTTGTCTGGCAGACCGGCTCCGGCACCCAGAGCAACATGAATGTCAATGAGGTCATTGCAAATCGGGCAAATGAACTGGCCGGCAGCACTCTGCTCCACCCGAATGACGATGTCAATATGTCCCAGTCCAGCAATGACACCTTTCCCACCGCCATGCATATCGCAGCCGTTCTTTCCATTGAAGACCGTCTGCTTCCCGCCGTGGAACGTCTCATTGGATGCTTTCTGCGCCTGGAGACAGAGAACAGGGACATTATAAAATCGGGCCGCACCCATCTGCAGGATGCTACGCCGCTGCGCTTTTCTCAGGAGATCAGCGGCTGGCGCTCCAGTCTGGAGCGGGATATGGAGATGCTTTCCTCATCCCTCCCTTCCCTGAAGGGCCTTGCGCTGGGGGGGACTGCCGTAGGAACGGGGCTGAATGCTCCGGAGGGCTTTGCCGCGCTGGCAGCCCGGGAGATCAGCCGACGCACCGGCAAGGAATTTGTGACCGAACAGAATAAGTTCCATGCCCTTACCAGCCGGGACGAGTTGGTATTTGCCCATGGCGCTGTAAAGGCGCTGGCCTGCGATATGATGAAGATCGCAAACGACGTGCGCTGGCTTGCCTCCGGTCCCCGGACCGGTCTGGGCGAGATCTCCATACCCGAAAATGAACCCGGTTCTTCCATCATGCCGGGAAAGGTAAATCCCACCCAATGTGAACAGGTAACCATGGTTGCGGTGCAGATTATGGGCAATGATGTGGCGGTTGGCATGGCCGCCTCTCAGGGGAATTTTGAGTTAAACGTGTTTTTGCCCGTGTGCATCTATAACTTTTTGCAGTCTGTACGGCTGCTCAGCGAATCCATAGAATCGTTCCGCATCCACTGTGCGGAGGGGATTCAGGCAAACCGCGGGAAAATGGATGAAAACCTGCACCGTTCCCTGATGCTTGTCACCGCGCTGAACCCCTATATCGGATATGAGAACGCTGCAAAGACAGCAAAAACCGCCTATCAGGAAAACATTTCTCTGAAGGAGGCTTGTGTACGCCTCGGCTTTCTCACACCGGAGCGTTTTGACGCGGTGTTTCACCCGGAGCAAATGGTATGATACCATTTTTTCAATAAAATGCTTCCTTTGCGCAGAGCGCTGTGCGCCGAGAGGCGCAGGGCACAAATAAATCTTATACAGTCTGCAACGCGCCTGCGGCGCGATAAAAAAGCTTTAAGGGATAAAAGCTTTTTATAGAAGTTTAGTATCAAGCGTTTGGATAAAGATCAGTATACTGCGTATCAGAACAGACACTCGTCCGGCGGATGGGAATGTAAATATGCATCCCTCCGCCGGACGAATTTCTAAAAATATTTTAGGCCACGCTGATGAATCCGCCTTCGGCAGCTGCCGGCAAATGCTTTGCCGGATTTATAGTCAACGACATAAATGTCGTGACTGTGGTATGCTTCCCTATGCTTTTGGTGTCTCCAGTTCCAGAATGGACTGATAAATGGAGCTGGCGCCGTCGAAATAAGCAGCATATTTTTCATTTGCGGTCTGATGGATTACGTGATCTGTTTCCAGCCAGCGGATCAGTTCTCCGTTCCAGAAATACAACCGCAGCTCGCTGCGCGGATTGGCACCCACTACATAGGCAAAATAAGGCGCACCATCCCGGTAATAGTAATGGTAAGTCAGGCCGTTCTGCGTGGCGGTATCCAGTGCCTCCCGCACGTCCACCTTTACCAGGTCCCCCTCATGCCAAAAGGACGTAATATCATCATTATAGATATGAGATTCCAATGCATCACCAAGGCCCTCTGTTTCGCCGTACCATTCCCTGATCTTCTGAATTCTCGACTTCTGTGACAGGGCAGGGTCCATGACCTCCGACGCAGCAGGAGACTCTGTCTCCGGCCGGCGGTAAAGCGTGGCAATGCCGCCGGGCTTTTCCGAGGGCTGCGGCGTCGGAGTGGGCGTCGGGGCAGGCGTCGGAGTGGGCATCGGAGTGGGCGCCGGCGTCGGAGTCGGTTCCGGCAGCTGCTGCTCCTGTACCGGGGCATTGATGCCGCTGCTGTTTCCTGTCTCCCCTTCCGCTTGAATATCAAACCCTGACGACTGAGAGCCGCAGCCGCACAGCACCGCAAGGCAGAGTATAAGTGCGGCAACGGACAGCCGGCCGGCTGCACCGCGGCGACTGTACCCTGTGCTTTCATCTCCGGGTTTCCTGCCGTGTCTGAACGCGAAAAGGTTCATTTTATCGATCCTTTCTCACAGCCGGATGCTGCGCAGAAGTGTTTTAAAGTCCTCATCCCCCCAGATCACAGGCACGGGATAGAGCGGATTGGCCTCCTTTTTCGCCCAGGTGATAATCTGCGGAATATCCTCGTCTTGAATGCAGTCAAAGCCCAGGGGAATATTCATCTTTCTCTCCAAGTCCTCGATCCAGTCCAGGAAGGCCAGAGCGCGGGCTTCTTCGGTGTCTCCGGAAATCCCACAGACATCCGCCAGCTCTGCGAGGCGTGTGTAAACTGCCGGACCGAACTGCCGCATTACCTTGGGCAGGATCACACTCATGGCAAGACCATGGGGCACTCCGTAAAGGCCCCCCAATGTATGTCCCACCGCATGGACATAACCCACACAGCCACGGGTAAATGCCCTTCCGGCAAAGAAAGCAGCCTTTTGCATATTCTGACGTGCGGCAAGATCCCCGCCGTTGAGATAAGCGTTGAACAGGTTCTCATAGATCAGACGCACAGCATCCTTGGCCAGGGTATTTTCCAGCGGCGTATTGTAGGTATGGTTTGTATATGCCTCTACCGCATGGCACAGAGCATCCAGCCCTGTGGTGGCAGTGACAAAGGGCGGAAGGCCCATCGTCAATTCCGGATCCAGTACGGCATACTTCGGAATAATGCAGGGGTCGTTGATGGATGCCTTGTGGTGGGTGGCAGAGTCGGTGATTACAGCGGCCACCGTTGTCTCAGAACCGGTTCCGGAGGTGGTGGGCACAGCAAAAAACAGCGGAATGCGCTTGTGCACCTTCAAAATTCCCTGCAGCTGTGCCACGGTCTTATCCGGGTGAACAGACCTGGCCGCAATGGCCTTGGCACAATCCATGGGCGCGCCGCCCCCAAACGCCACCAAAGCACGGCAGCGGTTTTCCCGATAAATCCGGTAGCCGTTTTCCACGTCGTCACTGGTCGGGTTCGGCGCGATGTCGCTGAACAGGGTATACCGGACTCCATCCCGCTTCAGCGCATTCAGAAGACCATCCAGCAGTCCCAGCTTCATCAGATTGCCGTCTGTCACAATCAGCGCATGATAGACCCGGTTGTCCCGCAGCATCCGGGGCAGACGGCAAATGCTGCCGGGGCCCTCGATATATTTGGGCATCCGATATCCGAGAAAATAATTGCCCACCTTCATAACACCCTGAAAGCTTCTGCAAAACACCTTTGACGCGAAACCTGCCATGTGTGAATCCTCCTGTTTCTGTATTGTGGTTGACTCCCCCGGCACACTCATGGAGATTGCGCCGACAGGACATTCTGCCGCACAAAGGCCGCAGCCGATACAATTCTTTTCCAGTGAGAGCTCCGCCACCGTGCGCGTAATTCCTTTTTTCCGCAGCACATGAAGCGTGAGGCAATCCTCCGGACAGTTGGCAATGCAGACGCTGCAGCCGGCGCACTCCACTGTGTCAATCTGCGGCCGTGCCCATTTTTCCCGAGGGACACGGGAAACCGCTTTCCCCTCCGGGTTGCGCACAGCTCCCCGGGGGCAGACGCGTCCGCAGAGGCCGCAGCCAATGCAAACCGCAGGGTCAATCCTGTGAAGAAGCTTTGGCACTCCGGTTATTGCCTTGACCGGACAGCTTTTGGCACAGAGCGTACAGCCAATGCATGCTTCTGCAATCGAGTAGGTTCCCATTCTCTCACCCCCCGCAAACCGGCGACATCAGCATGACCTCATCCCCGTCACACAGTCTGGCGCTTTTTTTGCTCTGCTTTCCGTTGACCAAGACAACGCATCCGTCAATGTCCCTGGCGGTAACCGTGGTCTCCGGCCGGCGCTTCCGCGCCTCCGCCAGCAGGATCGGATAAAGCTCCTTTACACTCTCCACCTCGGCATACAGCTCCTTCAAGCCGGAATCCAGCCGAAACAGTCCAAACAGCCTGACATGAACCATCTGTTTCCACCTCTCTCAGGACAGGATTTTCAACTTGCGCAATGTCCGCTGCGTGGGACGGCCGTTTTTGTCCCATCCCCGGGCACGGTAATAGGTTTTCTTCATATCCTCCAGAGGGACTCTGGATTTGGGGTCGCCCGGGTCCTGGGGAACATCCGTCAGCCGCCTGGGCAGGGTGTCGTCCTTGGAGCTCACGCCGAAGCGGGTGGAGACATAGCGGTCCAGAGTGTATCCCCGTTCGCCGCAGCGAATATACTTTCCAAAGGTCATGGGCATTCCAACCGCATACTCAAACGCTTTCGTCTGGGGAAAGACCACCGGGACGTGGATATGCAGCAACAGCGGAAACCAGTTTACCACGCGCAGCGCCCAACCCAGATATGGAATGGCTGCGTTTACCGTGCGGGTAACCGCTCCGTTTGGCCGGGTCAACAAAAAGCCGGGGAAAAAGCCATAGGAGGTAAAGAGGCATTGACCTGTGGCGCCGATCATCTCCATCAGGTCTTGAAACAGCATGGTAAAATCCGCCTTGGCATGGCGGGTCTGCGGATTGGTAAAAAGGCCCAGCCCCTCCAGGATCACAAGATAACCGCCATTGAGATGACAGCCGCCCCGGTTGCTCACCGCATAGCCCAGGCCCTGTCCCACAGCACGCCGCGGCTCGTAGGCGGCCAGCTCCAGGCCCTTTGCGTGGATGGCAAATTCCTTGCCCCCATATTTTTCGCTCAGACGCTTGCTGCCCAGCGCCAGCTCAGCTCCAAGGCCGCGCCGGTAGGCGATGTCCTCAAACAGCTGGGACAGTTCATCGGTCTTTCCAAAGGCAAGGCCGTTGTCCCACAGCCCCTTTTCGTTGGCCTCCATGGCATAGGCCAGCGTACTTGCGCAGGAGATGGTATCCATGCCCAGCTCGTCCAGCTCATGATTCCAGCGCAAGATCTTTTCCAGGTCCCGGTTCAGAATGCCGCCGCCCAGCAATCCGAGCGTCTCCAGCTCCGGACCCTTAACCTCCCGTCCGTCCACGTTCACGGAGCGGGCACACTTGATGGGGCAGGTCAGGCAGCCGCGGTTAACGATGTTGTACTCCTCGGCCAGTGTCTCGCCGTTTACCTGTTCAAAATCGTCGTAGCGTCCGTAGGTATAATTTTTGGTTGCCAGCATTCCGCGCATCTGCATGGAGCTCACCAGACCTGCGGTCCCCAGACGGGGCAGCTGGTTCCCCGTGAGCGGATGGCGGCGCAGATACCGGAACCATTTGCGGTTCCACTCCGCATTTTTTTCCGGGTTGAAAACATGAAACTCGTGATTTCCCGTGACACAGATGCCTTTGAGGTTTTTCCATCCGAACACCGCGCCCACACCGGTGCGTCCCGCAGCCCGCTCCCCGCTGAGAACGGAGGCATAGAGGACCAGATTTTCTCCGGCAGGGCCAATTACCAGCTGTCCGAAACCACGCTTGCCGCCCCACTCCTGCTCCGCAAGCAGCGCCATACGCTCCTGGCTCTCAGTGACGTGCAGGCCCCACAGCCCATCCCGGTCCGCCGAGCGGAAAATAAAACGGTTGTTCTCAATACACAGCCAGGTGTGGACCGGGCAGCGCCCCCGCAAAATCAGCGCATCAAGTCCCGCCCGCTTGAGATAATAGCCAAAGGAACCGCCGCAGTTGGATGAGGTGATAAAGCCCGTCTGGGGGGAAAGTGTGGAGATATTAAAACGTCCGGACGAAGGGGCGCCCGTACCCGTAAGAGGGCCGGTACTGATGACAATTCGGTTATCCTCGGAAAAGGGCTTCTCCTTTCCCGTGAAGCTGTCGCAAAGGATCTTCGCTCCCATGATCTTCCCCCCGATGAACAGCTCACGGTCTTTGTCCGTCCAGGGGTATTCCCGCACTGTCCTGGCGCTGAGGTCGATCTCCACGACCCGCCCCATATATCCGCCGTATTTCGTAGCCATTGCCGAAACAGCCTCCTACAATAATATGAAACGATCAATCGCTTTCCGCTCCGATCAGAAGCCCAGATTATCGTTGACCAAAATCACATGGATTCTGCCCTCGTGACGCGAAAAGCGCGTAATCAAAAACTGACAGCAGATTGTATCCGGCGACTTGCAGTTAAGGCAGGAGCCGGTTTTTGCGCAGGGCGTGTTCCGGTCAAAGCGCTGGGCGTTAATCGGGGCAGCCACATTTCTGGCCCGCTTGATCGCCCCGTCAATATCGTCGCAAACCTTGTTCATGCCTATAATAAACAGCACCTTTTTCGGTCCCTGGGCGATTGCGGAGACCCGATTGGAGTTTCCGTCAATATTTACCAGTATGCCGTCCTCTGTGATGGCGTTGGCACTGGACAGAAAAACATCCGCGTCATATGCAGCGAGCATGGCTGCCCGCTTGTCTTCCATGGCATCCCGATCTATAAAACGGTAATTCCCCTGCTTGACAGCATCCACAAGGCCGATCTCCCAGGCGCTCATGCAGCCTCCCATGGTTACTGCAGCCCCTTCCGGAATCAGCGTCAGCGCCTGTTTCAGCGCACTCTGCCGATCCGATGCATAATACCCGGTCATATTGCGCTGCTCCAGGCCCCGGATCACCTTTTGCGCCAGCAACTCGTTGCGCTTTGTGATGTTCTCGTTTTGCATTTTTCTCGTTCCTTTCCAGCTGCATTGTTCAATGGTTCTGACAAAGGCAATCGCGAAGTTGTAGACAATTATTTTACCACCTCTCAGTGCGGCGTGTCAATCTCAGTTTTGATTCCGGCAATCGGGACATCTCAAGTTTTACGGAACCGGTAATATCGTTAAGAAACACCCCCGGATTTTTGACAAAACAACCGCTTGCACCTGCCGCCCGGTTCGCCTATAATGAGGCATATGGATATTTTTTCTCTGTTTGCCTTTGCCGGCGGCCTCGGACTGTTTCTGTTCGGCATGAATGTGCTGGGAGAGGCAATTCGCCGCCAGGCCGGCGGAAAAATGAAATCCGCCCTGGAGCGCATCGTATCCAGCCGAATCATGGCTGTGCTGCTGGGCGCCGGGGTCACCGCAGTGATTCAGTCCTCCGGCGCCACGACGGTGATGATTGTCGGCTTCATCAATTCCGGAATCATGTCTCTGGAGGGGGCTGCCGGCCTGATCTATGGCGCAAACATCGGCACCACCGCCACGGGCTGGCTTCTTGCGCTGAACAGCATCTCCGGTGAGAGCACTCTGCTCCGGCTTTTGAACCCTGACAGCTTTGTGCCGGTTCTTGCCTTTGCCGGCGCCATTTTGCTGGTGTTTACCCATTCCGACTCTCTCAAGGACCTGGGTTCCATCCTGCTGGGTTTCTCGGTTCTCATGTTCGGCATGGATGCCATGAGCGAAGCGATGGAGCCGCTGCGCACAGCGCCGGCATTTCAACGCATTCTCGTGGCACTGGATCACCCCCTTCCCGGTATTCTTGCCGGCTTTGTGATGGCGGCTGTGCTCCAGTCCTCCTCCGCTGCCGTGGGCATTGTTCAGGCCGCTGCCGTGACCGGTGTTATCACTGTGGGAAATGCACTGCCTCTGGTGATGGGCCAGAACATCGGTGCCGGACTCATTGTGCTCTTTGCCGGTACGGGGTCCAACAGGGATGCCCGGAGAGCAGCCTGGGTCTATATGCTGCAAAATCTGTTTTCCATGGTAATTTTCCTGATTCCCCTGCTCCTTGTGCGGGCATTGACGGATGGGGCATTTCTGCGTGTTCCCATCAACGCTGTCCAGATTGCCCTGCTCCATACCTGCTACAAGACGGCAGGCGCAATGGTTCAGCTTCCCTTCACCAAACACATCCTGCGTCTTACGGGGATTCTTGTAAAAAAGCAGCCGGAGGAAGAAAAATTCGCGCTTCTGGACGAAAACTTTTTGAAAACGCCCCCTGTCGCTGTGGCCAGGTGCAAAGAACTGACTGAGGAAATGGCCGGACTTGCCGCAGAGGCACTTGCCAAGGCTATCGAAACGCTGCGGGTATTTGACGCGGGAACCGCGCGGGAGGTTCGGCAGCTGGAGCAGCGTATCGACAGCTATGAGGACAAGATCGGAAACTATCTGTTCAAGCTCTCGTCCAGCCGCCTCTCTGCGGCAGACAGCAGAGAGGTCTCCAAGCTGCTCCACGGTATCAGCGATTTTGAGCGGCTCAGTGACCACGCAAGAAATGTGATGGAGTCTGCGGAGGAGCTGAAAACCAAGGGCCTTTCCTTCACCCCGGATTCCATGCAGGAGCTGGAGGTACTGTTTTCTGCCGTAGAGGAGTCTGCTGCTCTGGCCGTCTCCGCTTTTGTCCGGGAGGACGATGTCCCGGCACGACACATAGAATCTCTGGAGGAGGTTGTGGACGAGCTCTGTGAGGAATTGCGCAGGCGGCATATTGACCGTCTGAAGGCCGGAGAGTATTCCGTTACGTTCGGCTTTATTCTCACGGATATTCTCACAAATCTGGAGCGGGCTTCTGACCACTGTGACAACATCGCCATGAGCGTACTGCAGCTCGGCCACGCGGAATATGAGCCTCACGTATACGAGGCCAGGCTGAAAGCAGGAGATCCGGAATTCCGCAGATATTATAAGGAATATGCACGAAAATACCGCTTACGGGCTGCCTCCAGTCCGGCTGCCCGGGCGGAAGCATAAAGAGAACCATATTACAAACGAACAGGAGGACATATCCCTATGAAGATTCTGGTAACCGGCGGAGCAGGCTTTATCGGTTCCCACACGGTAATTGAGCTCCTGCTGGCAGGACACGAGGCCGTGGTGGTGGACAATCTTTGCAACAGCAGTCCTGTCGCACTGAAGCGTGTGGAGCAAATCGTGGAGCAGGAGACAGGCATGCCCTGCAGCATTCCCTTTTACCCGGTGGATATTCGGGACCGCTCCGGGCTGGAGCGGGTGTTTGCCGAGGCGGGCCCCTTCCCCTTTGATTGCTGCCTCCATTTTGCGGGACTCAAGGCAGTGGGAGAGTCTGTTTCCAAGCCCTGGGAATATTATGACAACAACATCAACGGCACCCTGGTTCTGCTGGACGTGATGCGCCGCCACGGCTGCAAAAGTATTGTGTTCAGCTCCTCCGCCACCGTGTATGGTGATCCCGCTGTAATTCCCATCACCGAGGAGTGCCCCAAAGGCCACTGTACCAATCCCTACGGGCAGACCAAGAGTATGCTGGAGCAGATTATGATGGATCTGCACACTGCTGATCTGAAAAACGGCAATGCCGCGCCCTGGAACGTGGTGCTGCTCCGCTATTTCAATCCTATCGGCGCCCATCCCTCCGGTCTCATCGGAGAGGATCCCAACGGTATTCCCAACAATCTCATGCCATATATTACTCAGGTGGCTGTGGGCAAGCTGAAGCAGCTGAATATCTTCGGCAACGACTACCCCACCCCCGATGGCACCGGTATCCGGGATTATATCCATGTTGTAGATCTGGCAAGGGGCCATGTGAAGGCTCTGCAGGCAATAGAGCGCAGCTGTGGTGTGGCTATCTATAATCTGGGTACCGGTCGGGGCTACAGCGTTCTGGACGTTGTCCGCTCTTTTGAAAAAGCCAACGGCCTCACTATCCCTTATGTGATTCAGCCCCGCCGCGCAGGAGACATTGCCGAATGCTGGAGTGACCCCGGTAAGGCTGCGCGGGAGCTGGACTGGAAGGCTGAATTCGGAATTGAGGAAATGTGCCGGGACAGCTGGAACTGGCAAAAGAATAACCCAAACGGCTTTCCAAAGGATGTGTAATCCACTTCCCCGGCTTTTTGTAACAGCCGGCGCGTTTTGTGCTGAATGCACGGAGCGCGCCGTATTTTTATCCGCGATTATTGACAAGTTGATGAAGATGCACTATAATAACTGTGTCACCTCCAAGTGACAATTCAATTTGAAGGAGAACAGGAAAAATGAAAAAGACACTTGCACTGGCTCTCGCGCTTGTCATGGCGCTTGGGCTGGCAGCCTGCGGCGGAGGCAGCACCCCTGCAGCCACGCAGGCACCCGCTGCGACGGCCGCCCCGGCTGCAACACAGGCGCCTGCCGCCACCGAGGCTCCGAAGGCCGAAGAAGCTCCCGCGGAGGCATCTGACGGCGGAGATAGCATCACTCTGGATGTTATCATATGCCAGTACGGTCCCAACACCAACGATTGGTTCCTGGGCAAAGGCATGAACGGCACCAACTTTGTGGATAAGTTTGAGTCTGAAAATCCCGGCGTCAAGCTGAATCTCGAAGTTGTGAGCTGGAATGATGTCTATACGGTGGTGGACACCCGCATCGCCAACAACAACGCGCCGGATATTCTGAACATTGATGTGTTCGCAAATTATGCCAATGAGGGTCTTCTGCTGCCCGTAAAGGATTATTGCCCTGACGATCTCCTGAACGATTTCTTCCCCTCCTTTATCGACCAGTCCGTCATCGACGGCACCGTGTGGGCAGTACCCGATCTGGCCAGCGCCCGCGCACTGTTTTATAATGTCGACATGCTGGAGGAGGTCGGTGTTGAGGTCCCGTCCACCTGGGCCGAGCTGCAGGATGTATCCCAGGCGATTTTGGACTATTATGACGGTGAGGTCTATCCCTGGGGTATCGACATGACCACCGACGAGGGCCAGGCAGCCTTTGCCTATTATACCTGGGGCAATGGCGGTGGCTTTGTTGACGATAACGGCGACTGGGCCGTCAACTCCGATGAGAACGTCGAGGCAATTGAATACGCCATTAGTCTGGTCAGCGATGGGTTCACTAACCCCAATCCCGCAACCCAGACCCGCTATGACCTGCAGGATATGTTTGCCGCCGGCAAGCTGGCCATGGTCATTGCACCGAACCAGCTGCCCACCTATGTCTCTGACAAGGGCGGAAACATCAACATGGCTACTGCCGCTCTGCCCGCCAACGAGGGCAAGACCGGATCCTCTGTGGGTGTCATGGACCGCGTTATGGCCTTCAAGGACGATTCCGCTCCGGATCAGGCCGCCCGCAATGAGGCCATCGGCAAGTTCCTCAAATTCTTCTATGATCCCGAAAACTATGTAGGCTGGGTCAGCATGGAGGGCTTCCTTCCCGCAGTCAACTCCGCTGTTGCCGCTCTCGTCGCCTCTGACGACTCCTTTGCGGCATGGCTGAATGTGCTGGATTCCTGCCAGTTCTATCCCACAGCCAAGGCGGAATGGGATCAGGTGAAGCAGGGTGTTATCGCCGCCGAGCAGAATGCTTTGGCGGGAGGAGACGTGAGAAGCGAGCTGGATGCACTCCAGGCACAGCTCATGGGCTGAGCATCTGCCTCTCCCCTGACACAGCCCCAGCAGACCACTCAGACGCGCCCGGGCGGGCCCGACGTTTCGCCGGGTCCGCCTTTCATTCACAGCTCCGTTTGGCGAAAAAGCACCGCGCAAAACGCGCCTTATGCAGTCTTCATGAAGACTGGTATAAGCATCAGAATCATCATTCTTTGCCGAGGCAACAAGGGGGGTAAGTCTTATGGCTAACCTGACAGGAAAAAAATGGAGGCCCTATCTTTGGCTGCTGCCCAGCATTGTGCTCATCGCAGTCTTTGTGGTCTATCCGATTCTCATTGTCTTTCGTCTCTCCTTCAGTGAGATTTCCAAGGCCGGCATTGTCGGAGATTTTATCGGTTTTCGGAATTATTCTGACGCGGTTTCCCTTCCCGCGTTCAAAACCGTCATGCGCAATACCCTCTGGTGGGTGCTGTCCGTCGTGGGACTTTCCACCCTCTTTGGGTTCATCATCGCTTTGGTCATCAACCAAAGATTCCATGGACGCAAAATTGTCCGGGCCATTTTGATTTTCCCCTGGGCCACCAGCCTGGTAATCCAGGCCAGCGTATGGAATTATATTATCAAGTATGAATACGGCAATCTGAACAATCTTCTTCTGAATCTTGGGATAATTCGTCAGGCGATCAACTGGCGCTCCAGCTACCAGGTGGAATTTGTGTGGGAATGCGCTGTGGGCATTTTCGTTACCGTTCCCTTTGTCACCTTTTGCGTATTATCCGGCCTGCAGTCCATCGACAGCTCCCTCTATGAGGCAGCGACCATGGACGGCGCCGGCTTCTGGTCCAAGCTGTGGAATATCACGCTCCCGCTGGTGCGCCCCTCCCTCACAGTCAGCACAGTTTTGAATATCATCTATGTTTTCAATTCCTTCCCCATTGTCTATACCATGACCAAGGGCGCCCCGGCCAACAAAACGGACACGATGATTACGTTTCTGTACATGCTGAGCTTCTACGACCGTAAAAAGGGTCCGGCGACGGCGCTTTCCGTGATCGGCTTTCTGATCCTCTGTCTCTGTGCAGGTGCTTATATGTTCTTTGTCATGCGGAAGGAGGAGGAAGGATGAAGAATGCCGCGTTTTCCAGACAAAACCGCATCGCGCTGGAGCTGATGCTGGTTGGTCTGATTCTCTGCGCAGTGCTGTTCAGCCTGCCGCTGTACTCCTTTGACGCAAATGTATATACAAAGAAGTCCTCAAACACCTTCCCGGGCGATGACAAATATACCGCGGCAATGGAGGAGGTAAACACCGCAGCAGAGGAATACCGTGCTCAGGGCTTCTCTGTGGAGATTCGGGAGGACCAGACCCTCCGCACCAACTCCAAGGGCGAGACCACCTCTCTGATGACCTTTACCATCAGCGAAACCATCGGAAAGAATCTCTGGTCTTTTTTCTCCAGCGCGCTACCCTCCGCGCATATATTCCGCTGCATCACCCTGCTGCTGGCTTTGTCCTTCCTCTGCGCCCTGGCCGGGACAATCCCCTCGGCAGACACTGTGCACAAGCATTTGGACCCCCGAGCCCGGGCGCTTCGTTCCGCAGCCTGTGCGCTGGGTGTGCTGGCACTCTTTTTGATACCTGTGTTTGTGATGATGAACACCTATTTCTTTTCCCGCAAGCTCTCCCTTTACAGCGCAGAGCTGCTGACGGAGGGAAAGGAAAACGCCTGGAGCGCCATGGATGCTTTCCTTTTCGGCGGAACTGCCGTAGATCGCATGGATGCAGTGCTCAAGGGGCTGGTGTTTCAGGTGTCAGGAATGATCTGGCTGCTGCTTCCGGCTGCGCTGTTGATGCTGCTCAGTGCGGTACAGCTCCGCTTCGGAGCAGTTCGGCCGGCATTGCTGCGGGGCCTGCTGTATTTCTTTGTCACCGTGCTGTGTCTGGTGACCCTGTATCCCTACTATGTCATGCTGATTACCGCATTCCGTTCCAATGCCGAGACCACAGACATGTATTTCCTGCATCTCTTTCCCACAAAATGGATATTCCAGAATCTGACAGACATCATCAACAGGGGCGTCCCCCGGTATCTGCTGAATTCTCTCCTGGTGGCCGGCGGCGCCACGGCGATCGCCATGCTCTGCGGCATTCCCGCCGCCTACGCAATGGCCAGAATGCGATTCAAGGGCAAGTCAATCTTCCTGGGCTTTGTTATCATGAGCCAGATGTTCTCCCCCGTGGTGCTTCTGATCGGGATTGCCCAGCTGATGAGCACATTGCATCTCAATGACAGTGTTCTGGGGCTAATGCTGATCAATGCCGCCTTCAACCAGGCCTTTGCCATCTGGCTTCTGCGCGGAACCTTCATCTCCATCTCCCCGGAGATGGAACAGGCCGCACTGATTGACGGCTGCAACACCCGGCAATCTCTCACCAGGGTACTGCTTCCCATGGCTGCGCCTGGGATTGTGACTGCACTGATTTTTGTGTTCATCAACGCCTGGAATGAATATACCATTTCCACCGTACTGATCTCTACCGCCTCAAATCGCCCCATTACAGTGGGGATTACCCAGTTTTCCTCCTTCAATATGATTGAGTGGCAATACCTGTTTGCAGCCTCCCTCCTGGCCACGATCCCCGTTGTCATACTGTTCATGTTCATCGAAAAGTATCTTGTCTCCGGTCTCACCAGCGGCGGAGTAAAGGGGTAATAACAATAATACGTGTCCCGCCCTTTCGGACGGGACACGTATTATTGCATAATTTATGGTCAACGACATAAATATCGTGACTATAATTTCGTTTCAGCCGTCATTTTCCGGCAACTGTCAAGCCGGCCTCATTCCTGTCGATAGGTCTCCAAAAACCTTCCCAAATCCTCCATGGCCTTGGTCATGGTCTGAGAGTGGGCAAGCATCACAATGCGGAAATGGTCCGGCCGCGGCCAATCAAACCCGCTGCCTGGGACAAACAGCACATTCGTCCCGTGAAGCACATCCAGCGCGAACTGCCGATCGTCCGTGATATTGAATTTCTCCGTATCAATCCTGGGAAAGAGATAGAAGGCAGCGTGATTCTTAACATAGCTGATGCCGGGGATCTTGTCCAGGGCCGCACAGGTGGCCTCGCGCTGCTCATAGAGTCTGCCACCGGGACAGAGCATTGCCCGGGTGGAATCCTCGTCGGCAAGAGCGGCATGAATCACCAGCTGCGTCAGAGCATTTCCGCACAGACGCATGGAGGCCAGCTTGTGTACCGTGTCAGACACGCTTTTCTTAAACTTATCCGGACCGCTGATCACCATCCAGCCGCAGCGAAAGCCGCAAATCACGTGACTCTTGCTCAGACCGTTGAAGGTGACAATGGGCATGTCCGGCGCCAGGGCAGCTGCAGAATTGTGGGGCAGCCCGTCCATCACCAGCCGGTCATAAATTTCATCCGAAAGGATTGCCAGATGATGCTCCCTCGCCAGCTTGATGATTTCCATCTGCAGCTCGTCGGGATATACTGCGCCGGTGGGGTTGTTGGGGTTGATCAGCAAAATTGCCTTGGTCTTGCTGGTGATCTTGCTGCGCATGTCCTTTACGTCGGGATACCAGTCACTGCTCTCATCACAGGTGTAGAGCACCGGGCGGGCGCCGGCAATAATGGTAACGTTGGTCCAAAGGGAATAGCTGGGTGCTGGAATCAGCACCTCGTCACCGTATTCAAACATTGCCGTGGCGATCATGCTCGCAATTTCGCTGACACCGTTTCCGATAAAGATGTCATCCGTGGTGATATTCTGGAAGCCCCGGCGCACCTGATAGTTCAGTACAGCCCGTCTTGCCTCCGGCATTCCCTTCACCTCGCAGTAGGGCACAGCCTTTTCCAGATTGTCTGTCAGAACCGTGCGCACGCTGGTTGGCATTTTGAAGCCAAAGGCACCGGGATTGCCCGTGTTCAGCTTCAATACCGGGATACCCTCGGCAATCATACGGTTCGCCTCAAAATAGGCACCGCCGCGAATGTCGGAATGAATGGTCTCCATCCTGGACGCCATATTCACATCATACATGAAAAACACCTCCTGAATGCAACAAAAGCGGAAGCATCCGTAATCGAAAAAAAAGCAGAATACCTCTCCGGTACTCTGTCGCAGGACCTGAAAGATACGCGGCCGGGCAGGCCGCCTACTCAGAGTATAATATAAAAAAGAGGAAATCTTGTCAAGAGCTAAAAAATATCTTTTGCAATTTCTGTAGGTTCTGGCATTCAGATATTGACGCGGAGAGAAAAAACAATTAAGATTAAACAAAATATATGAGGACGCCCACCCGCGTCCTCCCCTCAGGATGGCAACAGTATGAACTACAGAAGCGACGCGCCAAAGATTCTGCGTGATTTTCTGACCTATCACGAGACCATTAAGGGCCACTCTCAGCGGACAGTGGACGAGTACTATCTGGATCTCCGCACCTTTTTCCGGTATTTAAAAATCCATCGCGGGACAGTTCCCCGCACAACAGAGCTGGAGGACATCGACATCCGTGACGTGGACTTGGATTTTGTAAAAACGGTAACACTTTCTGAGGTATATGAATTTCTCTCCTTCCTCAGCCGGGACCGGATTAAAAATCAGCACAGCCGCGAGAAGGAATTTGGTATTGGGCCGGCGTCCCGGGCCAGGAAAATTGCAGCAATTAAAAGCTTTTATAAATATCTTACCGTCAAGGCAAAGCTGCTGCAGGAAAATCCGGTTCAGGATCTGGATTCCCCCAAGCTGCCCAAAACACTTCCCCGCTATCTCTCCCTCTCTGAGAGCCAGAAGCTGCTCAGTGCTGTCGATGGGGCCAATCGGGAGCGGGACTACTGTATTCTATGCATTTTCCTGAACTGCGGGCTGCGTATCTCGGAAATTGTGGGGCTGAACCTGACAGATATTCGCACAGACAATCTCCGTATCCTCGGCAAGGGGAACAAGGAGCGCGTGGTCTACCTCAACGATGCAACTGCCTCTGCGATCAACGACTATCTGGTGGTACGCAACGGTATTCAGGCCCAGACCAGCGCCCTGTTTCTCTCCAACCGAAAGCTGCGCATCAGCAGGGAAACCGTCCATGCGCTGGTAAAAAAGCATCTGCTGCGGGCAGGTCTGGATGCAGAAAAGTATTCTGCCCATAAGCTGCGCCATACTGCCGCGACTCTGATGCTGCAAAACGGCGTGGATGTGCGCACGCTGCAGGAGGTGCTGGGACATGAGCACCTGAATACCACACAGATTTACACCCATGTGGATAACTCTGAGCTGCGTATCGCAGCCTCAGCAAATCCCCTTGGCTCCTTCCAGCCGGGGAATCACAGGAGCGCCTCAAAGGAGCAGCTTTCCTCCCGGCCTCCGGAAAAAGGAAAAACGAAAACATGATCTTTTCCAGCACATTGTTTTTATTCCTCTACTTCCCTGTTGTTCTGGCAGTATACTGCCTTCTGCCGCGAAAGCAGCGGAATCTGTGGCTGTTTATCGTCAATCTGGTTTTTTACGGCTGGGGAGAACCGGTCTATATTCTTCTGATGCTCTTTTCCATCACGGTCAATTTTTTCGCCGGACTGCTGATCGGAAATTATCGCATCGCTGCCCAAAAGCGGGCAAAAATGATTTTGATCTCGGATATTGCGGTCAATCTGGCGATGCTGGGGTTTTTTAAGTATTACGACCTCTTTGCTTCCACTCTGAGCCTGCTTCCGGGATTGGATATTCCTACACTTGGGCTCACCCTGCCCATTGGCATCAGCTTCTATACCTTCCAGACCATGAGCTATCCCATCGACGTCTATCGCGGCGACAGCGAGCCCCAGCGGAGCTTTATCAGCTTCGGCACCTTTGTGGCGCTGTTTCCTCAGCTGATTGCCGGTCCCATCGTGCGGTATAAGGATGTGGCCAGCCAGCTGAACTTTCGTGCCGGCAGCGTAGAACAATTTGCCTCCGGGGTCCGGCGTTTTATGGTGGGGCTGGCGAAGAAGGTTCTGATTGCTAACAATATCGGTATGCTCTGGGACATCTATTCCGCCAAAAGCCCCGAGACCCTGACGGTGCTTGGCGCCTGGATGGGCATTGTCGCCTTTACGCTGCAGATATATTTCGATTTCTCCGGTTACTCTGATATGGCCATCGGGCTGGGGCGGATGCTGGGCTTTGAATTTCTTGAAAACTTCAATTATCCCTACATCTCCCGCAGTGTCACGGAGTTCTGGAGGCGATGGCATATCAGTCTCGGCACCTGGTTCCGGGACTACGTCTATATTCCTCTGGGCGGAAATCGCAGGGGACTGCCGCGGCAGTTTTTAAACATTCTCATCGTCTGGGCGCTCACCGGCTTCTGGCACGGAGCAAACTGGACGTTTCTCTGCTGGGGCTTATATTATGCAGTGTTTTTGATGCTTGAAAAGGCCTTTCTTCTCAAGCCGCTGGAAAAAGCTCCCGTTGTCGCCACAATCTACACACTGGTTGTAGCCATCTGCGGCTGGGTAATGTTTGATCTGGACAGCATGGCTGCCGCTTTTGGGTATTATCGTGCCATGTTCGGGGGCGGAGCGGGTCTGCTGAATCAAACTGACCTGTTCTATCTGAAGAACTATGCGCTCCTTTTCCTGCTCGCTGCCGCCGCCAGCACGCCGCTGGGAAAGGCCGTGTATGACCGTCTCTCCCCTGCCCTGCGCGCGGCACTGACTCCTGTACTGATCGCGGCGGGCCTGGTGCTGTCTACGGCCTATCTGGTTGACGCTACCTATAATCCGTTTTTGTATTTCCGATTCTGACCGGAGGAGTACAATGTACAAGGGAAAGCACATCAAAACAGCAAAAAAAAATCGTGCCGCGCTGGCACAGATTCTCGTATTTCTGATTTTTCTCGGGACGCTGCTTGTCCTGCATCTCGCATTGCCGGACAAGACGCTTTCCGGGCGGGAGAGCCTGCAAACCCTGCCGAGATTCAGCTTCTCCGCACTGTTTTCCGGGCGCTTTACCACTCAGGCGGAGGCATATGTCAATGACCAGTTTCCTTTCCGGGACGCCTGGATCACCCTGAAAGCCCGCTCGGAGCTCCTTACCGGGAAGGATGAGAACAACGGTATCTACCTTTGCAGCGGTGAAACCCTGATTGAGCCCTATACCGCGCCGGCAGAGGCATCCATATCCGGCAACGTAAGCGCTTTTAATACGCTGGCAGAAAATGCGGGAATACCGGTGTTTTTTGCGCTGATCCCGACCGCCGCAGAGATATGGTCTGATCTGCTGCCGGAGGGTGCCCCCAACGACAGCCAGCTTGCTACGATTGAGCAGGCCTACAGTGCTTTTTCCGGGAAAACGGCGGACATCTGCTCCGCCCTGGCCTCCCACAGAGATGAGCCTATCTATTATCGTACAGACCACCACTGGACCACCTTGGGGGCATATTATGGCTATACTGCATTGGCAGAGGCCATGGGCTTCTCCCCTGAAGACCTGAGCAGTTACCGGCAAAATGTGGTAACTGAAGAATTCTACGGCACGACCTGGTCCTCCTCCGGCTTCTCCTGGGTGGCTCCGGACAGCATCTCTGCTTATGTGGAGCAGGGTGAAGCCGTCATCACGACTTTTCCCCAGGGCGCCCCTGTGGAGGGGACGCTCTATGATCAGAGCAGCCTGGAGACCGTTGATAAATACGCATACTTTTACGGCGGAAACACGCCGCTGCTAACCATCCGCACGGGAAATGCCGGACCAAAGCTGCTGATTTTGCGCGATTCTTATATGGACTGCCTCAGCCCCTTCCTTTTCCCCCATTTCTCAGAAATTCATATTCTGGACCTGCGGTATTACAAATCAAGTCTTCGTTCCTATTTGGAGCAGCAGAACTTCGATCAGCTTCTGGTGTGCTACAGCGTAAAGAATTTTGCAGAGGATACCAATCTTTTCCTCGCGGCCAATTAAGGAGCTGTGCATAATGAACCTGCACAAAGCTTGCCGGACTGAAAAGGAAACGCGTCCGCCACGCGGCCCCTTCGATGGGCCGCGTGAAATCCGCAAAGGATTCCTGCGGATTCACGCCGCTCGTGCCCTTTGGGCAGATTAGCAAAAATCCGCTCGAAAATCCGCACACGCTGAGATATGAAACAGGCTCTTATATGATTGCTCAGAGAGCATTTTTATTGGATATGAATGCACCGAATTGCATTCAGCACGGCAAGCACCATAACGCCTACATCTGCAAAGATTGCAAACCACATATTTGAAATTCCAAATGCACCGAGGATTAGACATATAAGCTTGATGCCGATAGCAAAAAAGATGTTCTCCCGCACGATGCGAAGGCATTTCCCGGATATCCGAACCGCTGTCGATATTTTCAGGGGATCGTCATCCATCAGAACAATATCCGCCGCCTCGATTGCAGCGTCTGAGCCTATGCCTCCCATCGCGATTCCCACGTCCGCACGCGCGAGCACCGGCGCATCGTTCATTCCGTCTCCTACAAAGGCCAGCTTCTCTCTTTTCGTTTCACGTTCGGCAAGCAGTTCCTCCACCTTCGCTACCTTATCCTGCGGCAGCAGCTCGCTGTATACCCGATCTATTCCGAGCTCAGCCGCAACCCCCTCGGCAACTGCTTTCCCGTCGCCGGTAAGCATGACTGCCTGTTCCATACCGTTTCTTCGGAGCTCCCGGATGGCCAGGGCACTGTGGGGCTTGATCACGTCAGAGATGACAATGTGGCCGGCGTAGGCACCGTTAATTGCCACATGAAGTATCGTACCGTCCTTATGGCAGGAGCGCCAGACTGCTCCGACCCGGTCCATCAGCCTTCCGTTTCCCACCGCGACTGTATCCCCGTTCACGTTCGCGGTAATACCATGTCCCGCAATCTCGACGATGTTCTCTACAGAGCAGTTATCCGCTTCGTTGGGATAAGCAGCTCGAAGGGAGGCTGCAATCGGATGCCTGGAGTATCGTTCCACGTGGGCAGCAAGATGCAGGAGCTGCTTTTCGTCCATATTGTCCGGATGGACTGCCGTCACCTCGAATACACCCCTGGTCAGTGTGCCCGTCTTGTCAAACACCACCGTTCTGGTCTCGGAAAGCAGCTCAAGATAGTTGGAGCCTTTGATCAGCACCCCCTGCCGGCTTGCTGCGCCGAGTCCGGCAAAAAACGAGAGCGGTATGCTCACAACCAGCGCACAGGGGCAGCTGATAACAAGAAACGTGAGCGCCCGGTAAATCCATGTCCCCCACAGCGGTTTACTGCCTGTCAGCAGCAGCACGATGGGCGGGATCAGCGCAAGCGCAAGCGCAGCTCCAACCACTGCGGGAGTATAGATTCTGGCAAATTTCGAAATAAAGCTCTCGGACCTGGACTTATGCAGGCTTGCGTCCTCAATCAGCTCCAACACCTTGGAGGCTGTGGACTCCCCGAACTCCTTTGAGGTTTGTACTCTGAGAAGTCCGCTGAGGTTGATACAGCCGCTGAAGATTTCGTCGTCCTCCGCCACATCCCTCGGCACGGATTCCCCCGTCAAGGCCGCGGTATTCAGGGAGGAGGTTCCGCTCACTACAACTCCATCAATTGGTACACGCTCGCCAGGCCGGATGACAATGATTGTGCCGACCGCAACCTCGTCGGGGTCCACCTGCTCCAGCTGGCCGTTCTCTGTCTCAACGTTGGCATAGTCGGGCGCAATATCCATCAGCTCAGCAATACTTTTGCGGCTCTTTCCCACGGCGAAGCTCTGAAACCACTCACCGATCTGATAAAACAGCATCACAGCGATTGCTTCAACATAATCCCCGCTTCTCTGGTACAGAGCGAGTACAATCGCCCCTGCCGTCGCAACCGTCATCAGCAGGCACTCGTCCAGGGGCTGCCTGTTTTTGATCCCGCATATTGCCTTGAACAGAATATCATAGCCCGCGATCCCGTATGGCAGCATATACAGCAAAAATCGAAGGAGACCCGTTACCGGCAAAAAGTGCAGCGCCACCGTCATCAAGCCGGCAGCCAGAATACGCACCAGGTTCTTTTTTTGCTTTGGATTCATCTCCGCTTCCCCTTCCGTCCGGGCACATGCCCCCGTGCAGCGCTTCAAAGAAACACTTCGCAGTCGCTTTCTATCTTCTTACAGTTTTTGCGAACCTCCTGCATAACGGAGGCCGGATCCGCTCCATCCTCAAACTCTACTTTCATCTTCAGTGCCATAAAGTTCACGCTCGCACTCTTTACACCAGGCGTTTTGCCTGCAGCGACCTCCATCTTGTCCGCACATGCGGCGCAGTCCACGTCAATCTTATAGCTTTTTTTCATGTCTCATTCCCCCTTATAAAATATTAAACAATTAAATATATGTTTAATTGTTATACCTATCATATTCTTTTATGCGCAATTTGTCAACTCCCTTCAAAAAACTTTTTACACTTTTCTGCAAATCGTATATAATACCCTACAGCACGATCTTCCAGCTGAAGACCCGGAATCAGTAAAGGAGGCAGAAAAATGGAACAGAAAATCAATTTGCCGCATGAACACAGTGATACCCTGTCTCAGCAGCATATTTTTGAGGCGATGCCCTCCGAGGAGGCAATTCAGGTTGTTTCACATGCGCTGGGACAGCTGGGTGACCCTTCCAGGCTTCGCATCTTCTGGCTGCTGTGCCACACCGAAGAATGTGTGGCTGATATAGCTGCATATGTCAAAATGTCCAGTCCCGCGGTTTCTCATCATCTCAGGCTGCTGAAATCGGCCGGGCTTGTTGTTTCTCGCAGAGACGGCAAGGAGATGCTGTATCAGGCGGCAGATTCCAGGCTGGCAGGCGAGCTGCATCAAATCATTGAGCGAATTGCTGAAATTTCCTGTCCGGATTCTGGTATGGCTTGATTGTTCCGCTCAGTCAAAGCGCAGATGGCATGTGGTTAAAATTGTCTGCCTGGAGGGAGAAAAAATGCGTTTGCGGTATATGAATTTCAGTTTCATTCAGATTTGGTATTTCATTCAGGTCGTGGAGTCGGGCAGCTTTTCCAGCGCGTCGAGATACCTTGACATGACGCAGTCGGCGCTCAGCAAGAGTATTCAAAGTCTGGAAAACAGCATTGAGATTCAGCTTTTTTCCCGTGAAGGGAAGAATTTGACGCTTACCGAGGCGGGAAAATATCTCTACTTGCGGTGGAAGGAGTTGTTGCGCGATGTGGAACAGTCCCTGTACGAAGCCCGAAAATACCCGGGTGGAAGCCAAAATTCCATACGGATCGGCACTCTGGACTCCCATCGCCCGGAGACATATCTTCTGGACTATTTAAGCCGCTTTTATGCGGCGCATCCCAGCTGTGAGGTTGAGATTGAAAGCATCCCAACGGATCAGCTGCGGAAAAGGCTTTTGGAAGGCGCCTTTGACGTGGCTTTTACGGTTCGATATGAAGCAGAATACGGCACCTGGCCTGACTGTGGTATTCAGATCATCCATGAATGCCCTCACACAGTCTGTATGCTCCCCACAAACCCTCTTGCGGATAGGGAGGAGCTTTCGATCCATGATCTGGCTGAGATGAATCTCGTGGTTATATCCGACCTCTATCTCCCTACGTACAATCACATGCTTCACGATCTGTTTGCCCGGGCTGAAAAGCAGCCGAGGATTGTCTTTCAAACTGCAAATGCAAACTCACAGGTCTATCGCTTGCACCATGACACGGACGTTTTTATCTGTGACCAATTTCACAGAGATTACGGCCTGGCATCGCTGGTTTACAGGCCAATTGCCGAAACCCGCAGCGGCGTCGCCATGATTTGGAACAAGGCCCTTCAAAGGCCGGAGCTGCAGGATTTCCTGGCCCTGTTCTGAGGCCCGCTTCAAGACGGACAGTGAATTATTTTCTCACATCTATGAAATTGTTTCGTTTGAAAAACTTCCCTTGGTCATATATAATATAATCACGACATAAATGTCGTGATTATATTTTCATTTCAGCCGTCATTTAACGCCGCAGAGCGGCGTTAAATGACATGGCAACTATAGTAAACGACAAATATTTTGTCGTTTACTATAGATTTGCAGTTTTTATGACAGACAGGGAAAGGGGGAGTTTTTTTGCCTCAGACTGCAATTACCGGGCTGGATGTTTTTGACAGCTCTGCTGCCCTGCTCCGCCGCGCAGAGAGGACGCAGGAGCCTTCGGACACCGGCGAGCGCAAAATCAAGACCTGCTGCCGCGCATGCATTGCCAACTGCGGCGTCATCGCCACGGTGCGGGATGGACGCGTGGTCAGAGTGGAGGGTAACCCGGCAGACCGGATGAGCAAGGGACGGATGTGCGCCAAAGGACTCAGTGGTATCCAGGCGCTCTATCACCCGAACCGAAACAAGTATCCCATGCTCCGCGTGGGCAAGCGGGGCGAGAACAAATGGAAACGCATCTCCTGGGATGAAGCCATCGACATAATTGCCCGTAAGCTGATGGAAACGAGAGAAAAGTACGGCGCAGAGGCGGTGTTCTGCTCTACAGGCGGCGGCGGGAACCCTGAGATCTGGTCCATTGCCCGCTTCTGCAACATTTTCGGCACACCCAACTGGTTTGAGCCAGGCTGCGCTCAGTGCTATCTGCCCCGGGTGCTGGCCTATACGATGATGTATGGTGGGGTTGATCCCTCCATTGCAGACTCCAACGCACTGGAAATCTACGATACCCTTGATACGCCCATCCGAACCCTGGTGCTCTGGGGTACAGACCCAAGCTGGTCCTGTCCCGCCAGCGGCGGCGGAGCCGTAGTTGATCTGCGGGAAAACGGCGTCAAAACCGTGGTGGTGGACCCGCGTCTGACCCCGGACGCGGCAAAAAGTGACGCGTGGCTCCCTGTACGTCCTGGCACGGACGTCGCACTGCTGATGGGCTGGATTCGTTTTATCATGCAGCAGAAGCTCTATGACAGGGATTTTGTACTGCGCTGGACAAACCTGCCCTATCTGGTGGATGTTGAGACGAAATACTTTTGGCGTGCCGAAACCAGTGACAGCCCCGATCTTCCCGACACCTTTATGGTCTGGGATACAAACACCAATTCCGCCCGTCCGCTGTCCTATCCTTACGATGAAAGCCTCTCCCCTGCCCTGAATGGGAGCTTTGAGGTCAATGGGCGGATTTACAAAACCGGATGGCAGCTTCTGTGGGAGCGGGTGGAGGCGTATACACTGGAAAAAACCGCTGAAATCTGTGAGCTCGACCCGACGCACATCGAGAAAGCGATCCGTCTCTACGCGGAGAACACACCCAGTGCCATTGCCATCGGCGTGGCGACAGACCAGACCCCCAATAGTGAGCAGGCTGCCATGGCAGCCTGTACGCTGGACCTTCTGATGGGCAACGTGGAAAAGCCCGGGACACTGCTGCAGCGGTTCCGCACCAGCGGGGTCTTCGACATGCCCAACTACCCGGTTCCCATTGCGGCAGACCGTCTGCCGGACGAGCAATTAAAGAAGCGTCTCGGCGGCATCGAGCACAAGGGCCTGCACATCTGGTTTGCAGGACACCCCACCAGTATTTTTGACGCGATTCTCACGGGAAAGCCCTACAAGCCCCGGGTCTGGATCGACCGCAGCGGCAACAAAATGGCCGCAGTGGCAGACAGCCAGAAGGTGCGACGGGCCATTGACGAGCTGGACTTCATTGTTCACATGTACATGTATCCCACGTCCTTTTCCGCCTATGCGGATATTCTGCTGCCAACAGAGGAATGGCTGGAAACCAATATGATCGTTGAAACCTGCAACACCCTCTGTGCGCGGCAGGCCTGCGCTCATGTTTGGGAGACGATGGACGAGACCCTGATCTGGTCCAAGCTGGCCAAACGCTGTGGGGAACTGGGACACGAGGCTTGCCGGAAAGCCTTTGACGCCGCTTACATGGGAAAAGACCTTCCCTACTGGGACAGCGTCGAGGAGCTCTGGGATCATTTTCTCAGCCGTGTGGGGCTGAATTTTGAGCAACTGAAGAAGGTCACGCCATACACCTATCTGCCGAAAGAGGAATGGAAATCCTATTACGTCTACAGGCAGACAGACGAGAAAACCGGAAAACCCAAGGGGTTCCCCACACCCTCAAAAAAATGCGAGGTTTATCTGGAAAGTATGATTACGCTGGGACGTACCGGAAAGCCCTTTGCCAAGTGTGAGCTGCCCCCGGCCAGCGTGGACTATGAGCCGCTGCCCTATTATCTCGAACCTCACGAGAGCCCGCGGGGCGAGCTTGCAGCGGAATATCCGCTGGTCATGACCAACGGGCGAGTCCCCTTCTTCCATCACAACACCCTGCGAAACGTGCCCTGGCTGCGTGAAATCTATCCTGTACCGGAGCTCTGGATGAACCCTGTTGACGCGGTACGGTGTGGTCTGGAGGATGGCGACTGGGCATGGGTAGAATCCCAGCGCGGCAAAACCCGGGGCGTAGTTGCGGTGACCGAGGGCATAAAGCCCGGCAGCGTCTGCATGGAACGCTTCTGGAACCCGGAGACGCTGGACACGCCCACCCACGGTTGGAGAGAGATGAACGTCAACATCACCTCCAAGGCCGACGCGCCCTTTAACGATGTGGTGGGGACCTATACGCTCCGCGCCTATCTGGTCAGGGTTTACAAGGCTGAGGGCGCGCCGGAGGGCATCTGGACGAGACCGGACGACTTCACCAAGTGGCTGGCGCAGCCCACCGAGCACACAAAGGATGTGGGCACTGAAGCATGGAAGCGCGACAGAGCGGACGGCGTGACTCTGGACGACAAGACGGATGCAAGATTGGAGGCGGCGGAACATGGCATATAAACAACAGCTGGCATTTGTAGTGGAGCTGGACCGCTGCATCGGGTGCAAAGGCTGCCAAGTGGCCTGTCACATGGAAAACGGCACACCGCTCGGCACGAACCGCATTAAAGTGCATCAGGTCGGGCCCTTCGGAACCTTCCCTGCACTCAGCATGTACTTTCTTCCTGCCATGTGCCAGCAATGCGAAAGTCCAAGCTGCGTGCGTGTATGTCCTACGGGCGCAATCTTCAAAAATGAAGCAGACGGTGTGATTTTGCTGGACACAGAGAAGTGCATCGGTTGTCAGAGCTGCAACCGTGCATGTCCCTATCATGTCAATACTTTTTCTGAAACGCGGAACGTAATGGACAAATGCACGCTCTGTGTCCAGAGCCGCGCCAACGGAGAAGCTCCGGCATGTGTCCGCAACTGTGCCGGTAAGGCGCTTCATTACGGAGATGTAAGCAACCCGGACAGCGAAGTATCCAGACTGCTCCGGGAGGCAGGTGAAGATCACGTCTTTGCTCTGCGGGACGAGGGAAACCACCCCTCCGGGCGCTACATTCTCCGCCGCGAGCAGTGGCGTGACCTGCTGCCGCAGGAGCTGGAGGAAATCGCCGAAAAGCGGAAAGGAGGGAATCGAAGATGAATCAGAGCCTGTGCCATTTTCTGAGCCGTTTGTTTGCACAGGAGCTGGACGCAGAAACGCTGGCAAAGGTGAAAGCCGTGCGTTTCCCCGAGACAGCACCGTGGACGGACGCAGGCTCGGACTGGAACAGTGCAGCCGGCGCTGTGTGTGAAAATGATCTGGAGGCGCTTGCCGTAGATTACGCCCGCGTTTTTCTCGGCGCCGGGCTGGCGGAGGCCGCCGCAGCCTTTCCTTATGAGTCGGTATACACCAGTCCAAAGGGCATCATCATGCAGGACGCATGGTCTCGGATGCGGGAAATGCTGCGGGAAGCTTCGCTGGTAATCTCTGCATCCTCCGCCGATCTGATGGAGGACCATATCTCCATAGAACTGGAATACCTGGCAGCTCTCCCGAATGCGGCACAGCAGGCGGAATATGCCCGACTGCATCTGCAAAACTGGGTGCCGCGCTTTTGCAAGGATGTGGAACGTTTTGCGGAAACGAGGTTCTACAAGGCTGCAGCCGGTCTGCTCAGGGTATTTGTGGACGCTGCCCTTGAGGATGAAGCCGAAAAACCGGTCCCGCTTACCGGCAGCACGGTCGCTTCACCGGAAATACAAAATACTGCTGCCCGCAGTTTTTTCCTGACGGGCGCGGAAACGGAGGCAGCCTTTCAGCGGCTCAGGGAAATTTGCGATATTTACGGCCCTGCGCTGGATGAAAAGGGCACTGTACGCTTTCGGAAGCTGGAGCATTTTTCTGAGCTCGTCAACGACCGTCAGTCGGACTTCTCTCCGAAAGAGGTATACTATCCCATTTCCCAGACACTGTTCCGCTTCGATGAGAACAACTACTCCACAGCAGTACCTGAGGCAGGAAAACCGCTGCTCATTTTTGCCCACCCCTGCGATATCAACGCCATCCGCCGCCTGGACAACATTTTTCTGAAAAACGGCGGTCAGGCTGACCTGTACTACGCGGCACAGCGGTCCCGTGTCAGATTTGCTCTCCTGGAATGCCCTGAGAACGGCTATCCAGGCTGCTGGTGCGTCTCCATGGGGACAAACAAGGCGGAGGATTATGTGCTTGCAGTCCGCGTCTCGGCAGACGGAACGCAAATGCTGGTCAGGGACAAGGCGCTGCTTCCATGCTTCGCCGGTGTATGCGAACGCGATTACGCTCCAAGCTTTGTGGAACAAAATGCGCGCGAGGCCCATTTGCCCCGCGTAGGCGCGGTGAAGTCCCTGCAGAAGGTGTTTGACCTGGAATTCTGGAAGGACTATAATAACCGCTGCATTTCCTGCGGAGGCTGCAATACGGTCTGTCCCACCTGCTCCTGCTATGAGACGGCAGACTATCTCGATCAGGAGAACAGCCGCAGAGGGGAGCGAAAACGGGTTTGGGCATCCTGCATGATTCCGGAGTTTACCCGTACAGCGGGTGGCCATGTGGCACGGCCCACGCCGGAAAAGCTGATGCGTTTTAAGGCACTTCACAAGGTATTTGACTATAATACCCGCTTTGGCGGAAAAGAGCATATGTGTGTCGGCTGCGGGCGCTGCGTGCTGCGCTGTCCGGAGGAGATTGACTTCCTCGATACGGTCAACCGTCTGCACGACGAGGTGGAGCAGCTCATTGCGATGCAGGAGGTGGAAGCATGACAGATAACATTTTACAGCCGAAGCCTTACCGTATCCTGTCCATTTATCAACATACCTCACTGGAATGGACCTTCCGTCTGGAAGCGGATACCACGCCGGACTTTGGACAGTTTTATATGCTGTCCCTGCCAAAGGTAGGAGAGGCGCCGATCTCCGCCAGCGGGCGCGGGGACGGCTATGTCGAATTTACCATCCGCAATACCGGTACCGTTACGAAAGCCATCTTTGAGCTGATCCCCGGCAATTATATCTTTCTGCGCGGCCCTTACGGCAACGCTTTTCCCGAAAGGGACTTCCGGTACAAGGACCTCGTGATCATCTGCGGCGGCACAGGTATGAGTCCGATCCTCACGCTGGCAAATCACTTCTTTGACCACCCGGAGCTGTGCAAATCCGTCCACATCATCGCCGGCTTCAAAGACCATAATGCGGTACTCTTTCGGGACGAAATCGAGAAATTCAAGACCCGTTTCGACATGATACCGACGCTGGACACGGAGGAATATCCCGGGTTTGAGAAAGGCATGGTGACGGTCCATATCCCGAAAATTCCCATCCGGGATTTTCAGGACTACAATATTGTGATCGTCGGTCCGCCGGTAATGATGCATTTTGCGGCGTTGGAGTGCCTCAAAAACGGAGCGTCTGAGGAAAAGATATGGGTATCCTTTGAGCGCAAGATGTCCTGTGGCGTCGGCAAGTGCGGACACTGTAAAATCGGCGGTACCTACGTCTGCCTGGATGGCCCGGTCTTTAATTACCGGGAGGCAAGCGGCCGGTTGATTGATTAGAGCGTCTGCCGGCAATCTCGGAGCTGTGAAAAAATACCATGAATCATAAAGGGCGCTTTCAAGTCGCAAGAGCTTGGAAGCGCTCTTTGTGTCGGCAAGGGTGAGGCTGCAGGACAAGAGCCGTCAATCTGTTGACAATACCGGGTTTTTCCAACTGTTCCCTGTTGCCGGGCTGGATAATTGTCCGGTTTATCCCGCTGCTTTTGGGAAACACTAAGGGCGTTGTCGTCGGTCGCCGGGCGACAGCCCGCCTCCTTCCTCCGCCTTGCCCGTCACGATTTCTGGGGGCAAGCTTTGCACAGTTAATTTATACATAGTTCCTAAAAAAATTCCCGGAGGCCATAATGGAATTACTGCAAGTGATATTGACAGCGGCGCTGTCCGTTGTCGCCCTGTTTTTGATTGCAAAAGTTATGGGGCATAAGGAAGTCGCGCAGCTTGATTTTTTTGACTATATTTCCGGAATCACCATCGGCTCTATCGGTGCGGAGCTTGCGACGGAATTGGAAACGCCGTGGAAGCCGTTGGCCGCCATGCTCGTCTATGGCGCTGTCGCGCTGGGACTCGATATTTTAACGAACAAGCTGCCGAGGACCCGAAAATATGTCAACGGTTCGCCGACAATCCTCATGGACAGGGGAAAAATTTACCGTGACAACCTGAAAAAAGCGAAGCTGAATCTGACGGAATTCATGATGATGTGCCGGCAGGTTGGATATTTTAATCTGAGTGACATTCAAACTGCGGTTTTGGAATATAATGGAAAGCTCTCCGTGCTGCCGGTCAGCACGAAGCGCCCGGCGAATCCTGCGGATTTGGAGCTGGTCCCGCCCCCGGAAAGCATCAACACCGAGATCATCATGGATGGCAGGGTGCTGGAGGACAATCTGAAACGAAAGGGCCTCGATTTAAAATGGCTTCAAAAACAACTGAAAGAGCAAGGCTGCCATGACGCGAAAGAAATATTTCTTGGCGTATGCGATGAGAACAATGCTCTTTCTCTGTACAAATCGTTTTCCACGCAGAATACCGGCGCCCGCTCCGATTGAAATGCCTAATCTGATTTATCCCCGTATGGGTCAAAGCTGAACTCGGCCCCGTGCATAACGCACGGGGCCTTTTCAAATACTTTTCAGAATCTGGTTTCCGGAGTGCGATATTCCAAAGGGTCACTGATCTGGCAGTTTAGGACAAAGTAGGCCTTGGCAAAAAACAAATCTGCCCGAAAATTTGCTCGACATCTGCTCTCGCCGGATTTAATCAGCGCTTCCTTAAATCAGTCATTTATAATATTTTGTTCTTCATCCCGTTTGAATGCCCTTCTTCTCAGGCAAAAAGCTTCATCAATACTTTTGCATAGACCGCATGCCCCTCCGCAGAGGGGTGATTGATTTTATTTGCCAGAAGCTCCTCCCAGGGGCAACCTGCCTCTTTTGCGGTGTCCCACACCGCTCTCACATCAGCCAGACAAACCTGTTCTTCCGAAGCCAGCTCCCGGATTGCTTCTGCCCGCAGGGCTGTGGTCGGCTCCGGCACTCCCTGTCCCGGCGCGCTGAACATGATATTGGGCAAATCTCCGTTGGGCGTCAACAGGATGATGTCCGCCCGCGTCTCTGCTTTGAAGCGGCGAACGAGCGCGCGGAGCATCTCCTTGTATTGGCTCGCGTCCCCCAAATGTACGTCATCCCAATTCAGGGAGCCGTTGACGAGAATCAGATCCGGGTCATAGCGAATCACGTCCCGATGTGCCCGCGCTGCCATAGAAGGCAGCATATCCCCGGCAATCCCGCTGTTGATCACGGAAACGCTGGTCAGTTCATACTTTTCGATGAGCATTTCCCGAAACTTTTCAAGATAGCTCTCCCTTGCGTCGAAAATCTCAATGGGAGCCATTCTGCCGTCCTGCAGCAAATCAGAAAAAGCCTCTACGGCAGGAGTACCATTCTGAAGCATGGCAAATCCCGAAGCCAGCTTCTCAGCCACGGTTGGGGTCATGATGCTCTCAAAATGACCAGCCGTCACAGAGTCCCCCAGTGCAACGATGACCGGGTTCCTCCGCTCAAGTCCATCCTCACCGGTTAGGCCAAAGATAGACCCGGCCATGCCGGTATTCAAGCGCATTTTTTCCATAAAGCATTCCGGGCGGACAGGGCTTTTGCAGATATGTTCATCCGCGCAGCGCTGAAAGATGTCTGCATAAGGTTGGCGAATACGAAACGTTGTCCTCATTTCAGATGTACACTCCCGTTCTTTGATGATATATCATTATACGTCCTGCGGAAGGCTTTTACAAGACTTGGCGAAAAATGAAAAATTCGGAACAGACAAGTTTGCCTGAATCCTCAATGAGTATACACCCAATGGTTATCGCTTGCGTTCTGATATGCTAATTAAATATATCACAAAGTACGACGCAATCTATCAAAGCCTTCGACGGGAGATTGAAGCGGGAAACTATTTCAACGAGCAGTCGCTACCGTCGGAAAACCAGCTGATTCAGAAATACGACTGTTCCCGGAATACCGTCCGAAGGGCGATTGCACAGCTGCGCGTGGATGAAGCGCTCTCCCATCTGACCGGCTTTGCTGTGGGAAATGAGATCTACTGCGTACAGCGGGTACGCTTTTTGGACGGCGAGGCGTTGATTCTGGACCACAACTATTTCCTCAAGCGCGTGGTCCGGGAGCCGACGCCAACCATTGCGGAGGGCTCAGTCTACGAATACATGGAGCAAACGCTGGGTGAGAGTATCGTGACCACCCGGCGGAAGTACACCGTGGAGCGGACGAACGACGTGGATTGCCAATATATTGACATGAAGGGCTACAACTGCATGACTGTGGTGAGCAGCCAGACCTTCAACAAGGACGGGATACAGTTTGAGTTCACCCAGTCCCGTCATCGCCCGGACCGCTTTGTGTTTTATGAACTGGCCCACCGGAGGGCACAGAGGATTGAAGGGCACCTCTAAAAACTCCCGCCCGGCGCTTCGCCGGATCTTTTGCCCCCAGATTTTTGTGCGAAAAGTTTGAAATACGCAAAGTATTCCTGCACTTTTCGCGCTTCAATCTGGGACAAAATCTCTCGACGAATCACCAGACTGGAGTTTTTAGAGGTGCCCTGAAGTAAATTGAGGAGGATGAAAACACGCTCAAACATCACGTTATATGAATGAATTTATCAATGTATGCCTGATTGTGTGCCCGCTTGTTTTCCTCGCAGGATTTGTGGACTCCGTTGCCGGCGGCGGGATTATTTCACTGCCCGCCTACCTGATGGCGGGCATACCCGCGCATCTGGCTGCGGGAACCAATAAAGTTGTCAACGGCAGCGGGACGCTGATCGCCGCGGCAAAATACTTTCAAAGCGGCAAGGTGCGGCTGCGTCCCGCCGTCGCAGCGGCTATTGGAGCGCTTCTGGGCTCCGCAGCCGGCGCGGAGCTTGCCTCCTTGATTTCAGAGGCCGCGCTGCAGACGGTCATGCTGATCGCGCTGCCCTGCGTCGCGGTATTCCTCGTAATAAAGAGAGATTTCGGAAGGGACGAGCTTCCTCCCACCGCTGTCGAGCCAAAACGGGAAATCCTGATCTCCGCGCTGATCGGTCTGGGTATTGGCTGTTACGACGGACTGGTCGGCCCCGGAACCGGGACATTTATGATCATCTGCTTTACCGCGTTTCTATCCATGGATCTGCTCACTGCCTCCGGCTGCTCCAAGGCGGCGAACCTCGCCTCCAACATTGCCGCTGCGGTCGTATGGATCGCGCACGGCAGCGTGCTGTGGAAGCTGGCGCTGCCGGCGCTCGTTTGCAATATTCTCGGAAACTATCTGGGTGCACGCTACGCCATTCGCGGCGGCAGCAAGAAAATTCGCTGCATGATGTTCGTCGTGCTGGGGCTGCTGTTTCTAAAGATGCTGTATGACCTTTTGAGGAGATAGAAGGGAAAAAACAATGCTGATCATCAGCGCATGTCTTGCGGGGAAGAACTGCCGCAGGAATGGAAGGGATAAGCCCGACCTGAGACGCTGTCAGATTGAGAGCTCCATATGATGCCTGCTCGGAAGACTGCCTCTGGCCGGACAATGACGTATCCGAAGAACACCCTCAAAAAGTGCCGTACCGGTCCTCTCCCCGAAACAGGAAGGGGCATCCGGAAAGTATCCGAGGCTTGCTTTTGCCTGAAACAGGCGATATAATCGGAGAAAGCAAAGTGGAAGGAGAATGGAAATATGGAACTCAAGGAGATACTTGCCCACTGTGACCACACCCTGCTGCGGCAGGACTGCACCGCGGAGGAAATTCGGGAGCTTTGTGACCAGGCTATCCGCTACGGCTGCGCCTCCGTCTGCATTCCGCCGGCCCACGTGGCAGGCGCGAAAAAGTATGTGGGAGGCAAGATGAAAATCTGTACGGTGATCGGGTTTCCCAACGGCTATTCCACTCCGGCCGTCAAAGCCTTCGAGGCAGCGGATGCGATTCGGCATGGCGCCGACGAGGTGGATATGGTGGTCAACCTGGGCATGATCAAGGATGCAGCCTGGGGTGATGTGCTGGGGGACATCCGTGCCGTGCGGGAGGCCTCTCAGGGAAAAATTCTCAAGGTCATTATCGAGACCTGCCTGCTGACACAGGAGGAGAAGGTGCAGATGTGTGCCCTGGTCTCCGCTGCCGGGGCGGACTATATCAAGACCAGCACCGGCTTTTCCAGCGGCGGGGCTACCTTTGACGACGTGGCGCTGCTGCGGCGCTGCTGTGACGCCCGGGTTCTGGTCAAGGCCGCCGGCGGTATCTCTACGTTGGAAGATGCAGAGCGGTTTTTGGAGCTGGGTGCGGATCGTCTGGGCACCAGCCGCATTGTGAAGCTGGCTATGGCCGAGGAAAAATGCAGGGAGGCGAACGGCGCAGAAGATGCCTCTGCTTTGGAGGCCGCAGAGGAGGTCACGGAGCCGCTGGATTAACCGCTGTCCATCTCCGGTCCCGCAGGGCGGTGAAACAAACAGCTGTGTATTGCCCCGGCCAGCAGGGAGCATGGGAGCGTCAGCAGATACCACAGCGCCGCATACAGCGGACAGATCTGGCCCAGCAGATTGCCGGGGACGCCGCGGTAATCCCAGACCTCCCAGCCGAGCCCCAGGTTGACCACGCAGCCGGTCAAAAGCTCCAGTGCCGTGATGCCAAGGGTACAGAGCAGGCAGCGCTGCCAGAGCCGCCACCGGGGGAGCATGGCCGTAACGCGGTAGATCATCCGGAAACAAAGTCCCCCCAGCAGCAGCATACTCCAATGGGTATATCCGCGCCACAGTGCTTCGATGGCGCCGTAACCCAGAGCCCCCAGCGCGTAGACAAACAGAAATTCCATGATCTTCATACCCTCAGTTTGGACAGAAATGGGAAGAACTATTCATGTTATCTCCGATACGTTTCTGTGCTGTTAGACGTTCTCATAGTGCTTGTTGCTGTTTCCCTGCAGGAGCTGAAAAATAAAACGAGATTTTCTTCCCTCCCCCTTTCGGGGGAGGGAAAACAGGTTCCTGTTTCTCCGGGTTATGGACGGCACGTATATGCGGGAATGGACCGAGGGCGAGTCGGTGCTGGTCTCCGTGCGCCTTATGGCGTAAATGGGCGACACATCAAACGACGCATCTGATAATTCAAGTGGACAAGGAAGGGAGCGCACAATGAGAACGATTCGTGTTACCGGCAAAGGGCAGATCAAAGTGAAGCCCGACATGACCCGCATTACCATGACTTTGGAGGGGCTGTTTCAGGACTATGGCGAAACGCTGCGGCATTCCTCTGAGGATACGGAGGAATTGAAAGATGTCCTCTCTGGCTTCGGCTTTGAGCGGTCTGAATTTAAGACGCTCAACTTCAGCGTGGATACGGAGTACGAGAATTGCAAGGACCGGGACGGCATCTATAAGCAGCGCTTCTCTGGCTACCGTTTCCGCCATGTGTTGAAGGTGGAATTCCCGTCTGACAACGATCGCCTGGGAAAGGTGCTGTATGCACTGGCCAACTGCAAGGTGAGACCCGAGTTTCGGATCAGCTACACCGTGAGCGATCCGGAGGCGGCAAAGAATATGCTCCTCGGGAAGGCCGTCACCGATGCGAAGGAAAAGGCATCCGTCCTGACGCAGGCCGCAGGTGTCACGCTGAAGGACATTCAAACTGTCGACTACTCCTGGGGCGAAATCGACTTTGCGTATCGGCCGATGAACGGCGACGTACTGCTGGAACGCTGTGCGGCCCCGATGGCGGCAAAAAGTTATGATCTGGATATTGAGCCTGACGATATCAACGTTTCTGATACCGTTACGGTTGTCTGGGAAATCGGGTAAGAGCCTATTCATCGCGGTTGGATTGCCGTCAAAATCTACTTCTGGCTGAAGCATATCAGTCCTCATCCTCATAATCTGTTTCCGCAGCATCGTAATAATCCGACTCCGAAGCGAACAGGGAATATTTGCCGTTGATCAGTCCGTAGTAGCCATTGGCTGTGTAGTAACCGCGCATTGTTCTATCCTCCCACCTTTTTGTTTTTCTTCTGATGGCTACAGTATAGAATTTCCATCATACGATAAGCAGCATAATTGGCAGGAAAGCGGAAATCTATTATACTTCATATCGTATAATAAAAGTGCTGTACTGAACAAGCGCAATAAAAAGGAGGCGGCGCGTATGCCGAAATCCCCGAACCAGAAGTTGAAGATCCTGTATGTGATGGATTTCCTGCTTCGGGAGAGCGACGAGGAGCACCCGGTCACGGCGGCGCAGATCATGGAGGAGCTGTCCCGGCATGGGATTTCCTCCGAGCGCCGGAGCATCATGGAGGATCTGGAGGCGCTGCGGCAGTACGGCCTGGACATTGTGCGGGTGGGCGTCAACCGCTATGCCTCG
>CAJOPB010000107.1 GCA_905236305.1 uncultured Oscillospiraceae bacterium | reverse complement strand
TAAGGAGGTGCGGTATCAGATGGCAAAGTGCGAATTTTGCGACAAGGGCGTCTCCTTCGGCATCCAGGTGAGCCACTCCCACAGACGGTCCAACCGTATGTGGAAGCCCAACGTGAAGCGCGTAAAGGTGATCATTGACGGGTCCCCGAGACATGCGTATGCCTGCACGCGTTGTCTGCGCAGCGGCAAGGTTACCCGCGCCGTTTGATTCATGGTATGAGGAAGAATGCCCACCCCTTGTCGAGGTGGGCTTTTTTCATAGCAAATCCCCCGGCGGCATTTGCGCCTTATGGCGCAAATGATCGGCCCGTCAGGCGGCGTATTTTCCATAATAAGCGTATAACAAACAAATTTGGAGCGTGATGAACCTCTATGCAAGAGGGCGACAGTAACGGTATATTACCGATTCTAATCATCCTGATCCTCCTGCTGGCTGCGGCCTATTTTGCAGTCAGCGAGACGGCCTTTGCCTCGGTAAACCGGGTGCGGCTGCGCATGGGCGCGGAAAAGGGCGACCGGCGGGCACGGCGGGCGCTGTATGTGACGGAGCATTTTGACAAGGCCATTACCACCATCCTCATCGGGACCAATATTGTCCATCTGGCCGCAGCGGCCTATGTCACGGTGCTTGTCACCCGGCGCTGGGGTATGGGCGCGGTGCCGGTCAGCACTGTGATTACCACAGTGGTGGTGTTTTTCACGGGAGAAATGCTGCCCAAAAGCGTGGCAAAAAAGTACAGCGAACGCTTTTCCCTGGCCTGTGCCGGTTCGCTGTGCTTCTTCATGCATGTTTTCACCCCGCTCAGCGCGCTCCTTACCGCCATCGGCAATTTCGCTGCCCGCTTTACAAGGGGGGACAGCGAGGTCACCGTGACCGAGGAGGAGCTGTCCGATCTGATTGAGAGCATGACCGACGGCGGCGAGCTGGATGCGGAGCAGGGTGAACTGGTCCATAACGCCCTGGCCTTTGCCGATGTGACGGTGGAGAGCATTCTGACTGCCCGGGTGGACCTGACCGCTTTGGATGTGGACTGGCCCCCGGAAAAAATCATCGGCGTGATTCGCAGGGCGCGGCACAGCCGGCTCCCGGTGTATGAGAACAGCATTGACAACATCATCGGGATCCTGCAGATCCGCAAATATATCAAGGCGTGGCTTGCCGACCGGGAACATATCGAGCTGCGGGCGCTGCTGGACGAGCCCTATTTCATCCACCAGAGCACAAATATCGACGAGCTGCTGCCCATCATGAGCTCCCGCAAGCTGAATATGGCGGTGGTGACGGACAACTACGGCGGCACGCTGGGCATTGTCACGGTGGAGGACATTGTGGAGGAGCTGGTGGGCGAAATTTGGGACGAGGAAGACGTGATTGTGGAGACCTGTGTCAAAAATCCCGACGGCAGCTTCAGCTTTGACGCCTCCGTGGACATCGAGGATGCCTTTGATTTTATGGACTATACCGATCCCGGCGGAACGGACTTTGAACACAAGCTGCTGGGAGAGTGGACCTATGAGCAGTTTGACGAGCTTCCCGCGGAGGGAGACAGCTTTGACTACAACGGTCTGCATATCACGGTGGAGACGGTGGAGGACAAGCGCCGGGTCCGCAAGCTGCGGATTGAGCGGACAGCAGCAGCTGTCAGAGAGGACGGCACAGAGGAGGCGGAGCGGAAATGACCCTTCAGATTGCTGCCGCCGTTGCCTGCCTGGTGCTGTCGGCCTTCTTTTCCGCGTCTGAAATGGCGCTGTCCTCCGCAAACCGGCTGCGGCTGGGCAATCTGGCCGACAGCGGCAGCCGGACCGCACGGGCTGCGCTGCGGCTGATCGACCGCTTTGACGACGCCCTCTCCGCCATTTTGATCGGCAACAATTTTGTCAATATCGCCCTGTCCTCTCTGGCCTCCGTGATCGCCATCCGTCTGTTCGGGGAGGGCTATACCTGGGTCGCCACGGTGATTGTGACGGTTGCGGTGATTATCTTCGGGGAGACGATTCCAAAGATCATCGCCAAGAAAAACGCAAACCGGCTTCTGCCCGCCATAACGCCGCTGCTGCGTCTGCTGCGCATTGTATTAAAACCGCTGACTGCTTTGACAGTGCTGCTGGTGCGCCTGCTCACAGGACCCCTGAAGGGGGAAGCTGCGGACGCGGACGAGGATGCCGCGGTGGAGGAGCTGCAAAGCATCATTGATACCGCCGAGGATGAGGCAGTGCTGGACGAGGACCGGGGAGAGCTGCTGCGCTCGGCGCTGGATTTTGACGAGATCAGTGTCAGCGAGGTCATGACCGCGCGGGTGGACATTGAGGCTGTGGACATCGGCGACAGCTGGGAGGAGATCTTTGCCGCGCTCAGCGCCTCCACCAATTCCCGGGTGCCGGTGTATGAGGACAACATCGACAATATTATCGGCGTGCTCCACCTCAACCGCTTTTTCCGGGCCGCCATGAACCGCAGAAGGCCCAATATCCGCGCCATGCTGATGAAGCCCTGCTTTATCTACAAGAGCACCAAGCTTCCCGCCGTGCTGGAGCAGCTTCGTCAGGCGCGCCAGCACCTGGCAGTGGTGACGGACGAATACGGCGGAGTCTGCGGCATTGTGACCATGGAGGACGTGCTGGAGCAGCTGGTGGGCGAGATCTGGGATGAGACCGACGAGATCGAACAGGAAGTCATCGAAAAGCCCGACGGCAGCTACGAGCTGGACGGAGATATGAGCATCGGCGACTTTACCGAGCTGATGGAGCTGGACAAGGACAGCTTTGAGACGGAGAGCTCCACTGTGGGCGGCTGGGTGCTGGAGCGCTTCGGCACCTTTCCCGTTGCAGGCGACAGCGTGGAATGGGAGAACCTGACCGTCACCGTGCTGGCCATGGATGGCCGGCGGGTGGACAAGCTTCTCCTTCGGCGCAGGGAGCCGGAGACGAAAAAATAATACGCTTTTTCCATAAAAAAGCTTCTGCTTTTATGGAAGAACAGTATCAAATGGGCCGCTGTCGAAGGGGGGCAGCGGCCTTTTGCATATGTTCTGGGGTGAGACGCATAGTATTGCAGCATGCTCCGCCGGAGCGGGAGCAGGGAGGAATGGATATGGATAATCGGTCAAAAGCCCTGATGCGGGTCTCCCGCATCAGCATTGCAATCAATTTTGTCCTGTTTCTGGGCAAGCTGCTGGCCGGTATTTTGGCGCGCTCGGGGGCGATGATCTCCGATGCGGTACACTCCGCCTCGGATGTTTTCAGCACCCTGGTAGTGATGGCCGGGGTAAAGGCCGCCGGGAAGGAATCGGACAGGGAGCATCCCTACGGCCACGAGCGCATGGAGTGCGTGGCGGCGATTATTCTGGCGGTTGTGCTGGTGATCACGGGGCTCTTTATCGGCTATGAGAGCCTGCGGAAAATCCTCCATCCGGCGGAGATCCCCACGGTGCCGGGTCTGGCCGCGCTGGTGGCGGCTGCGGTCTCCATCGTGGTAAAGGAGGGGCTGTTCTGGTACACCCGGCACTATGCCCGTGCGCTGGATTCCGGCGCGCAGATGGCGGATGCCTGGCACCACCGCTCCGACGCCCTCTCCTCCATCGGTGCGCTGGCAGGTATTGCAGGAGCCCGGATGGGCTATCCGGTATTTGATCCGCTGGCCGGTCTGGTGATCTGCTTTTTCATCGGCAAGGCCGCCATAGACATTTTTATCGATGCTGTGAACAAGATGGTGGACCACAGCTGCGATGCGGAGACGGAGGCGGCCATCCGGGAATGTGCGCTGGGGCACGAGGGACTGCAGAGCATCGACCTTCTGCTGACGCGGGAGTTTGGGGAGAAAGCCTATATCGAGATGGAGATCTCCGTGGACGGCAGCCTGCCCCTGGTGGAGGCCCACGCCATTGCGGAGCGTATTCACGACGACATTGAGGCGCAGTTCCCTCAGGTCAAGCACATCATGATCCACGTCAATCCCGCTCCGGAGACAGGGGAAGGACGGGTATAAAAAACAATTTGTGTCCCGTCCCTCAAATGGGGACGGGACACAAATTGTTTTTATAGCTTCCTTTGCCGCACGCGCAGGCTCAGCGCCTGCCGCTGGCAGCCCGGAGGCGGTTGAGGGCGCGGTTGAGGTTGGCCTGGGTCTGCAGGTGCTCGTGCCAGCTGTGCTTTTGCAGCAGCTCCGCCCGGGCCTGTTCGGCGGCGCGGCGGGCTCTGGCCTCGTCGATCTCCTCTGGCTTCTCGGCGCTGCCCACCAGAATCATCACATCGTCGTTGTCCATGCGGGCCAGTCCATAACCGACAACGGCCTCCAGGAGCGACCCGTCCGGCAGCGTGCACTTTACCGAGCCGGGGACAATGGCAGCCGCCATGTTGACGTGACCGGCCAGCATTCCGTACTGCCCGTCTGAGGTGGGCAGTACCAGAGACACGCAGGGCCCCTGATAAAAGTCCCGGTCCGCAGAGAGAATGTGAACCTGAAATTCCTTCGCCATGGCTTATGCCCCCAGGCTCTTTGCCTTGGCATAGGCGTCCTCCAGCGTGCCCACGTTGTAGAAGGCTGCCTCGGGCAGGCTGTCCACCTCGCCGTCGATGATGGCGGCAAAGCCCTTTAAGGTGTCCGCCAGACGGACATAGGTGCCGGGAATGCCGGTGAACTTCTCGCCCACATGGAAGGGCTGACTCAAAAAGCGCTTGACCTTTCTGGCACGGTAGACCGTGATCTTATCCTCGTCGCTGAGCTCGTCCATGCCCAGAATGGCGATGATGTCCTGGAGCTCCCGATACTTCTGCAGCAGCTCCTGCACCTGGCGGGCAATGCGATAGTGCTCGGCCCCCACGGTGTCCGCCTGCAGGATGCGGGAGGTGCTCTCCAGCGGGTCCACGGCAGGATAGATGCCCTCCTCCACGATCTTGCGGCTCAATACCGTGGTGGCGTCCAGATGGGTGAAGGTGGCGGCGGTGGCCGGGTCTGTCAGGTCGTCGGCAGGCACATAGACTGCCTGGACCGAGGTGATGGACCCGTCCCGGGTGGAGGTGATGCGCTCCTGCAGCTCACCCACCTCCTGGGCCAGCGTCGGCTGATAGCCCACGGCAGAGGGCATACGGCCCAAAAGCGTGGAGATCTCGCTGCCGGCCTGGACAAAACGGAAGATGTTGTCGATGAACAGCAGCACGTCTCTGTGCTCCTTGTCCCGAAAATACTCCGCCATGGTCAGGCCGCTGAGCGGCACCCGCATACGCACGCCGGGGCTCTCGTTCATCTGGCCGAAGACCAGCGCGGTCTTGTTGATTACGCCGCTCTCGCCCATCTCGTGCCACAGGTCGTTTCCCTCGCGGCTGCGCTCGCCGACGCCGGTGAAGACGCTGTAGCCATCGTGCTCCATGGCCACATTGTGGATCAGCTCCTGAATCAAAACGGTCTTGCCCACGCCGGCGCCGCCGAAAAGGCCGACCTTTCCGCCTCTGGCATAGGGCTCCAGCAGGTCAATGACCTTGATGCCTGTTTCCAGAATCTCCACAGAGGGGCTCTGCTCGTCAAAGCCCGGGGCCTTGCGGTAGATACTCTGACGGGGGGCCTCCTCCGGAATGGGGTCGCCGCCGTCGATGGGGTCGCCCAGCACGTTGAACATTCTTCCCAGTGTGGCGGAGCCGACGGGAACCGTGATGGTGCGGCCGGGTGCGGTGACAGTCATGCCCCGGCGCAGTCCCTCGCCGCCGACGAAAAGCACGCAGCGCACGGTGGCGGCATCCACATGCTGGCTGACCTCCATGACCCGCTCCGATGTGCCGTCGTCGGCAATGATGATCTCCCGAATTTTCGGAAGCTGGCCCGCTGTGAAGCGCACGTCCACCACAGGGCCGGAAATCTGTGTGATTGTTCCCTGATTCATTGTCAATCACTCCGTTACTTTTTACTTCTTTGCGCCTTGGCCCCGGCGGAAATCTCCGTGATCTCCTGGGTGATGGCGCTCTGGCGCTCGCGGTTGAGCTGCAGGGACATCTCGTCCAGCAGCTTTTCCGCGTTGCGGCCGGCGGAGTCCATGGCGGTGACCCGGGCGTTTTGCTCGGCACAGAGGGAGTCCACCGTGGCACTGTAGAGAAAGCCGCTGAGGTAGCTGCGGACAAACATATCCACCACTGCCTCCTGAGAGGGGACAAATTCAAAATCCGCAGCTCCGGGGACCGGCTGTTCCGCCTCTTTGGGCTGAAACCGCGCCCGCTCCAAGGGCAGCAGACGCTGCACCAGCAGGTCGGAGCTGATGGAGCTTTTCATATCTGTATAGACCAGGTCAATGGAGGCCAGCTCCGCCCTGTCATATTTTTCCAGGAGGATGGTGCAGATCTCCCGGGCCTGGTCCAGAGATGGGTTCTGGGCGCTGAAAAAGAAGCTCTCGTCCAGGGGAAAATGGTGGGACTGAAAATAGCGCCGGCCATATTCGCCGATGGCAAACAGCTTTGCCCCGGGGCTCTCCTTCAGCAGCGCCTCCGTGCGGCGGATGACATTGATATTGTAGCCGCCGCACAGGCCCTTGTCGCCGGTGATGGCGACAATGCCCCGCACACCCCCGTGGGGGAGCGCGCCGTCGTTGTCGTAGAAGTAGCGGCTCACCAGCCTCTCGTCCGCCCGAAATACCCGCACGATCTCCCGCCGCAGGGCGTCGAAATAGGGGCGGGTGCGGTCCAGGTCCTCCCGGGCGTGGCGGAGCTTGGTGGAGGCCACCAGGTACATGGCGCCGGTGATCTGCTTGGTCTCCCGGACGCCGCCCATGCGCTCCTTTATCTCCTTGATGCTGGACATCAGGACTCACCGTCCTCGTGATAGAGCCTTTCCACAAACTCCTTGGCAAAGCGCCTGGCGGTTGCGGTCAGCTTGTCCCGGTCCGCATCGGAGAGCTTGCCGGTGTTGTCAATGCTCATGCAGATGGCCCGGTGCTCCTGCTCCACGGCCTCCATAAGCTTTTCCCGATAGCTGTTCACCAGCTCCACCGGGATGTCCTCCAGGGTGTGGGCGAGGGCTGCGGTCAGCAGCGTCACCTGACGGTGGCGGCTGAGGGGGGAATACTGGTT
>CAJOPB010000106.1 GCA_905236305.1 uncultured Oscillospiraceae bacterium | reverse complement strand
TTTTGCTGAAATGTTGGGCATATTTGATAACTCATCCCTCGCTTTTTTGGCGTTTTGCTTCCTTGACTTTATACCACTGGACTTTTTAAAATGAATTTTTGCGCAGAAAAATTCATTTAATATTAGGATTATACCATTGGAAATAAAAATGTCAAGGGATAAATGAACCTTGCCGCCGGCGGGACTGCAGATGCCGGGAGGAACGGACTAACTCCGCGTAACGCCGAGGCTCAGGGCAAGAAGTCCGAAATTATCGGAATATATGGAGTCAAATTGAGAAACAGGAAGTGGATTGTCACCGATTCCGGCTTCAATGGTATAACCGGGCCGGTTGAAATTTTGAATAAACCAGTCCTTATATCCTGCAAAACCAGAGGCATAGGGCGTTTCCTCAACCACGTACCCGCTGACAAGGGCAAAACGGCGGGCAATCTCCTGAGCCCCCGGAGGATGATAATCCAGGTATTTCCAATAGATCACCTCTCCCTGGGTATGGTAGCTCAATGTCAGAGCCGGATCAAAGCCCAGGGAGAAGTGATGCAGCGCCAGACTCTCTGGTGCTGAGAGCGGAGCCTCTCCCACATAGTCCCTGGGTGCGGGACGGTTGAAGCCCTGGGCATATTTGATCTCTCTTGCCTGCTCCCAGCCGGCGGGATATTGCAGGTTGAGGTCCACTCCCCGTATATTGGCCTTCCACCCCCGGGGGAAGGGAATTGCAGGGAAATCTCCGGCGATCTCCTCCGCGGCGGAATAAGCCTGGCCTGACGTGAGGTCGCCGGTTACCAGATCCATTCCGTCCGGATTGACACAGGGAATGACAGCAAGCTCCGTACCCTCCATCCAATCCCGGGCACGCCCCTCCAGGTTTCCCAGGCCCGTGTCAAATGCAAGTCCCCGTGCCAGCTCCTCGGTAAATCTCAGCAAAAGCGGTACGGTAATCCATTCATTGGCATGATGCGCCGCATTCCAGAGAACCCGGTTCTCCCCCTCCCCCAGGCTCAGCACCCACAGCGGACGGCCAAGGACACTGCGTCCGATCTCTCCCCGTTCCACAAGGGGATAACGTGCCGATATTCCCTCACAGCAAAATGCCACCAACTCGCTGCAATAATCTATGTCTGAAGGCACCACATAAAAGTCCAGGGGCACGGTAAGTCTCTGACCGGGACGGAGATTGAGCGGATCCGCCTGAGGATTTGCGGCAGCCACTGCGCGCAGGGTCGTTCCATAGCGCTGTGCCACACGGTAAAAGCTGTCACCGCTGCGCACCGTATGTATTGCATAGCCTGTATACCAGGGATGCAGGGCGGCATGCGTCCTTACTCCGGCAATTCCATCCGGCATCAGACCACGCTCTGCCTGAAACTGCACCAGCGCGCGCCTCGTCCTTGGGCCGAAAATACCGTCCGTTCCTCCCGGTTCATAGCCCGCCCTCGTCAGTGCCAACTGCAGAAGCTGCACCTGCGGTCCACGGCTTCCGGTGGTCAATACCTTCATTCCGGTTTCCTCCTGACACATAAAATGATAAAGCGCCGCCATAATAGACGGCGCTCTTCTCAAAAATATGCGGAAACCGGTCGAAAAATTCCAGCTGCACTCCGGAAATGCGGAATGATCCTCAATCCGCCATTCTGACGCTGATCTCTCCGCTGCTGATCTGACGCAGGCTTCCATCTCTGCAGCGCACTACCAGTGCAAAGGAGGGAGCTATATCCACCGCCTCAGCCTCCTCGGGGGGCCGGCCAAGGGTCAAAAGCGTCACCGGATGTCCCAGCACAAAGCAGCGGCGCTTATAGCCATCGAAAAATAATCTTCTGTCCAGCTGACGGTAGTAGTCAAAAAAACGATCCAGAATGCCGGCTGCCAGGCGGCTGCGCATCGCAGGCACATGATCTGTCCCAAAAGCCGCGCCCGCGATTTCCCGCAGCTCCTCCGGAAAATCTCCGGGCGGAATGGCGATGTTAACGCCGATTCCCACCACCAGGTAATCCGCCACTCTGCTCTCGCAGTCGATGGATGCCTCCGTCAAAATGCCGCAAACCTTTTTGCCCCGGACAAAAACATCATTAACCCACTTGATCCGGGCCCGCTCTCCGGACAGCGCTTCAATCGTTTCTGCAACGGAGACAGCTGCGCAGGCGGTAATCGCAGTTGTCTCCGTTGCCGGGATTTGCGGCCGGAGCAAAAAACTCAGATAAACTCCTGTCCCGGACGGAGAAAAGAAGCTGCGTCCCATTCTCCCCCTGCCTGCGGTCTGTTCTCCCGCAACAACCACTGTTCCCTCCTCCGCACCCTCTGCTGCCATGGCTTTTAACAACGTGTTTGTAGAGGTCACGGTAGGAAATACCCGTAGCGTGAGCCCCTTCGCAGTAAGGCAGCGGGCAATCTCTGTCTCATTCAGTACATCGCTCCTGGGCGAGAGCCGATACCCTTTGTTTGTTACAGAGTCGATCACATAGCCCTGCTCCCGCAGCTGCTCGATCTGTTTCCAAACCGCAGTGCGGCTGACAGAGAGGCACCGGGCAAGCTCGGTCCCGGAGATATAGTCGTCTCCGCACTCTGCCAAAAGCTCCAGAAGCTTTGCGCTGTTCATGCTGTTTTTACCCTCCCAGTCAGATTATACAGACGCTTGGACAACGCCGCTGCCAGAATCAGCTTTACGGCATCCGGCAGCAAGTAAGGAAAAACACACCAGGAAAGGGCCGTCATCACGCCGATCGGGCCGCTTTTTCGGGTGTACACCACCACAAACCAGGCTGTTCCAAATGCATAGCAGATCAGAATACCCGCTGCCATGGCAGCCAGCAGCACAGGCAGGCGGCGGCCAAAGCGCTCCGCTGCCAGTCCCACGCAAAGCGCAGTAAACAGGAAACCCACCAGATACCCCCCGGTGGTCCCCAGCAGCACGCCAACGCCGCCACGGAAGCCGGAAAAAACAGGCACGCCCACCGCACCCAAGAGCAGATAAACCGCCACGGTCCAGAGGCCAAGCCGCACTCCCAGCACGGCGCAAATCAGGCAAACTCCAAAGGTTTGCAGCGTAAAGGGCACGAGGGGTTGGGGCAGTGGAATGCTGATCCAGGCACAAACTGCAATCAGTGCCGCTCCCAGACCGACATAGGCAATATCCCGTGCTGTCATTTTTTCTCTCATATCTGTTTATCCTCCCCGGAGTTTGATATGGCTTATTATATAAAACCCCGGAGAAATTGTCAACCATTAAAATAGATATTGGTTAACAATCACTATGCTTCACAGATGAATGAATCCCCCGCTGCCTCACAGAGTTTTCCGCGCCGCAGCGCGGAATAACGCGGAATAAAAAATCTCATTTTTGGCGGCGGCGTGTACATCACGAAAAACCGCTCACACTGACTCCGATCGGGTAGGAGACTGACCGTTGGTCGATTGGCCTCCTATCTCATCAGTCAGGATATTTTTTCCGTCATACCACCCGGTGATATATTTCCCGTTTTCGATATGCCACCCATAATAATCCCGCTTCGGACGGCCGAGTGCCTCCAGCACAGCCATGATTCCTCCCCCGTGGAACACAAAGGCAGCGCTCTGCTCTGCCGGAACGGAGGCAAGGGCACGGCAAAATGCATTCAAACAGCGGCGCTTGCAGTCCGCCGCTCCTTCACCTTCCGGAATGTCTCCGCGGCAGCCGCCCTCTACCCAGAGCCGGTATTGCGGATCATTCTCCATTTCAGCAGCGGTTTTTCCCTCAAAAATGCCAAAATCCGTCTCCCGCAGATCCTGCACCACGGAATAAGCCATTGTGGGAAAAACCAGTGCCGCTGTCTGCCGCGCTCGCAGCATGGGGCTGACAAAGAGACACTCCGCAGAGATAATGCCGCGGAGCTGGAGCGCCTGCTGCTCCCCCAGAGAACAAAGAGGTTCATCTGTTCTGCCAATATAGCGGCGCTGCAAATTTCCCGCGGTGGCTCCGTGCCGAATCAACCATATTTGATTCATGGCTCTGCCCTTCCCCGTGCAAGAATTGCCGCCGGAGCGCCCTTCAGAATATGGGCCTCTCCCGCCTCCATAAGCACAGCAGCATCGGCGCGGTCTGTAAGGCTCTGATTCAGCACATTCAGTGCGCGAATATAATTTGCTGTCTCGCCGCTGTAATCAGCCTCTGTCAGCCCGGAGATCGTCACTGCGGCCAGAATGCGGCATCGGCAGCGCAGGGAATCAATCTCCTGCAGCACGGATTCACTGTCGCCGCCGCTCCCGAACATAGCATTTGCCAGCAGATTTGAAACATCCTCCAGCAGCACCGCGGCATCCGCCGGTACCGATGCGGCATCCAGATGCTCCGGCAGCTCCAGCGTTTGAAAGCCCAGGCCGGAGCGCTGGGCACGGTGCTTTGCGATACGGGCAAAGTTGTCCTCCGTTCGGGGAAGCATGGTAGCAATATATCGCTTTGGACCATGGTAACGGGCAAGCAGTTCCTCCGCCCACCGACTTTTTCCGCTGTCATTGGGACCGGCGATGACAATCAGGTCACCCATGCTCCGCCTCCCGGATCGGGTCCAGATAGCAATCGTCAATTCCCGCCTCATCAAAGGTGGCCATATCATTGATAATCGTGCAGGCGGCATCCATGATCTGAAAGGCCAGAGGGCAGCCGCTCCCCTCCCCCAGACGCATATCCAGCAAAAGCATCGGGCGCAGGCCGAGCGCGTTTATCGCCAAAAGATACCCCGGCTCTGCAGAGGCATGGCTGGGCACCAGGTATTCCCGCACGGAGGGGCAAAGCCGCACAGCGCAAAGAGCTGCCACCACAGAGATATATCCGTCAATCACCGCCGGCCTGCGGGAGGCTGCAGCCCCGAGAAAAGCTCCGCACATTGCAGCTATGTCCAGGCCCCCCACCTTGCTCAGCACATCCACCGGGTCGCTTCTGTCGGGCATGTTGGTCATCAGCGCGCGAAACACCACCTGCTGTTTGCGAAGAAAAGCCGGCTGGGTCAGTCCGCCGCCCCGTCCCGTCACGGCCTCCGGCTCGGCACCCAGCAGACAGGCAAGTACAGCAGCAGAGGTGGTGGTATTCCCAATTCCCATCTCCCCCACTCCAATGGCATCCGCCTGTGTCTCTCCGGCCAGCTCTGCACCGGTCAATATGGCGGTCAGAGCCTGTTCCCGCGTCATGGCTGGACCCTCGGCAATATTGCGGGTACCCCGGGCAATTTTTCTGTTCAGCACGTCAGAATCTGAAATATCCGCGTTCACTCCAACATCGCAGACTGTGATACCGCATCCGAAGTGTTTGGCCAGCACCGAAGCTCCTGTCCTGGCTTTTGTGAGATTGATGGTTTGCATACATGTCACGGACTGCGGCGCACTGGCAACGCCCTCTGCCACCACCCCGTTGTCTGCAGCAAATACCAGCAACCAGGGCTTCCGGATTTGGACAAATGTCTTTCCGGCAATTCCCGCCAGCTGTATGGACAGCTCCTCCAGCCGCCCCAGGCTGCCCGGCGGCTTGGCCAGTCTCTCCTGTCTCGCCCGCGCCGCCGCCATGGCCTTCTCATCCATCGGTCCCACTGCTGCAATCAGCTCCCGCAGCCTCTCCTCCAGCTCCTTCATTTCAGATCCTCTCCTTATTCAGCACACGATAGATCAGCTTCATATCCAGTCCGCGGCGAACAGCCTCGGCAAGCTTGTCATACTGCCGCTCCCGGTAACCGGCCGGATCGAAGCTGCCCAGAACGGAAAAATCCAGTTTCTTGCCGTCGCAGATACTTTGCAGCACTCTGTCGCTGACACCGTCGGCATCAAAGATGCCGTGAATGTAGCTGCCGTAAACATTTCCCGCACATTGCACCGCAGCAGCACTCCCGCTCCTGCCCATGTGGATCTCATAGCCTGTGTACTCCAGTCCATTCAGCGCAGACAAAGGCCCGGTGATGTCCGTAAAACGTCCGTGGGTCTGGATCTGGACCTTCTCTCCCTGAAATACGGTTTCCATATCCAAAAGGCCCATACCCTCCAGGGAGCGTATTTCGCCCGCCTCCACTCCCTCGGGATCAGAGACGCGGCGTCCCAGCATCTGATAACCGCCGCAAATGCCGAATATCAGTGTTCCGGCGGCCGCTGCCTGCTTCACTGCCGCCTCCAGACCGTTTTGACGCAGCCACAGAAGATCGGCGATAGTGCTTTTGGTACCGGGAAGCAAAATCAGATCCGGCCTGTGCAGGTCCCCCGGCCGCTCCACATAGCGCAGAGAGACATTTTCGTAGCGCTCAAATGGACTGAAATCCGTAAAATTGGAAATCCGCGGCAGGCGTATCACAACAATGTCTACTGCCTTCCGTGCATCCGCACCAGCCCGTGAAAAACGTTCTGTCAGGCTGTCCTCATCATCAATGTCCACATGCAGATAGGGAACCACCCCTGCCACTGGGATACCGCAGAGCTCCTCCAGCTGGCGCAGTCCCGGTTCCAGTATGGCCCGGTCGCCCCGAAACTTATTAATGATCAGGCCGCGCACTCTTGAACGCTCCTCCGGCTCCAAAAGAGCGACCGTCCCGTAAAGCTGGGCGAACACACCGCCCCGGTCAATGTCTCCCACCAACAGCACCGGCGCCTCTGCCAGGCTTGCCATACCCATATTGACAATGTCATCCTGTTTCAGATTGATTTCTGCAGGGCTGCCGGCCCCCTCCAAAACAATCACATCATATTCCGCTGCAAGGCTGCGGTAGGCTGCCAGAATCTCCGGCACCAGCTCCCGCTTATGCCGGAAATACTCCCGGGCGCTCATATTACCCCGGGCCCTGCCATTGACAATAACCTGACTTCCCACGTCGGTGGTTGGCTTTAGCAGAATGGGATTCATTCTTACATCCGGCGCGATCCCGGCGGCTTCCGCCTGAACCACCTGCGCTCTGCCCATCTCGCCGCCATCTGCGGTTATAAAGGAATTGAGTGCCATATTCTGGCTCTTGAAGGGCGCCACAGATAGTCCGTCCTGACGCAGCACCCGGCACAGGCCGGCGCAGAGCAGACTCTTTCCGGCGTTGGACATAGTGCCCTGAATCATGATACTTCTGGCCATTTTGTTACAGCACCTCCCCAATGGCAGCGATCAACACCTGATTTTCCTCCGGTTTACGCACTCCGACCCGATACCAGCCGGGGCCAAGGCCCGGAAAATTAGCGCAGCTTCGGATTGCAATGCCAGAGTGCTCCCGCAGCCGTACCTCCAGGCCCGCAGGGCCGGAAAAGAGCAGAAAATTTGCCTCAGAGGGGCAAACCCACAGTCCCAGCGCCATCAGCGCTTCCCGCAGACGCGGCCGTTCCCGCTGAATCAACCTCCTGGTCCGTTCCAGAAAATCCTTTTCCCGCAGCGCCGCCAACCCTGCGGCCTGAGCCACAGAGGACACATTCCAGGGGGGTGTCCGCACCGCAATACCGGACAGCAGCTGCCTGTCGGCGGAAAGGCACCAGCCCAGCCGCAGTCCGGCCATGCCATAGCTCTTGGTAAAGGCTCTCAGAAGAAACAGACCCGGATACGCTTCCAGCCGGGACGCCAGAGTATACCTGTTATCAGAGAGGTCCAGAAAGCATTCGTCCAGAAACAGCCGGATTCCCGTCTCACTGCAGAGTGAAAAAATCTCCTCCAGCAGTTCCGGAGGCATTTCCCTTCCCGTAGGGTTATTGGGATTACAGAGCACCACTGCCTCCGGCGATTGCTCCCGCAGAAAAGCTGTAAGGCTCTTTCCGGGGAGAAACGCCCGCTCCCGTGACAGCACAAAGCGCTCCACTTTGCAGCCATGGAGCTGCAGAGCGGCGGAGTATTCGCAAAATCCGGGAGCCAGCTCCACAGCCTTCCGAATGCCTGCCGCCGCACACCAGGCATAGATCAGCTCTGCCGCACCGTTGCCGCAGAGAATAAAGGATGGCGGAACATTTTCTTTTTCTGCAATTGCCTCCACCAGCGCACGGCAGGACGGATCCGGATAGCGGTCTGCAGCCTCTATGGCCTCCCTGGCTGCCGCTGCCACTGCAGGCGGCAGCCCAAGCGGGTTGACATTGGCTGAGAAATCCAGCCGGCAGCCTGCCAGAGCTCCGTCACCCCCGTGGGGATTTTTTGTGTTATACAACATACTTCCTCGCACCCGCTTTCGCGCCGGACATCGTAAAAATATACACCGGATTCTGCCCTGTCATCAAATGATAGGGCCCTGCTTTTCGATCCCGTGCCACAGTAAGGGACACAGTCTCCGTCTCGGAAAAGCCGAACTCCCGGAGACAGGTGGTCAGCTCGCCGACAGATTCCAGTGTCACTGCCGTTGCGACAATCCGCGCGTCGGGATTTTTTTGCAAAATAACCTCCAGAATCCTGCGCAGCCCGCCGCCGCTTCCCCCGATAAACACATGGGTAGGCGGCGGCAGCCCCTCGCAGGCCGCCGGCGAACTCCCGGGGATAATATGCAGATTCTCTGCGAAAAACCTCTCCCGGTTCTGCCGCAGCAGCTCCACAGCGTCCGCGTCCCGCTCCACGGCCCAGACCGAACCATCTTTTGCAAGCAGCGCCATTTCCACGGCAACAGAGCCGGTACCTGCTCCCACATCCCAGCAAACCGCCCGCTGCGTCAGACGCAGCTTGCTCAGGCAGACAGAGCGAACCTCACTTTTCGTCATGGGCACAACGCCGTTCTCCCCTCCGCCCCGCTGAAAAGCACTGTCCGGCCAGCCGGGTGTCACCGGCAGATCAAGACCGTCGTGCTCGATCAGCATGGCGCTGAGACTGTCATAGCTTCCAGAGGACAGTTCTGACGCGGTGCCGCTAACGACCTGTTCGTCCCCATAGCCAAGACGCTGACCGATATGAACCTGCACCCAGCCCAGGCGGGCCTCTGTCAGCCTGCGGCACAGCTCTCCCGGACTGTTCTCCCCACCGGTCAGGGCAAACACTCTCCGGTTGCTTCGCACCGGAGGAACGATATCTCCTGTCCGGCCGTGAAGGCTGACGCAGACCACGTCCTCATAACTGCAGCCCAGCCGGGCACAGAGACAGGAGAGGGAGCTGAGTCCCGGCAGCACTTTTACCTTGCAGCCGGAGCGTCTCAGCAGCGGCAGCAATTTTTTCGCTCCGCTGAAGAAACCTGTATCCCCGCTCATAACCACCGCAAAGCGCCTGTATTCCGGATGCGCACTGATATAGCCTGCGATCTCCTCCGGAGCAACAGCGGCGTATCGGCCGGCCCTGGGGTTACCGCAGGCCTCCAGCATCCTTCTGGCACCAATGAGACAATCCGCAGCGTCAATAGCTGACGCTGCCTCCACTGTGATTCCGCCCTGCCCTCCCGGTCCGATTCCCGCAACCGTCACCTCCGGCCTTGCATTCAAGCCGAAGCGTGTTCCAATCAAAGCCAGTATCTCCTCAAAGCGGTATCCCTCCCGCTGTTCCGGACGCCCGATGACCACCAGCGCCGCGGCGGCTTTTTGCGCCGCGGCGGCCTTGGCGTCAAAGCCGCCGGCGGCTCCGCTCTCTTTTGTCACCAAATACCGCGCCCGAACAGCGCGCAGCGTCGCCAGATTCATCTCCTCATGAAAGGGCCCCTGCATGGCAATAATATGGGAAGGGGGCAGTCCGGCACTGCGGCAGCTTTCCAGAGAGGCCTCCATGGGCAGCACCCTTGCCCACACCCGTTCGGAAAAACCCGCTATACCGGAATATATTTCCAGATCCTTACTGCCTGTGGTCAGCAGGATATTGCCCGGGTGACTGTCCAAAAAATCAGCAGCGCCGGCAGCGTCCGGGACAAATACCGTGTCCTTCGGCACCTTGGAATCCTCCCGCAGCAGCCGCATATATTCCCGGCCCGCACCGGCGCAGGCAGCAGCAATGTTTTCCGTCACCTCTGCGGCGTATGGATGGGTGGCGTCGATCACCAGCTCAAAGGGCGTACTTTCCAGCAGCTCCGACATCTCCGCCCGGGTCATTCTTCCTGTGCGGACCGTCAGGTTTTCTGCCGGGGCAAGCAGGGATTCTCCATACTCTGTGGCCAGGCAGACCGTTATTGAGACATTCTCCCTCCAGCATAAAAACTCCGCCAGCTCCCGTCCCTCTGTGGTACCGGCAAATACGCAAAAGCTATACATATCTCTCCCCGTCCTCCGCCAAAACACCATGCGGAAAAGCATGGCTCTTTTTTGTCATCCCGGGCAAGTATACCCCTGCAATCCGGTGCAAGTCAACACAAAACCGGCGCCCCCGCTCCAAATCAGGACCAGGCGCGCCGGTGTTGTTCTCTTTCATTCGCTGTCCGTCAGCACCGCAGCGCTCCTGCAGATGGACGCACTTGAGTGTCTGCTCCGTCAGTCAACCAGGTCCTTAAGGATCTTCCCTGCCTTAAAGACGGGCACCCGCGTGGCGGGAATTACCATATCCTCGCCGGTCTGAGGATTGCGGCCCATGCGCTCGGCCCGCTCCCGCACCTCAAAGGTCCCGTAACCAACCAGCTGAATCTTATCTCCGTCCCGAAGGACGTTGCCCAGAGTCTCCAAAAAGGCGTCCAGCGCCCGTTCACTCTCATTTTGTGTCAGCCCGGCCCGCTTCGCCATTGCCGCAACCAGTTCTGTCTTGTTCAAGCTTGTTTCCTCCTGTTATTTATTGACATTGTCTTATTATGCGCGAAAAGCCGAAGAAAGTCAAGGGGGGGGACGTGAGATGTTATCTCGTTCGAAAGTCTGACATCTCCGAACCATATCAATTCAAAAAGCAGCAGACCCCGCATCTCCTCCCGGAGAGGGGAATCTGCTGCGTCATTCAGCCAGTCTCACAATATGCCAAAGAAAAAGTGAAGGCAGGCCCAGATTACCATCCCTGCTGCCGCCGTAATGCCGCCAATGCGTACCTGCAGAGGGAGATGCAGCCGCGGCCAGCGGCCCGCCGGGAGCACAGTGCTCCGGATGTAATGATCGGCCACAGCCTGGGCCTCCCGCAAAATGTCATTTTGACTGCCATCGTGATTTCGGGAAAAGAAGTCCTCCCGCACGATGAAAATCGCCTGTTCAAAAACCCGGGAATCCGGTGACTTTACCACCACAACCCGTTTGCTGGTTCCTTTTACCACGTTCTTACCCTCCTGCCGCGGCTGTGCTTCTATTTGTTCCCAGTTTAACCGTTTCGGAAGACGATTATACGTGTTCGGCGCATACACCTTTGTGCGCCGGAGCTTTTGGAGAAGATTCAGTCTCATGCCGGTTTCTCCCCTTCTTCACGCTCTGCTTTCCACGCGCATGGCCAGGACGGTCATGTCATCGCCGCTGCCGTACTGCTTCAGCGCAGCCTGCAGTGCATCTCTCGCCAATGTTTTGGTGTCCGTGGAGGTATAATCGGCCAGCAGTGTCCGCAGCCAGTCATCATTCGTCTCCGCAATGACACCATCGCTGGCGATTAAAGCCATACTGCCGGGTTTCATACGCAGCTTTACGATGTCCGGCATGGTTTCCCCAGACTGGGCATTTCCATGCATCAGTCCTGCGGCCATGGTCTCACTTCGGATGCGTTTTACATTTTTCCCTCCGGCAGAACGGACATAGCTGGGAGCGGCACCATATTTGTAAAACGCCGCTTCCCCGCTGAAAAGATCCACGCACATCAGATCCACGGTGGCAAAGCCCCAGGTATCGTTGTTCTTCAGCAGCATCATGGAATTCAGCATCCGCATGGATACGGCCGGGTCAACGCCTGCCCGGAGAAAGCGCTCCAGGATACGGACAGCTGCAACGCTTTCCCTGGCTGCTCCCTCTCCGCTGCCCATACCGTCTGAGAGGATGATGCACAGCACACCCTGCTCCGTCTTAAAATAGGTCCCCCGGTCTCCGGAAACCCGTTCGCCTTTTTTCTTCAGGGAGGCGATGCCCACAGAGACGCTGAGCGGCTCAGCCTCCATCAGCGTAATGCGCCCCTCCGCCTCAGCATCAGAGCCCATGGGCCGGCACAGACGTACCCCCACTACCCCGGAGAGCTTATCCAGATATCCCGGTTCCCGAAGCAGCGAGCTGAGCTTTGTGCTCTCCAATATTATGTGAAGTCTGCCTACCCTGTCCCGAAAAACGGAGAGATCGGCATCCAGATCCAGACTGCTGAGATAGCGGCTGAGGCGACGTGACGCCAGCTGATCCGGACCGAAGGCATTCTGAAGCTCGTCCGAAACCTCATTCAGCACCTCAGCTACCTCCAGATACTGGCTGTATGCGGCGCTGCGGTTCTCCGCCATTCTGGCGCGGAACTGCCGGCGATACATCTGGGTTCGCAGCTCGCCGTTGATGGCGTTGACCAGGGCCTCGGGATTGAGGCACTTGTCGAGAAAATAGGCGGGCAGATCGTCCCGCAGCAGCAGCCCCCGATCCCGAATGCGGGGCGTGGCATCGTTGAACACGGAAAGGGTATCCAAAAAATCGCTGTGCCAACACTGCGATTTGTTGCGGCAGCGGCTGCACACCAGCTCGCTTGCCCGATCAAACACGCGGGATATATCCTCGCCGCAGTCATCTGCGGAAATTGCTCCGTCCACCGTGTCATAGAGATCGCGAAATGCCTCACCCATACGGCGGATGCGCCGTGCCGTGTAATGCCGCAGTCCCCTTTCTCCGTCCGCCATACGAAGGGGATGCAGTGCAGCTCCAATGTGATTGAGAAAGCGGTTTGGCAGAGCAAGAAACAACGCTGCCGCCAGCAGTTCTTCAATCAGAAATTCCGCGCGCAGGCCGTTGAAGCTGCCGCAGATCACACAGACGGCTCCAGTCAGAATTGCACTGAGCAGAAACAGCAGACGCCCGGAACGGGCAAATATTCCGGCCACCAGACCGCAAACCGCACAGCCCATGGCATAAAACGGCGCATTGAAGGTCACGATGTCCATAGCCAGCCCAAGCGCACAGCCTGCGGCACTTCCCCCCGCAGCGCCACCCTTATAGGCGACCACCAGCACCGCCAGCAGGCTCAGCAGCCGTCCCAAAGAGGCCACTCCGGCAATTTGAAGGCCGCAGAGCGCCATGAGCAGACAGGCAGCAAGAATGGTCAGCGAGATGATTCTTCGCCGCTCAGCGCTCTCTGTATCCCGTTCCCGGGTATCCAATGCCTCTCGAAAAAAATAACATCCCCCCGCAGCCAGCATGGTCTGCAGCAGCACCCGAAACAGTGCACTTGTGCCGGCAGCGGGGGGAGAGGTGAGCACACCCAACAGGCCGGTCATCATCGTAAACAATCCGGCCATCAGCGGCATAAACCAGAAGCTGTGATAAAACCGATGCCCCTGAAATACATAGCCCGCTGTAAACACCAATACCACTGCCGACACAAATTGCAGTCCCTCCTCAAATCCGAAGGCCAGCAGATACCCCAGAGCTGCACCCAGGGAGCAGAGAACTCCGCCTAATTGCCCGCCGGCCTGGGACGCCACGGCGATTCCGAACGGGCCGCATCCGTCCATCAGCGGCACCGCAGCCATGATCAGTCCCAGGGCAAAATTGAGTCCCCAGCTGATTCCCTGGGCCAGCTGGGGCCGCTGCTTCATCAGCTCTCCGCTGACCAGCATACCGCGGAATTGCGCAAGCTTCATCTTGAGTTTCATGGGTTTTCCTCCTGTGGAATTCCCGCCGCTGTCCGCGCTCCCAGCCGGCGGGGGGCGGCAGCGAACAGGTTAGGTTGACATAAATTATATGGTTCCGACGCTTGAAAACCTGTCAAAGGCCGCTGTTGAGAAATCATTTTTTTAAGGCGGAAATGGCGGGAAAGAAGAATGCATCCTGCGGTTCTTCCCTGGGGACATAGCAAAACGCATTCCCCCTCGGGACAGTACGGCAGCTCAAAATCGCAGCAGCAGCGGGGCGAAGATGGTTTTATTGTGAAATCAGACAAAATGGCTCTTGCTCTGCGGGGCCTTTTATGTTAAGATTGGGAAAATGCAAAGGAGGCCACTTGTATGGATTTTGAAAACAAAGCTTCAGACAACAGACTATTCAACAGCTTTGACAGCTATTTGTTCCACGAGGGTACCAATTATGAGGTATATAAAAAGCTGGGCGCCCACCTTGCTATGGAAAACGATGTTTCCGGCGTCCGGTTTGCTGTCTGGGCGCCCAACGCCAGGAGCGTCAGTGTATTGTCCGACGGAAACGGCTGGACCCCCGGCGCAGACGCGATGACCCCCTCCCAGTGGGGTGTGTGGGAAACCTTTATCCCCGGTATGCCGGAGGGCAGTCTCTATCAATATGCGATTGAAGGTGCTGACGGAGTTCTGCGGCGCAAGGCGGATCCCTTTGCCTTCAGCGGAGAGTTCAACGGCGGACATGCCTCTCGGGTGACTCACCTGAACGGTTATGTGTGGAATGACCAGTCCTGGCTTGAGAAGCAGGACAACCTCTCCGTCTGGGAAAAGCCTATGGCAATCTATGAGGTGCATCTCGGTTCCTGGAAAAAGGATTATTCCTACAGTGTCGACGGATATATGGATTACCGCACACTGGCAGACCAGCTCTCCGAATACGTGTCCTATATGGGCTACACCCATGTAGAGCTGATCGGTATCTGCGAATTTCCCTTTGACGGCTCCTGGGGCTATCAGTGCACCGGTTATTTCGCCCCCACAAGCCGCTATGGGCTGCCGGACGATTTCCGCTATTTCGTCAACAAAATGCACGAGAACAATATTGGGGTGATCCTCGACTGGGTTCCCGCCCACTTCCCCAAGGACTCCTGGGCTATGGAAAACTTTGACGGCACTCCCCTTTATGAGTCTCCGGACCCGCTGCGCCGGGAGTATCCTCAGTGGGGCACGCTGGCCTTTGACCACGGCAAGCCGGAGGTACGCTCCTTCCTGATTTCCAGCGCCTTCTACTGGGTGAATGAGTTCCATATCGACGCGCTGCGGGTGGACGCTGTGGCTGCCATGCTTTATGCAGATTTCGGCCGGGAGCAGTGGCGCCCGAACATGTTCGGCGGACACGAAAATCTGGAGAGCTTTGCCTTTTTGCGGGAGCTGAATCGGACCATAAAGCAGCATACCAACGCCTACATCTGCGCAGAGGATTCCTCCATCATCCCCGGCATTACCACCGACCCTGATTTTGGCGGACTCGGCTTTACCTTCAAGTGGAACATGGGCTGGATGAATGCCATGATGCGCTATATCGACAAGGATCCCCTTTACCGCGGCTATCACCATGATCTGATCACGCATACCACCGATTACTGCTTTGACGAGAACTACATTCTTCCCCTGAGTCACGATGAGGTAGTACATCTCAAGCATTCCATGCTGGAAAAATTTCCCGGCGGCCTGCCGGATCGCTTCGCGGGGCTCAAGACACTGTATACCTTCATGTTCACCCATCCCGGCAAAAAGCTGCTGTTCATGGGCCAGGATTTTGCCGACTATGCGGAGTGGCAGGAGACTCAGTCCCTGAACTGGTATCTTGCGGATGACATGTGGCACCGGGATGTCATGGACACGGTGCGCAGCCTGCTGAAGCTGTATAAGGAGCGGAGCGTGCTGTATACTGACGCACGCAACAGCGTGACCTTTGAGTGGATCAACCGCGGCGACTATACCCGCAATACCATCAGTTATATGCGCCGCAACCCCTGGAACTATGACAGGGCGCTGCTGGTGGTTTGCAACTTCTCTCCCATGCAGTATAACGGATATACCGTAGGCGCTCCCATCCCCGGAAGTTATCGTCGGATATTCAGCTCCTTCGACAGCACTCCCGGCTGCGGCGGGCCGCAGGAGAGAAACGGTGAATACCCGGTCCTGCTCTCCGATAACTGGGAGTGCGACGGGTATCCCTGCACCCTTACCTATGATCTCCGTCCCTATGAGTCCATTATCCTGGAGGTACCGGAGGCGAAATAAAAGCTTCCCTGCCATTTTGGCAGTTCTTCAGTTCTCCGAAAAACGGAAAAGGCGCAGTAAAGCCACCGGAAAATCGGTGGCTTTACTGCGCCTCAAAGCTCGTCATGAAACAAAAATGCCGCTCAGCTGCCGCCAGATTCGCTCCGACAGCTCCTCCTCATCTCCCTGGGCATCCACCGTAATCACGGTTTCCTCCTCCCGCATACGCTCAAACGCAGTAAAATAATTCCCGCGCACCCGTGTCAGGCGCTCCATGGTCTCAAATATCTCTGTATGCTCCCGATTCGCAGAGATCCGACGCATGGCCTCCTCTGGCTTCAGGTCGAGAAAAACGGTCGCGTCCGGGCGCAGAATGGCAGCGCAGTCTTTGTTGAAGTCGATAATCCGCTCCATGGGCACATTTTCGCTGCACTGATAAGCATAGGAGGAAAAATAGTAACGATCCATAAGAATAGAGGTTCCCTCCTCCAACTGCCTGCGGATCCCCCGGTCCGGATTCAGCAAATGGTCGGTTCTGTCCGCGACAAACAGAGGCGCGATGACCTGTTCATCTGTTCGGACATCTCCGCGCAGAATTTGGCGAATCAATCTCCCGACTGGACCGTCCGTGGGTTCCGCCGTGCATGCACACGGAATATGCTTTTGCTGCAGTCTCTGCTGCAAAAGCCGTATCTGGGTTGTTTTTCCACTGCCGTCAATTCCCTCAAAGGCGATGAAACGCCCTCGTTTTCTCTTTTCCATTGTGGGGTAACCTCCTGAATAAGACCGTGCGGCCAGAAGCTCTCATAAAAACAGTATAACAGGGGATCCGGAATTGCACAATTCGCCATCCAAACATGGATGGCGAATTTTTTTGTTCTTCTCTATCGTTTTTTGTAGAACATACACAAAAAATAGCAGGGTAAACAGGACTGTACTGTCATTCTCCCGAACCCACCCCATTGTAATTTTAGTTATTTTATCTCACTTTCAGAAAAAAAGCAAGCATTTCCTGACATTTTTTCATTGCATTTCCCGGCGTAATGGTCTATTATGGGAATGGATAGTGTTCCGTTTTTGTGCAAGTTGTCTCGCTTGTACCACACATCTGGGATGCTTCATATAAACGGACCAAACAGAGAGCGGAGCAAAGAACGACAGTAAGAAAGAAAAGGAGTGTTTTGTATGGAGTATCTCATTTGGCTTGCGCCGGTCCTCGCGGTCGTTGCCCTGGTTTTCGCCGGCCTGAAAACGGCCAGGGTTTCCCGAGCCGATCCCGGCACCGAACGTATGCGTGAGATTTCCAGTTCCATCGCTGAGGGCGCACGGGCGTTTTTGTTCGCGGAATATCGGATTCTCATTATCTTCGTGGCAGTCTTATTCATACTAATCGGCTTTTTTATCAGCTGGGTCACCGCAATCTGTTTCCTGATCGGTGCGGCCTTTTCCGTCTGCGCAGGCTACCTGGGGATGAATGTTGCAACGAAAGCCAATGTCCGCACCGCCAACGCAGCCCGTACCGGTGGGATGAATCAGGCGCTTTCCATTGCTTTTTCCGGCGGAAGCGTTATGGGTATGTGCGTGGTTGGCCTGGGGCTTCTGGGTTGCGCGCTGATTTATATTGCGACTGATAACGTGGAAATCCTCACAGGCTTCTCACTGGGTGCCAGCTCCATCGCACTGTTTGCACGTGTGGGCGGCGGCATTTATACCAAGGCCGCTGACGTGGGTGCCGATCTGGTAGGCAAGGTAGAGGCCGGCATCCCCGAGGACGACCCACGCAACCCGGCTGTGATTGCCGACAACGTGGGCGATAATGTGGGCGATGTGGCCGGCATGGGCGCGGACCTGTTTGAGAGCTATGTGGGCGCGCTGGTCTCTGCGCTGACGCTGGGGATCGGGCTAGCCGGTACCTTTACTGGGGCGGGAGCGATTTATCCCCTGGTGCTTGCCGCCTGCGGCATATTCGCCAGCGTCATTGCCACCTTCTTTGTGCGCGCAGGAGAGAATTCCAACCCTCATACTGCACTGAAGATGGGGTCTTATGTCTCCGCCGGACTGGTTGTAGTAGCCTCGCTGATTTTCAGTCAGACGTTTTTCCACAGCTTTCATCAGGCGCTGTCTGTGATCTCCGGTCTGATTGTAGGTCTGCTCATCGGCATCGTAACAGAGATATATACCTCCGGGGACTATGCCTATGTCAAGCGGATCGCCCAGCAGTCTGAAACCGGACCTGCAACGACCATTATCAGCGGTATGGCTGTTGGTATGCGCTCCACCGTTATTCCCATTTTGCTGATCTGCATTGGCATTTACCTCTCTTACCGGGTCTGCGGACTCTATGGTATCGCGCTGGCCGCCGTGGGTATGCTGAGCACAACCGGCATCACAGTTGCTGTGGACGCTTACGGTCCCATCGCGGATAATGCCGGCGGTATTGCCGAGATGAGCGGTCTTCCGGAAAATGTTCGCAACATCACAGATAAGCTGGACGCAGTCGGCAATACCACTGCCGCAATGGGCAAGGGCTTTGCCATCGGTTCTGCGGCCCTGACTGCCCTTGCTCTGTTCGTCAGCTATGCGCAAGCGGTAGGCATCAGTGCCACCGGTATCGACATTCTGAATTACAAGGTCACGATCGGCCTTCTCATCGGCGGAATGCTTCCCTTTGTATTCTCCGCCATGACCATGGACAGCGTTTCCAAGGCAGCCTACAAAATGATTGAGGAGGTGCGGCGCCAGTTCCGCACAATTCCGGGCATTATGGAGGGGAAGGGAAAGCCGGATTACAAGTCCTGTGTGGCCATCTCCACCACCGCTGCACTGAAAGAGATGCTGATACCCGGCATCATGGCTGTGGTTGTTCCCCTGGCCGTGGGCATTCTCCTGGGTGTGGAAGCCCTGGGCGGTATGCTCGCCGGTGCTCTGGTATCCGGTGTCTTGATGGCGATATTCATGTCCAACTCCGGCGGCGCCTGGGATAATGCAAAGAAGTACATTGAGGAAGGCAACCACGGCGGAAAAGGCTCTGAGGCACATCACGCGGCAGTAGTCGGCGATACGGTGGGCGATCCCTTTAAGGACACCTCCGGCCCCTCCATTAATATTCTGATCAAGCTGATGACGGTTGTCTCCCTGGTATTTGCACCGATTTTTGTCAAAATCGGCGGCATTCTTTAAGCGCCTGGCCATTGTGGTCCAGACCATTCCATAGCACTCTCCCCCACTGAAGTGGTCAAAAGGGCCCGCGGTTTTCCTTCACCCGGGTCCTTTTATTCGCCCCACAATACACAACAAAATGCACTTTTTCGTGTAAATTGTCACGGTTCATGCCATTATTCCCATGTTCTTTTTGGTAAAAATGTGGTATATTTAATAAAACCGTGTGAAAGGGGAGCCATGCTATGACAAATTTAATTGGCGAAAAGCTTGACTTTTTGATGCGGCTCACCAACACGCAAAACAGTGTTTTGGGGCGGGCTCTGAATTTTGATGCGTCCTATATCAGTCGTATCCGCAGCGGAAAGCGCGGGATGCCGCGGCATCCTTCCTTCGTCAACTCCGCATCCACCTATTTCGCACAGAATATCGAGAAGCCTTATCAGCGCAATGCCGCTGCAGAGGAGATATGTCCCGGCCATTTCTGGCCGGATTCGCGGCAGGATGCCGCCGCTTTGATTGCTGCCTGGCTCACCGGAGAAAGTGCGCCCGGTGCTTCGGAGCCGGTTGCCAGTTTTCTCGATGGTTTATCACAGCTTTCTCCCTTCACCTCAGGGGAGCTGCCTATATCCTCCACGGCCTCTGCCGGCAATGAGAATATTTGCCTCCTTTATGGAAATGAGGGGAAACGTCAGGGCGTAGAAGCGCTGCTTCGGGATCTCAGCACATTATCCACACCCCAGGTTTGTCTGGTGTTCTCCAACGAAAACATGTCCTGGCTGATCGAGGACGCAGAGTTTACCAAGCGTTGGACAGCGCTTTTGGAACGGCTGCTGAATTCCGGCAGCCGCATCCGAATTATTCACACGGTCAGCAGGGACACCGGTGAAATGCTGGAGGCAATCCGACGCTGGCTGCCTCTGTATATGACCAACGCGATTGAGCCCTGGTATTATCCCGGTGAAAGAGACCCGGTGCTGCGCCGGACTCTGGTGGTGGCGCAGGGCCATTCTGCATTGATCTCCACTTCAATTGGAGACCAGACCGAGGAACGTCTGAATATTCTGCTTCGAGATCCCCGGGCAGTAGCCGCATTGGAAACGGAGTTTACAGACCATCTTCGCCTCTGTCAGCCTCTGATGGAAAGCTATCTTCCGGAGCACAGCCGCCGCTTTTCCCAGGCGCTCATCAGACTGCGCGGCATAGAGGGAGACCTTCTGCTGTCCCGCACCATGCCCTCTCTGGGTTCCATGCCCCCGGATATGGCGGAGGCTGTGGCCATTCGCTGTAACAGCCGGCGTTTTGCAGCGCGATGCCGTGCGGAGCGGGCAGATTTATTTGCCCGTCTGCGGGCCGGATATACAGTCACTGAGCTGCTGCATTTTCCTTCCCTTGAGGAGGCTGAGGACGGTTTCCCCGTGCCTGTGTCTGTCATGCTGGACTCGCAGCCCCTTCGACTGACCAGGACAGAGCTGGCTATGCATTTGCGTTCCGCGCTGAAATTCAGCCGGGAGGAGCCGCATTACCGGCTGCTTTGTACGGATGCGGTTCCGTCCAATATTCAGCTCTCCCTTGTCGGTGATTCCGATGTTCTGGTCGTTCAGGACGGAAAACAGAGCGCTGCTTTTCTGATCCGTGAAAAGCGCATGTGTGCTGCGTTTCATGCATATTTTCATCGTCTCACACAATCAGAGCTCAGTGGGACGTCAACCCGCAGCCGTCTCGATAGATTTATCTCTGAATTGAAAAAATAGCATCAAAAGGAAAACCACCGTCTGCCTTGAACCGGCTTGACGGTGGTCATTGGTTTCTTCGGTATCAATAAATTGTTCGGAGGGTCTCCGGGGTCACGCCGGTGCGGCGGCAAAAGTCCTCCAGCTCCCTCGCATCCCTGGCCAGCAGATATTCATGAAAGCGGCCGCTATCTTTATCCGTAAAGCCGAGGGTCATCTCCCCGGTACAGATGCTCCGCCGCACAGCGGGCTGCTGGGCTTCCCGATCATAAGGGATCATTTCTGACTCTCTTTTACGAAACAGTGCCATAAAATATATGCCTCCCCATCTGTGCACCCTGATCTCCCGCTCAAAGAAAGCATACTTCCGGACGGGCGGGAATAACTGATAAACCATTAAGCCCCCGCCAGTAGGCGGGGCGAACGGAATAAGAAGTATCGTTCCCTATAGTAACAAAAAACCTCCGCG
>CAJOPB010000105.1 GCA_905236305.1 uncultured Oscillospiraceae bacterium | reverse complement strand
ATCATGAGCGTGCGCCGGGCGCGCACCCCATATCAGCTTGCCAGTACCGTTTACACCATCGACATACCACTTGCCGCTCTGCTCCTCCTCGGTCTCGCCGTTGATGCGGAGTGCGTGGTCGAGCGTCACTGTGTACTGGCTGCTTTCGCTCTGCGCGGCATAATAGCCGTTGGCCTCGCGCGTCTGCGCCGTCCAGCTTGCATCGATTTCAGAGTCGATATTATTTGCCGCGGTCTCGATATCCCCCGCAAACGTCCCGCGGTTGGCGAACTTCGCGTCGCTCTCCAGTCGAAGCACAGCGGGTGCGCGGCCCGACGGATACTGGGTTCCGTCCGTGTTGTCTGGATCGTTGAACTCGTGGTAGAAGACCACAGTCTTCCCTGTCTCTACCTGCAGCGACGCGCCGTCCATGACGGTGACGCTGCTGCCGGGCAGGAACTTGAAGTCATTCGTAAACCGATAGGTTCCGCCACTCAACACAAAGCCTATGTCTCCGTCGACGGGATAGATGTAGCTGCCGGTCGACAGATCCATCCCGACGATGTTCAGCGTACTGCTGGAGAAATCAGCCCCGCCGCTGATCGTGTAGATTTCGCGCCCGCTTCCACTGTCATAAGCGCGCAAAGCGTATGCGCCGTCGCCGGTCAGACGGATCAGTCCATTGTTCCTGTCGATCTGCGGGAACCGGGTGAAATAGTAACTGCCGCTGGCAAACATTTTTACAAGGCCGGTATAGCTTCCGCCCGCCTCGACACGGATCTCCGTCTCGATGTTGTGGCAGTCGTATTCGTTCATCGGGTAGACTTCCTTGACGTACATCTCCAGCGCCTGACTGCCGCCGCGCCAGTTCCGCACCACATACAGGTCGCCCACGGTACCGCCGTCATTTACGGTCACTCTGCCGCCGCCCGTAACGAAGCCGAAGCAATCAAGCGCGCCGTTTACCGCAATGCTGCCGTTCAACACGATCCGGCCATAGCCTCCGGTCACATCCTGGTCGTGATGGCCCGCCGCTGCGATTCCTGTCACCGCGTTCACCAGAACCGTACCGTTCACCGTAAGGGTCGCGCCCGTTGCAACGGTCAGCGTCCGGTACAGCGACGGCTCGCGCACCGTACCCGCGTTGTCATAGTTCCGGCCGTTTTGATAGCCGGTATCGCCGTCCTTGCAGGGGATCAGCAGCGTCACGCCCTTCGGTACCTCGGCGTTTTCCGTCAGAACAGCGTCCTGCGCGAGCACGACCCGATCCCCCGGCGTTACGTTCGCAAGCGCCAGCGCCAGCGTACGGTAAGTGGTTGTACCGACAGTCGCTTCATACGCCGTTTCGTACTGCGCGGTATAAGCGGCGTCTGCCGTCACCTCCGCCAGTTCTCTGTCCCATCCGGTGAAGGTGTAGCTGCCGTTGTCGTCATCCGCCTTTGCCGTATTGGCAGGGACGTCCGGCATTGCGCCATAGCGGTACTGCTCCTGCTCTGTGACGCCCATGTTCCAGGTGACAGTGTACAGCGTCCGGTCATAGTAGAGCTTGATGACTGTAGACCCATCCCCCGCTACCTCCGCAGAGGTCACGCCGTCCTTTGGCACATAGCCCTCATAGGTTTTCCGGACGGCAGTTACGATGGATTCTGTGACAGCCGCAAACGCCTCGGTATCCTTCAGGGTGTAACCGTCGTCTTCCAGATTCTGCTGGTAATGCTCCACGGTATAGCCTGTGCCGCCGGCGGGCGTCCACTGCGCCCGCAGTACGCCGCCATTATCCGTAAACTCCGCAATGGTGGCGGCAAATACGGGTTTCTCACCCAAATACCATCCCGCGAAGGTATAACCCTGTTTGTCGGGCTGTGGGAGCGTCCCCAGTGCCTCGCCATAGGTCGCGGAAATGGCGGTATTCTCCAGCGTCCCGCCATTGGCATCCAGCGTCACCGTGTAGGTGTTCGCCTTCCACTCCGCAGTGAAGCTCAGGTCCTTCGCCGGCATGGCGTCCGGCGTCTCGGCGCTCCATTTGTCAAAGCTGTAACCGGTCTTCGTCGGATTCTCCGGTGCTTTGACTGCCGCGCCATAGAGATAACGACTTACCTGTTTCTCTCCGTCCACATACCAGGTCACGGTGTAGCTCTGACGATCATAGTACAGGTTTAGCGTCAGCGTTCCGTCGCCCAGAATGGTACCGGTCTGGCTGCTCCTTGCGCTGTTGAGGACAAAGCCCTCATAACTGCGCTGGGCCGCATTGGCTTCGGTATCTGTCGCGCCGGTAAGGGTCTGGGTTTCCGCCTCCTCATAACCGTCCTGCGTCAAATTCTGCTTCCAATGCTTCACCGTATAAGCGGTGTCGCCGTCGGCCTGCCAGGTTGCGGTCAGGGCAACGGTAGCCCCTTCTTCCGCCGCCAGATTCTTCACCTCCACGCCGTCAGCGTAAGTCTGCTCTCCCAGCTTCCAACCGCTGAAGGTGTAGCCCGCGCGGGTGAAGCTGTTGGCGGTCAGGGCCTGCTCCTGGTCATAGGTGAACTGCTGCGGGGCCATGCTTCCTGTACCCGCGCCGGGGGCGAAGGTCACGGTGTATCTGTGGGCCGTCCACTTGGCGGTGAAGTCCAGCTTTGTTGCCGGCATGGTTTCCGGCACCGCCGCGCTCCACTGGTCAAAGCTGTAGCCGGTCTTCGTCGGGTTCTCCGGCGCTTGAACCTCCGCGCCATACAGGTAGCTTTCCTCCCGCTTCTCGCCGTCTATATTCCAGGTCACGGGATAGCTCTGGCGATTATAGTACAGCTTGAGCACCGTGGTTCCCTCGGCGGCTATGATTCCTGTGCCGACACTCTGCGCATTGGCAGTGTCGAGCGCGAAGCCGGTATAGTCCTTGGGCAGGGCGGTAACAGTAGATGCGGTCACGCCGGTGAGGGCTTCAGTGTCCTGCAGCGTATAGTCGCCGCCGTCCAGATTTTGCAGCCAATGCTCCACCTTATACGCCGTGTCGCTGCTGGCGCTCCACTGGGCGTAGAGGTTCACGGAGGCATCCTGCGCGGAGGCGAGATTTTTCACTTCCTCCCTGTCCTGATAGCCTATGCCCTGCCCGTTCTCCGCCGTGTTCCATCCGGCGAACGTGTAGCCTGTTCGCTGAAACGCGTTTGCGCTGAGCGCTTCCGGCGTGTCATAGGTCAGGGTCTGGGTGTCCATGGTCCCCTCGGCCTCCTCCCCGGAGCGGAAGGAAACCGTATAAGTAACCGGGATCCAGGCCGCCGCGGCGGTCGCGTCCTGCGTAATGTCCACCGTCTTATTGCTGTCAATCGCCGCTCCGTTGACGGTCCAGCCCGCGAACTGATAGCCGGCGCGGCTTACAGCGGGCAGCGTTCCGTAGGGGCTGTCGTAGGTCACGCTGATGCTGTCCGGCGTCTCCGTTCCGCCGTTGGCGTCAAAGCCAAGGGTATAGCTCTTTGCCGTCCAGCCGGCGTACAGCGTGAGGTCCCCATCGGGCATAATGGTAAAGACATAGGGCGCGCCGTTACAGTCCGCATCCACATACCAGCCGTTGAAGGCATAGCCGGCGCGGACAGGGTCCTCCGGAGGATTGATCGTAAAGCCGGGCCGTTTATGCAGCGGGGTCTCTTCGCTCCCCGCTCCGGTGATGAATCGGATGGTCCTTGTGACCTTCTCCGACGTGGGGCTTCCCCCTTCCCGGAAGAAATAGATGTCATAGGGAATGGCAATCTGCACGCCCTCCGCTGTGGTCCCCAGCAGATAGGCGGTGACATAGCTGCCGTCCAGAATGCCCACGGTCATCGTCGACTGCTGGTTGCTCAGCCAAGCCTTAAATCCGTCCTTGTCGTTGGCATAGGCCGTCTCCGCTCCGATGGTTTCAAACGCGATTTCCACCATGATGCCAAACTGATCTGTCTTTGGCAGCTTCTTTTCGCCAATCTGCACCTGCTCCACGCCGCTATAGACAAACAGGTCTCTGAGGAACTGAATCGAAAGCATCTCCTTCGCTTTCTTCTCCATATCCGTCAGTTCGACATACAGGGTGTTTTTCCCATCCAGCTTTTGCAGCGTCAGCTTCGCGGTGCCTTGGAGGGAGCCGCTGTTGAGTCCGGGAATCGCGTTCCGCGCGGCCTGTTCTGTGCCGGCGGTTTCCCAGAGCTTGATGGCGTTGAACAGCCCGGCGGTGTTGTAGCCGCTTTTCTGCGTCTCGCTCAGCCTGGCATAATACGTCCTCGCAGCCGTCAGATTCTCTCCTTCAAAGTCCGGCAGCGCGTTCAGCAGGTCCAGATAACTGCTCCACTTTGCCGCAACAGTCAAGTCGGCGTCCGGCATGGCCGCGGGGTGCTCCGCCCAGCCGTCGAAGCGGAAGCCGTCCTTAACCGGTTCCGCCGCCGGGGCGGCAATGGCCGTGCCGTATGTAAGCTGCTTCGTTTCACCTTCCAGCCCCTCCCAGCTCAGGGTATAGGACTTGACCGCCCAGTTTGCCGTATAGCTGACACTGCCAGTCGTGCCCCTGGCTACCGTCACAGCCTGTTCCGGGGTGTCCCCATTGCTTCCGGTCCAGCCAAGGAAATCATATCCCGTGCGCGCGGGGGTGGGAAGCGTGGTCGCCTCGCTTTCCACTGTGAAATCCATCTGGTATACGCCGCCGTTCAGACGGAACGCGCCCATGTCGCTTTCGGCAATGGTTCCGCCGTCCAGATTCAGTTGAATCGTATAAGTGTCCGTCGCCCAAACCGGCTTCAGGGTTTGATCGCCGTCAATTTCATAGGGCGTATTGCTCAGGATCTGCCGCCCGCTGGCGTCCTCCCAGTGGTCAAAGCCGTAGCCCGCACGGCTGGGTTCCGGCAGCGTCCCGTAAACGCCGCCGTAAGTGACCTCCAGCGCCTCCGGCGACACCGTTGCGCCCTCGGGCAGGTCGAAATACACATGGAAGGTTTTCGCGGTCCACCGCGCATAGAGCACAGCGGCTTCTTCGCCCAGCGCGTCCTCAGCGAGCGCCGCCCGATCCGCCAGGGCCGTGCCGGTTCCGTCGGCTTTGGTATTCCACCCGGCAAAGTCATAGCCTGTGCGCCGGAACATGGATGCCGGAAGCGTTATTTCTCCGCCGGAGAAGTCGATTTCCTTTGCTTCCATGGTCCCCTCGCCGCCGTTGGCGTCAAAGGACAGGCTTCGTTTGCTGGAACTCCACGCGCCGTTCAGCTCCGTGCTGACCGCCACCGCTCCCGCGCCGGCATAGGTCACGCTCTCCTCCAGCTTCCACGGCGTACCGCCGGCTGCCCGGTAGGTCTTGTCCGCCTCCATCGCCGTTCCGCCGGAGAGTCGGGCGCTGAGGGTATAGATGACATAGTCGTTGCTATATCCGCCGGAAGAGCCCGCTTTGAAGCTGCCTCCCAGGACCGCGGCGGGAGCTGTTATCACCCTGGCTCTGGCGCCGGTGGTCTGTATGATGCCGGCGAAGAGGCCGTTGACAGTCATGGTCCCGTTGACCACCAACTGGCCTACGCTTTTCAGGCCGGCTGCCGCCAGCTTGTCGGCGGCGGGATAGCTCTTGCCGCTCTTATCCCTGCTGTGCCATCCCTCCACCGCCTGGAGCCTGCCGTTGACCAGCAGGCCAGCGCCCTCGTTCACGGTCAGCGTGGCGCCGGGCATGATGCGGTAGCCGTAGTTCAGGGTCAGGGTTCCGCTGTTTTGCACCAGGTCAAAGGTATAGGGCAGGTTCAGGTACATACCGTCCTCAGTGGAGCCGAAGGGGTCCACATAGAACCTGCCAGCCTCCGCGTCGCCGTCAATGGTGAGGGTGGTCTTGCCATAGTCCTGGAGGTTGATATTGCTGCCGCTGTTGGCGGACACCGCCTTGCTCTGGTCATAGGTCGCTGTCAGTGTGGAACCGACCGGCAGGTAGATCAGGCCGGCGTTCTGCCGTACAAGGTCAATGGTCTGAAGTTGGATGTTCTCCCAGAAATAGAGGCTGGTCAGGCCGTACAGATCCGAGCCGCCCTCGATTACAAAGGGGCACTGGATATTGTTCACGGCGAACTGGCGGAAGGGAAAATCGCCGGAATAATACAGATTCTCCGTATTTGTGCCGCCGGCGTAGTCCGTTGTGACAAAGGCGACATAGCCCGTCGCGCCTCTGCTCAGCCGCATGGTCCCAGTGCCGGTGACCAGTCCCCGAACTGTAACCTCCGCGCCGGAGGCTGCCACGATACTGCCGTCGTTGACGATCTTGCTGTATGCGCCGGAGGTGCGGCCCTGTCCGGCCTGGTCGTTGGCGTGCTGGGTACCGGCGAGAACCAGCCTGCCGTTCACCGTCAGCGTCCTGCCCGCAGGCACCGTCAGGGTCTGGTATGGACTTATCCCGCCATTCCATGCCTCGCGGCTGCTGGCGCCGCCCTCGGCATAGCCGGTGCTGTCCGCGGCGCTCAGGGGAATCAGCAAGGTCCGCCCGGCGGGAATCGTGACGTCCTCGTTCAAGCGCACGTCCCCCGCGGGATACACGGGCTCCCCCGCGGCGGCGAAAGCCGCGGCAAAGGTCTCATAGAAGCCAGTCTCCGATATTGCTACATACTTTCCCGCCGCTTCGAATACAGCGGTCACGGCGGTGTCGCCCGTCAGGGGGAAGCTGTAGTTGGGGTCGCGGGAGACGAGCTTTCCGCCCGCGTCGGTCCAGCCATAAAACTGCCCGCCGCTCTTCGCCACGGCTTGCAGGACAACCATGCTGCCGCCGGCCAGGCTGTTCGCCCCGATATTCGCGCCGGAGACAGCGCCGTAGCTGTCCCCGCTGACGCCGAGGGTCAGCGTCTTTTGTCCCTGCGCGTATCGGACGTTCGCTATTGCTACGGTATCATTGGGGGAATTGCCGCTGCCGTCCTTGCGGTAGGCGATATAGATGTCCGTGCTCTCGCCCTCCGCCGCACTTACTGTAATCGTGTAATTTGTCCAGTCAATCTCGCCGCCATCGGCAATCTTTTTAAGTCCCGTATCGTCATAGCCGGTGGGCGCCGCGCCGATTTTGTACACGGGATAGTCGTAATTTGCCTCCGTGGAGGTCTTATAGTCAAAGCTCAGTGTGCCCGGTCCGGTCACGGTGAGCTTGATGGCGGTAACGCTGTTGCCCACATCCTGGTTGTTGGGCGTGAATGCGACGCGGTCCGTTGTGGAATAACCGCTGTTATAGCTCCAGAAATTGCTGTTGGACAGCATCTGGTCCGCCTTGATATTGGTAGCTCCTCCCAGCAGCTGCGGCCTGTAGTCAGCTACCACGCTGAACTGATACGGGTCCGCTGCGAGCCAGCCGGGGGCGGTCACCTGCACTGTTACAGAGGCGGTGGATGTGATTTTGCCCAGATCAAAGGTCGCGGAATCAGCGGTATCGCTTGCGGCCTTGACCGTCTTTCCACCCATTGTGACCGCAATCTTCTGCTCCGCGAAGGAGCGGGCCACCTTGAGCGAGGTGTTTGTGCCGTCAGCCGGAACCAGAACGCCGCTGCCCCGGACGGGTTCCTGGGCGTCGCCGTGGATGAGGATCACATCCTCCGGCTTTGTCAGCTTTTTCGCCGTGATGCCGCTGATCCAGTAGGTATTGAAGAAGGTCTTGTTGTAATCGCTTCCCTTCGTCTTTTCCGTCGTCACCGTAAAGGTAATCGTGTGGGACTTCGCGGTGTCCGCAATCTCAAAGCCGCGCTCCATGGT
>CAJOPB010000104.1 GCA_905236305.1 uncultured Oscillospiraceae bacterium | reverse complement strand
CCGGCGTTGCCGGGATTCAAATAGGTTCCCATATCCGCACCTCTCTCCGCGCTGATGCGCTTGTTCACGCCATCGTCCTGATTTTGAGTTATTATATGCCATTAGGGGAGAGATTTCAAGACTTTGGCCGTCCTCACGCCTCAACCAGCACTCCGCCAGATTCCTCTGTCGAACCCCCTCAAAATCGTTCTCCACGCCGGCATCCAGCGAGAGAACGACCTTGGGGTAGTTGTCCCGGAAGGCGATAAGCTTATTCAGATAATGGTCCCTGGGTAAAATGCGCTGTACCATGCGGTTCCCTCCTTCCCGTTTGCGGTAGTATATCGCTGAAAAAACGAGAAATCAAATCTTTTTGCAGCAAAATGCAAAAAGGATTCCGGCCTTTGCGACAATACTAACGCAAGAATCGCAGACCTTCTCCCCAAGTCGTCACAAGTATGCCAAATTTTACACCGGGAATAACCGCCTCAGCTTTGCGGATAATAATGGAGAAAACAGCAGAAAAACGGTTTTGCTCCCCTTTTTCCGGGGGGGAGCAAGGCCCGGCAGAAAAGAGGTTTTTGCAAGAGCATGAAAGCAACTGGAATTGTTCGCCGCATCGATGATCTGGGGCGCATTGTAATTCCCAAGGAGATTCGGCGGGTACTGCGCATCCGCGAGGGGGACCCGCTGGAGATATTCACAGAAAAGGACGGCGAGGTCATTTTTAAGAAATACTCGCCCATGGGCGAGCTGGGCAGCTTTGCGGCGCAGATCTGTGACAGCCTGCATAAAACCACCGGGGCGGCGGCTGCCATATGTGACCGGGATACGGTCATTGCCGTCTCCGGCGGATACCGAAAGGAGCTGCTGGAAAAACGGATCAGTCCCGGCTTGGAGCAGCTGATGGAAAATCGGGGCGTTTACCGCAGCGAGGAGCAAACGCCTGTACAGATTGTCGAGGGAGCCGACGGGCCGCGGGTTTCCGTCGCAGCGCCCATCGTAGCTGCGGGAGACGTGATGGGCTGCGTGCTCTTTGTTGCCGGCGAGGATGGCGCCAGGGCCGGAGAGACAGAACTGAAGCTGTCCCAGATGGTGGCCGGTTTCCTGGGGCGGCAGATGGAGGAGTGACCGCAGCAGGCACAGAGCAAGCAGATTTAATAGCCGCCTCAGGCGGCTATACATATATCGCCCTTCTTATAGCCCTTCTGCAGCACGGGCTTTGAAAAAATTTTTTCCTCCGACCCCAAAAATATGTTCCGCCTCCCCGAAAGAATAAGCAGAAGGCAAAAGCCTGCTTCAACCATTGAAAAATATTTGAAAGGTGGAACATATTATGAAAAAGACAATCGGCAAGGCAGCGGCGGCGGCGGGACTGTGCGTCTCTCTCCTGGCAATGGCGCTCCCGGTGAGCGCGGCCATGGTTGGGCCGGAGGACCAGCGATATTTTGACGGCAGCCGGAATGCGGCAAATGACTTTGGAAATATGGGCCGCATGGTCATCAGCGAGCCCGGGGATTACACGCTGACCGGCGAGATGCGGGGCACAGTGGTGGTTGATCCCGGCGCCGGGGATGTGCGGCTGATTCTGGACGGCGCGCAGCTTGACGGCGCCGGCGGGCCCGCCATTGCAGCGGTCAGCGGAGATCACCTCTCCATCGCGCTGGCCGAGGGCTCCCGCAACGGTATGCGCGGCGGAACCGGCGGAGAGGCCGGCGCGGCGATCTTCAGCGAGGTCCCGCTCAGCTTTGAGGGCGAGGGCAGACTGTATATGGACAGCCAGGGCCCGGACGCCATCCGGGTGCAGCAGGGCGACCTGCGCTTCAACGGCGGCGACATCCGCATCCGGGCAGAGGGCAGCGGCTTTGATGCACAAACTGTCAGCTTCAACGACGGCGCTGTCGCAATCGACGCGCAGCAGGGAGATTTTGCCCCCGGCGCAAACGTCAATCAGAACGGCGGCGCTTTTTATCAGGTGTCCTCCCAGGCCATGGGCTTCGGCCAAAACGGAGCGATGGCCGCCATGCCCGGAAATCAGCAGCCCGGCCAGTCCGGCGGCAGCGTGCAGCCCGGCCAGCAATCCGGCCAGCAGCCCGGTCAGCAGTTCCCCGGGGATATGCAAAATCCCGGCAACGCGCCGCAATCCACCGCGGATACCGCCGGCGAGATTGTCACCGGCACCACCGCGAACAGCGCAATGGCGCTGAATGCGGACTATGACAACGCCGTTACCTATACCCTCACAGACGAGGACGGAACCGTAAAGATCAGCGAATCCGGCACTTATGTGGTCACCGGCTCCTCCTCCGAGGGCAGCATCACGGTGAAGAAGGGGACCACCGGCGTGGTTCTGGTGCTGGACGACCTGGATCTGACCAGCACCAGCGGCGCAGCCCTCTCCATCAACAAGGAGGCGGAGGTGCAGGTCATCGTCTCCGGCAGCGTGAGCCTGACGGACAACGAGAACCCTGCCGACGAGTATTCCGACGACGCAGATGTGGCCGACGCCTATGACGGGGCCGCGATCAAGATCAAGGCCAACGCTGTGGCCTTCATCACCGGCGACGGCACGCTGACCGTCAACGGCAACGCAAAGAACGGCATCAAGGCCGGCGACGACAGCACTCTGGTGATCGGCGGCGGCGTGACTGTGGACATCAATGCGGTCAACGACGGCATCAACGGCAACTATGACGTGACCATTCTCAGCGGGACAGTGAACGTCAGCGCCGGGGACGACGGTATCCATGCCGACCGTATTCTGACCATCGGAGCGGACGGAACCGGCCCGAATGTCACCGTCAGCAGGAGCACGGAGGGCCTGGAGGGCACCGTGGTGAACCTTGCCGGCGGCAAGGTGAAGGTCACTGCCTCCGACGACGGCATCAATGCCGCCAATGGCGACGGCACGTATGAAGGCGAGCTGGCCTATTCCGTCAACATGACAGGCGGAGATGTGACGGTGATTGCCGGCACCGACGGCATCGACTCCAACGGCAGCATCAATCTGGTTGACGGCAGCGCCTCCATCCGCAGCGCCAACAACGGCGGCGACGCGGGCCTGGACTACGACGGCAGCCTTTACATCTCCGAGGACTTTGACCTCAACAATGCCAGCGGTGTGGCCGGCCCCGATGGGATGGGCGGCGCTCCCGGCCAGATGGGCCAGATGAACGGTATGCCCGGCGGTATGGGCGGACAGATGAACACGGCCCCCACCAACGCGGGCGGCATGGGCGGACAGATGAGCGCGGCCCCCACCAATGCGGGCGGCATGGGCGGCGCCTTCCGCCAGGGCCGTTGAGGGCAGTGCAGATACCCAGCGCGGAGACATGACAATGCCCGGCGGTTTTTTCAAAACCGCCGGGCATTTTGGAGTGGCTTCAATAAAAAATAAAATTACTTCGCCAGCACTTTTTTCAGCCTGGCATAGCGGGGCAGGGAGCACTCGGTGGGGCGCTCGGGCTGGCCCTGAATCAGGGGAAGGGCATAGTCGATAAAGTCCTTTGTCACGCCGTTGCGGTCGGCGTTGATCCACTCCAGCGGAACCTTCTTCTCATAGTTTGCAACCTCGGCCAGGGGCAGCAGCTCGGTCTCGCAGGTGTACTGGCCGTCCTGCATCACGCGCTTGAAGGCGACCATATAGTCGGTCTTTCCGGCGACGGCGCTCTCCACCGCCACCCTGCCGGCCAGCTCGGCCTCCTTTACGTCATTGGCAGAGGCCAGATGGGCGCCGCAGCGCTGCAGCAGGCTCAGCTCGATCCCTCTTACCTTCACGCCGCCGAGATGGTTTTTCAGCGCATCGGCCAGCTTTACCGCCAGGCCGCCCAGCTGCGCGTGGCCAAACCCGTCGGTTGCGCTGGTCTCCGCCTCGCTGACAAAGCGGCCGTCGGCATAGTGGATGCCCTCGCTGACGGCAATCAGGACCTTGTTCTTGGTGGCGTAGATCCTGTCCACATCGGCATAGAGCTTGTCCATGTCAAAGTCCACCTCAGGCAGATAGATCAGATCGGGGCCCGCGCCGAAATAGGTGGCCAGGCCGGCCGCAGCCGCCAGCCAGCCGGCGTGACGGCCCATGATCTCCACCACGGTGATCTGCGCGTTGTCATAGACCGTGGCGTCCTTGCTCACCTCCATGCAGCTTGTGGCGATATATTTGGCCGCGCTGGCATAGCCGGGGCAATGGTCGGTGCCGAACAGGTCGTTGTCAATGGTCTTGGGAATGCCCATGACGCGGCAGGGATAGCCTACGCGCTGCATATACTTGGAGACCTTGTTGCAGGTGTCCATGGAATCGTTGCCGCCGTTATAGAAGAAATAATGCACGTCATACTTCTTGAAGATTTCGAGAATGCGCTTATAGTCTGTCTCATCCTCGTCCGGGTCCTTCATCTTGTAGCGGCAGGAGCCCAGCTCGCTGGAGGGGGTGTTGAGAAGCAGCTTCAGCTCCTCGGGGTCCTCCTCGTCCATGATATACAGCTTGTCATCCAGAACGCCGCGGATACCGTGGGCGGCGCCATAGACCCTGGTAATGGCCTCCGCGTCCAGCGCGGCACGGATGGCGCCGTAAGCGCTGGCATTGATGACGGCGGTGGGACCGCCGGACTGGCCGATGATGCAGGCCCCCTTTAACATATCCATAGGAAACGTCCTCCTTGTAAAAAATTTCAAATTCCGCAGGTACATACTTTCTTTTTTCGTTCGCTTGTGGTAGAATACCATAAATTCCAGACAATGGCAACCATTTGTTTTCCGCCCCGCGGGGCGGGAGGACAAAAAATATTTTGCACAGGAGGAAACATCCAATGGCAATCGTAACTTCCAAGGACATGTTTGCAAAGGCCTACAATGGCGGCTATGCAATCGGCGCGTTCAACGTCAACAACATGGAGATCGTTCAGGGCATCACCGAGGCGGCCATCGAGGAGCACGCTCCCCTGATTTTGCAGGTCAGCAAGGGCGCCCGCAACTATGCCAAGCATGTCTATCTGATGAAGCTGATCGAGGCCGCGGTAGCCGATGCGGAGCAGACCGCCGGCTTTGACCTGCCCATCTGCGTCCATCTGGACCACGGCGACAGCTTTGAGCTGTGCAAGAGCTGCATCGACGGCGGCTTCACCTCTGTCATGATTGACAAGAGCGGTCTGCCCATCGAGGAGAATATCAAGATCACCAGGCAGGTGGTAGAGTATGCCCATGACCACGGCGTGGTTGTCGAGGCCGAGCTGGGCACCCTGGCCGGCGTGGAGGACGAGGTAAACGTCTCCGCCGAGGATTCCTCCTACACCAAGCCCGAGGATGTGCAGCACTTTGTAGAGGAGACGGGCTGCGACTCCCTGGCCATTGCCATCGGCACCAGCCATGGCGCCTACAAGTTCACGGCCGCCCAGTGCACCCGCGACCCGGAGACCGGCAAGCTGGTTCCCCCGCCGCTGCGCTTCGACATTCTGGAGGAGGTCAGCAAGCGTCTCCCCGGCTTCCCCATCGTGCTCCACGGCTCCTCCAGCGTGCCCCAGGAGTTTGTTGATAAGATCAACAAGTTTGGCGGAAAGATGCCCGATGCCGTCGGCATTCCCGAGGAGCAGCTGCGCAAGGCCGCTGCCATGAGCGTCTGCAAGATCAACATCGACTCCGACCTGCGTCTGGCGCTGACGGCCAGCATCCGCGAGCACTTTGCCGAGCATCCCGACCACTTCGACCCCCGTCAGTATCTGGCGCCGGGCCGCGCCGCCATCAAGGAGATGGTAAAGCACAAGCTGGTGAACGTCCTGGGCTGCAACGGCAAGGCGTAAGGAATCCTCAGAAAGGCCGGTTTTGGCGCTGAGGGCGCAGACCGCTCCTGCAAGCATACAAATATAACGCTCCGGCGCGGGCGACCCTTTGGGGTCCCCCGCGCCTTTTGTATCGTTATGAGACGGCATTTGCGCCTTTTGGCGCAAATGGTCGACGCGTCAAGCGGCGCCTCTCCCATAAAAAGTTTCTACTTTTTATGGGAGAATAGTATCAGCGCCGCGGTGCATGGCGGGAAAATGCCGGCAGCTTGCCGGCACATTGCGTGCATGTTGCAGACATGCTGCATACAAAACCGGACAAAGGAAAGGAAAGGAAAGTAAAGGAAAAGCAAAGCACAGTAACAGAAAGAAAGACAGAAGGAAAGAAAAACGCGCGCGCGTGCGGCCGGGAGCCGGAGGGGCTGCGGCGGCTTGACGGGGCTGCGTTTTTTTTCTGCCTTTCTTTCTTTCTGTCTTTCTGTCTGATACTAGTCTTCATTAAAACGCTTGAAAGGCGTTTTATAGCGCCGTAGGTGCGTTGAAGACTGTATGAGACGTGTTTTGTGCCT
>CAJOPB010000103.1 GCA_905236305.1 uncultured Oscillospiraceae bacterium | reverse complement strand
CGCAAATGCCGTCTCATACAATCTTCAACGCGCCTGGCGGCGCTATAAAAAGCAGATTTCTGCTTTTTATTGAAGATTAGTATGAAAGCAAGCCCATCCATTTCATGATATGATCCCCCTCAGACAGACGCAGGCCAAAACTGCCGGAGGGGGATTTTTTTATGCTTTCATGTCCGGGAGGCAGGAGCCATCGCGGTATGAAAAAAGAGCCTGAATGCTTTTACCCCGCGCTGCAAGCTGCGGCAGCGCGGGGTAAATACCTGTTTTATCGGCCTCAGGGTCGCGCCGGCGGAGGCCGTGGAACGGCATATTGTCTCGCCTGGAATTTTTAAAACTTACCCCCGTGGCCGCCGGAGCCGCCGCTGGGCCGGCCTCCGCCGCCGCTGCGGCCGGAGTCGCTTTCAATTTTGACGCGGCTCTCCGTGATATGGGTGAAGACATCACTGCTCTCATAGAGGTCCATGCTGCCGGGAACGGCGTAGAATTGTGCGGTGCGGGCCTTTGCCACGGATTTCATTTTTGCCTTCATGATGCTGCACGCGATCAGCGCCACAATGCAGCCGATCACCAGCCCCACCGCAATGGAAAAGCCGAAGCCGAACCCCTGGTCCTGGTTCTGGCTCGCCTCCCACTCCTCCAGAGAGCCGGTCAAAGCGGCGTCGCAGCTGTCCAGAAAGTCCCGGAAGCCATTGTACCAGTCGTTGTTGCGGAAGTCGTCCAGGAAGCTGCGCTCCAGCCGGGTCATGGCGGAGCCGCTGATGGAGCTGGTGGCAAAGCCGTGGGTGTAGACGTAATAGTCCCGCTCCCGTATACTGAGCAACAGAAGGATGCCGCTGTGATCATTATAGAGTCCGAAGCCGTTGCTCTGAAAGATGCTCTCAGCCACGGTGCTGATACTGCCGCTGCCGTAGTCGGTGTAGTCGTCCACGGCGGCGATATACACGCCGCATTCCAGACGCTGGCTGATCTCAGCAGCCCGGCTTTCCAGCTCCTGCCGCTCGCTTTCACGCAGCAGTCCCGCCATATCGTAAACATAGGCGCCGTCGGCCCTGACCGGCAGTGCCGCACCCAGCAGCAGAATGCAGAGCATCACAGCCGCCAAAAGCAGACCCCGTGCCCGGGAGGGCATACGCTTGCTCGTCACAACCAGTCCCCTCCCTTCAAATGAACATCAGCAGCGCCGCCACGGCGGCCGCCACCGGAAGGGCGATGGAGGCAAAGGTCTTCCAGTAACGGCCCTTGTCTACCGGCAGATCGCCCACCAGCTTTCCGGTCTGGCCGTTCATGGCAAAGAGGAAGCTCTGACCGTTCCACTGGGTGTTCAGCATCCAGACGGGCATCAGGGCATAGTGTACCTTCCCCCGACGCAGACGGACGCTGTGGCCCAGAGGCAGACAGGTCTCGTAACCGGTGACCGTGGAGGCCAGGGCGTTGAGGGCGCTGGTCTCACAGCGCTCGTCGGCCCGCGGGGCGCTGTCCTCGGCGCTGACGTCGTACTTGTCCGCCAGAAATCCGGGGAGATAGGCGGTGGAAAAGGGCTTTAAGTCGCTGTAATCATAGGGCTCGATGGAGTCCATGTGTTCATCCGGCATCCGGGTGGAGGCATCCACCGGAACCTTGGCAAAGGAGAGCTGGCCCGCCCTGTGGACATTGAAATGCTCCGTGGTGGTGACCTGATAGCTGCCCTCCCGCCGGGTTATGGAACGGGTGGCTTCAAAGTCGGCCACGCCGTCTGCGTCCGCGTCAAAGAGCCAGAAGGGAACATAGACCCCCTGAATTTCCTCGATATGGTTCTGGTCGGCAAAGGCCTTCGGCAAAAAGCGCTTGCCCTGATAGTGCTTTTTCAGCGCCTCCACCGCGGCCTTCTTATCCAGCCGGAAGGGCAGCACAAAGTCCGGCTTCATGGCGCCGCCGAGCTGACCGGGGACGATGGTTGTGTTGCCGCAATAGGGACAACTGGTGGCCGCAGTGGTGGCGTCGCAAAGCAGCTCCGCGCCGCAGCTGGGGCAGTTATACACCTTCATTCCAGCGGCCTCCGCGCCCCAGGAGCCCCCCAGAGAGGAGGTGTCCCAGGTCTCGCCGGTCCCGTCCTGAGCGGCCTGGGCGGCCTCCGCCCTGGCCTCCTGCTGCTGAAAGGCAGCCTCTGCCTTCTGCTCGTCCCTGGCCTGCAGGGCCTCGATCTCCTTGACATCGTATGTACTGCCGCAATAGTCGCATTCCAGCCTGCCGCTGGCTCCCACGAAGTGGAGCGGGCCGGTGCAGGCCGGGCATTTGTAATTGGTAATCATGGAAGCCATGCCGGTTTCCTCCTTTACTGCCGGGGCGGATACTGTCCCCCGGGATATGCGCCCTTCCTGTCAGACGGCTGCAGGCCGGGCCGGGAAAGAGGGCGCCGCACCGGGGGCGGAGCACGGACGGACGGGGCGGAGGCCCCGGCCGGGCCTGCCCGCGGCTCTTACTGCGCGGCGGGATTCTTCGCGCCGCATTCGGTGCAGAACTTGCCCGTGTTTGCCGCGCCGCAGCTGGAACAGGTCCAGCCCTCCTGCTTTGCGGGCTTTTTGGTGCCGCATTCGGTGCAGAACTTGCCCGTGTTCGCCGCGCCGCAGCCGGGGCAGGTCCAGCTCTCCGGCTCGGCGGGCTTTTTGGTGCCGCACTCGGTGCAGAAGTTGCCGGTGATGCCGGTCTTGCCGCAGCCGGGGCAGGTCCAGCCTGCGGCTGCGGGGGCTGCCGCCGGGGCCGCTGCGGGAGCGGCATTCTGCTGGCCCATCTGATAGAGGCTCTGGGCATTGAAGCCGCCGGCCTGCTGGGCCATGTTCATGCCCATAAAGGCCATGGCAGCGCCGCCGGTGTTGTTGGCCGCGGCCTGCATGGCGTTGGCCTGTGCGCCCACCAGGTTGGCCGCCGCCAGCGTGGGATTGGAGAAGGCTGCATTCTTCTGCAGCTCCTTGAGCATGGCCTCGTCCTCCTCGCTGGCCTTGATGGAGCTGACGCCGAAGGAGACGATTTCGATGCCCCGGAGGTCGCGCCACTTCTTGCTGAGCACATCGTTGAGGGCGTCGGCCATCTCCATGGTATGTCCGGGCAGGGCGCTGTAGCGGATGCCCATCTCGGAGATCTTTGCAAAGGCGGGCTGAAGGGCGGTCAGCAGCTCTGTCTTGAGCTGTCCGTCCAGGCTCTCCCGCTGATAGGCCTTCTCCACGTTGCCGCAGACGTTGGCGTAAAACAGCAGCGGGTTGGAGATGTGATAGCTGTATTCGCCGAAGCAGCGAACGGAGATGTCAATATCGATGCCGGCCCGCTGGTCCACCACACGGAAGGGCACGGGGGAGGGCGTGCCGTATTTATTGCCGATGAGCTCCTTGGTGTTGAAATAATAGACGCGCTGGTCCGCCGCCGGCTGGCCGCCGAAGGTGAACTGCTTGCCGAGCTGCTGAAACACTTCCTTGATGCTCTGGCCCAGACTGCCGCTGAAAATAGAGGGGGCAATGGTGTTGTCATAGCGGAACTCGCCGGGCTCGGCGCAGACCTCCACGACCTTGCCCTGCTCCACAATGATCATGCACTGGCCGTCCGCCACCGCGATGAGGGAGCCGTTGGAGATGACATTGTCATTGGCCCGGGTGTTGCTGCTGCGTCCGGAGACGCGCTTCTGTCCCTTGGTGACCAGAACATTTTCCGGCAAAGCCTCACAATAAAAGTATTCCTTCCACTGGTCGGCGAGCACGCCGCCGGCGGCGCCCAATGCCGCGGAAATCAGTCCCATAATGCATACTCCTTTCATTTTTTGGCATTCCTCCGGTGAGACCGGAGGACAAAACTGGTCTCTGTGGTGTATTGTAGCATATCACCGCCGGGTTTGCACGAATTTTTTTGTGGAATTTTCGTAAAATACGGGTTTTCCGCCGAATCTGACAGCGCCCTGCCCCTCCGGCGCGTCCTCCCGACCGGAGGGGCGGACCGGTATCAGCCCCGGGACCAGGCCTCAATTCCCGGCAGCGCCTGCTTGACACAGATCGCCCCGATGGGAAAGAGAAGCATCCCCCATACGCCCCCCAGCCTCCAGCCGGCATAAACAGCCGCCAGCGCCGTCAGGGGGTGCAGGCCGAGCTGGTCGCCGAGGAGCTTGGCCTGGATTGAGGAGCGGAGCAGCGTCACCGCACCGTAGGTCACCGCAAGTCCGATCCCCCGGGAGGGATTGCCCGTCAAAAGCTCGTAGAGGGCCCAGGGGATCAGCACCGTGCCCGTACCCAGCACCGGCAGCGCGTCCACCACTGCCGTCAGGAGCGCCAGCAGAAGCGCATAGCGCAGCCCCAGCAGCAGAAAAGCCGCCGCCAGGAGGGCACAGGTGATGAGCGTCATGAGACCCTGCGCCCGCAGCCAGCGCCCCAGCGTGCTCCGCAGATCCCGGCGCAGCAGCCGCGCGCGGCAGAGAAAGCGGTCCGGCAGCAGCCGCGCTGCCGTATGCAGCAGCTCCGGATAGCTCGCGGAGAGAAAGTAGGCCCCGATCACCGTCGTCACGGTGAACAGCAGCGCCTCCGGCGCGGCGGAGGCCAGCGCGGAGAGCAGTGCCGGCAGCTGCCCTGTCAGCGCTGCCGGAAGGCGGCCCAGGGAATCCAGCGCGCCGTCCGCCATGGTTCCCGCCAGAGCGCGCACGCCCTCCGGGAGCCGTTCCAGCCACCCCTCCGCCCCCTCCTTCCAGCCCCGCAGTGTTGCCTCCGCGGTGCGAAGAAGGTCCGGCAGCCGGGGCAGCAGCTCCCCCAGCTCCTCCAGCGCCCGGCCCAGCAGCAGCCAGGCCAGGCTGGCAGCCGCTGCCGCCAGTACAAGCATACAGATCCCGGCCGCCAGGGGGCGTCCCACGCCCTGCCGGCACAGACGCCCTACCAGCGGCTCCAGCAGCTCCGCCACGCCCCAGGCGATCAGAAAGGGCCAGATCCAGGGCAGCACCCACCGGACGGCAAGCCAGGCCCCTGCCCCCAGCAATGCGGTCCAGAGGAAAACATGCAGCAATTTTTCCGGAAAAGCGCGCATTTCCGACCCTCCTTTTGGTATAAAACACGATTGCGGCAGCGAAGAAAATATGTTAATCTATCGCCATGGAAGGACAAATGATTTTCTACGGCGGACATAGAGGAGGGGACCAGCCAATTGCAAAGACCCAGACGCTATATTGTGGAGGCCGCTCTGCTGCCTGAGATCTTCCTCAAGGTCAGTGATGCCAAGGAGTATTTGCAGACCGGCGCCGCACAGTCGGTGGCGGAGGCCGCCGCCATGGCAGGGGTGAGCCGGAGCGCCTTTTACAAATACCGCGATGCCATCACGCCGTTTCGGGACATGCGCCGGGACCAGGTGGTGAACATGAGTATTCTGACGCGGGACCAGCCCGGCGCGCTCTCCGCTGTCCTTGCTATTTTTGCCGCCAGCGGGGCGAATATTCTCACCATCAACCAGTCCATTCCCGCCAATGGCGTCGGCGTGGTCACGCTGTCTGTCAATCCGGGGAGCGACAGCTTTTCCCTGGATGCGCTGCAGGCAGGGCTGGAGAGCCTGCCGGTGGTGATCCGGACCGAGCTGATCTCCGGATTTTAAGTCTTCGGCAGGTGGGCGTATTTTTTCGCAGGATCAGGGCACAAAAAACGTGATGATTGGTCATTCTTTACAGGAGGAATCAAAAAATGAAAAAAGCTGCACTTCTGGGCTGCGGCGTGGTGGGAGGCGGCGTGGCCGCCATCATGCAGGACAACGCCGCCTTTTTGGAAAAGAGTGTCGGCGAGCCGGTCGAGCTGAAATATATTCTGGAAATGCGGGACTGCTCCGGCGAGCCCTGGGCGGACAGGGTGATCCGGGACTTTGCCCTCATCGAAAGCGACCCGGAGATCAGTGTTGTGGCGGAGTGCATCGGCGGCGTCACAGTGGCCTACGACTTCGTCCGGCGGAGTCTGCTGGCGGGCAAGAGCGTAGTCACCTGCAACAAGCAGCTTATTGCGGAGAAGGGCCTGGAGCTGCTGGGAATTGCCAAGGAAAAGGGCCTGTTTCTGCTGTTTGAAGCCAGTGTGGGCGGGGGAATTCCTCTGCTGCGTCCCCTGACCAACTGCCTCTCCGCCAACCGCATCGACGACATCTACGGCATTGTCAACGGCACCACCAACTATATTCTGACCCAGATGATCGAGTGCGGACAGGACTTTTCAGATGCGCTGCGGGAGGCCCAGCGCCTGGGCTATGCCGAGGCGGACCCCACGGCGGATGTGGACGGTCTGGATGCCATGCGGAAGATCTGCATTCTTGCGGACCTCTGCTTTGGCAGCAACGTCCCCCCGGAGCGGGTGCCCACCGAGGGAATCCGGGGCGTGACCGGGGAGGACGCCCTCCTCGCCGACCGGCTGGGTTATGCCATCAAGCTGCTGGCCTATGCCCGGAGAGTGGAGGGCGAGGGGGAGCGCTTCACCGCCTTTGTTGCCCCGCATTTGGTGAAGAAGGGCACACTGCTGGCCAGCGTCAGCGGTGTGATGAACGCAGTGGTTGTCCACGGCAATGCCGTTGGGGAGTGCCTGTTCTACGGCGCCGGCGCCGGAAGAATGCCCACCGCCAGCGCCATGGTGGCGGATATTATAGACACCATGCGCCGGGGCGACGGGCGCAAGTTTATCGACTGGGGCGAGGAACAGCCGGAGCGCTTTGCCGATCCGGAGAGCCTGCCCTCCCGCTGGTATGTCCGCTATCAAAACGGCTGTGCCGGCGATGCGATGGAGAACTGCGTCAGTGAAAACGGCGTCTGCGGCGGCATTACCGCCCGCCCCATGACGCTGGCCGAGCTGCGGGAGGCCTTTGGCGCAACGGAAATTCTGAGCCGGTTCCGGGTGCTGGATTGAGGCCGAAACCGCGGATTTGGAACCAAAGCGCACCGAACAGGGATTTGGGCGTAAAATGGGATAGGGCCCCCGTGAACCGGAGGCATTCCGGCGGGGCTCCCTATCCCATTTGTAATAGGAGGATCCGGCAAATATGCTGATCGTTCAAAAATTCGGCGGCTCCTCTGTGGCGGACCCGGCAGGACTGGCCCGGGCCGCCCGTCTGACCGCTGAAGCATACAGAGAGGGCAAGCAGATCGTGACCGTGGTATCCGCCCAGGGGGATACCACGGACCTGCTGACAGAGAAGGCCGCCGCCCTGACCGCGGTTCCCGATCCCCGGGAGCTGGACGCCCTGCTGGCCACCGGGGAACAGGCAAGTGCCGCCCTGTTGGCTATGGCGCTGGAAAACCTGGGAATCCCTGCCGTCAGCCTCAGCGGCGCCCAGCTGGGAATCCATACGGACAGTCATCACGGGGATGCCCTGATCCGCAACATAGATACCACGCGGCTGCGGCAGGAGCTGGAAGCGGGCAAGGCAGTGGTCGCCGCCGGCTTTCAGGGTACGGATGACCGGGGCGATCTGAACACCCTCGGCAGAGGCGGCAGCGATACCACCGCGGCGGCGCTTGCCGCCGCGCTGAAGGCGGACCATTGCATCATCTACACCGATGTGGATGGAGTCTACACCGCAGATCCCCGTCGCGTACCGGAGGCACGGCTGCTGGAAAGCGTCTCCTGGCAGGAGATGCTCGCCCTTGCGTCTCTGGGCAGTCAGGTGCTTCACGACCGCTGCGTTGCTCTGGCAATGAAGCACGGCGTGGAGCTGATCGTCCGCGCCTCCGCTGCCTCGTCCGGCAAGGGCACCCGTGTGGGCAGGGCGCCTGTGCGGCGGTTTACCGGCGTGACGCGCAGCGGGAACACAGTCGGTCTCGTAGGCGGCGGACTGGCAGATACCCCGGATGCCGCGGCGCGCCTGCGTGCCGCGCTCAGCCAAAGGGATATTCCCTGCGGTGACATTCTGCCCTCCCGGGACGGTCTCGCGCTCACGGTAACGGTAGCCCCGGAGGCCGCGGAGGAGGCCCTGCGGGCAGTCCATACTGCTTTTTTCACGGATGCTTAATATTAAAACAAGGGGGCCGGAAAGTAAATTCCGGCCCCTGATACTAATATTCAATAAAAAGCAGAAATCTGCTTTTTATAGCGCCGCCAGGCGCGTTGAAGATTGTATGAGATACCGTTACGATATATGTATATGTCCGGCCCCTCCGGGGGACCGGACATATACAGTTCATACCTTTTTCTTCGCAGATACGGCCTTCTTCCGCACACACTCCGCGTTACTGTCTCCACAGTGTGGGCGGATAGACGCCTGCGCCGTGCAGGGCCTGAAGCTCTGCCACCACGCCTGCCTTGTCCTCCGGATATGTCAGACCAAACCAGTGCTCGTCTGTTTCCAGGACCTCCACCTGAAGCTTTTCGGAGCGGATCAGCGCATCCACTGCCACGGGGAGCAGGCATTCGCTGTGGTTGTCCTCCGGGTCCAGCTCCCGCAGAAAGCCGGTGAAATAGTCATCGAACATCTCCAATACGCCGGGGTGGAAGCCCCAGAGATTCATGGAGACGGGCGACTCCGGCTCCAGCAGCCTGCCGTCTCCGTCGGAGCTGTCCCGGATGCTGCCGTCGGGAGCAAGCCGAATATGAAAGGTCTCATCCACCTGCAGCAGGTGTCCGCGGTCCTCCCGGCAGATGCCGCGGGTCACGGTTCCAAAGGGGCTGACCGTGTTTTTCAGGCGATAGGCCACCATGGCGCCCTCGCTGCCGCTGTGCAGACTGTCCAGAACACTGCCGACGGCGGCAATCGCGCCCCTGCCGTAAAAATCATCCGCGTTGATCACTGCGAAGGGCTGGTTCAAATATTCCCGGGCGCTCAGGAGCGCATGGACGGTGCCCAGCGGCTTTGTCCGCCGCGGCGGAATCGCCACTGTATTCCAGTATCCATCCATGGACTGCATTGCAAAGCAGAGCTGAAGTCCGGTGCCCCGTTCCACGCGGTCACCAAACAGCTGCATCACTTCTCCATGCATATCCGGTTTGATGATAATGACCAGCTGGTCAAAGCCGCAGTGCACGGCGTCATAAATCGCATATTCCATCAATATCTCGCCGCCGGGGCCCAACCGCTCCATCTGCTTCACTCCGCCGTAGCGGGAGCCCAGACCGGCGGCCATGACCACCAGAGTCTTGCCCATGTTCGTTCCTCCTCTTGTTTGTGGAAGCGCGGAAGGCCCCGCGTCTCCCCGTTTTGAGTATGGAATCGCTGATTCATCCGTCTTCGGCAGCTGACGGCAAAAGATTCGCCGGCTCTGCGTTGCGAAATCTGACAATACACAAAGTATTGCTGCGGTTTCGCGCCTTGATCCGACGAACATTTGCGCGGCATCTGCTCTCGCCGGATGGAATCAGCGCTTCCACAGGAATTATCATTGCCAGTGGTATATTACCATAAAGCCCGCAAAGAATGCAATAGCTCTTGCAATTTCGTTGCATAATGTTTATAATAAAACCCAGGTCGTGGACCAAATCCAACAATACGGAGGCGGAGTATATGCAACAGAGATTCTTTGTTTGTGAGCGCTGCGGAAACATCATTGCGATCGTCAAGGACAAGGGCGGCACTGTGACGTGCTGCGGGCAGAAGATGACGGAGCTGGTTCCCGGAACGAGCGACGGGGCGAAGGAAAAGCATGTTCCAACCTATACCGTAGAGGGAAACAAGGTGCTTGTCACGGTGGGTTCTGTGGAGCATCCGATGCTGCCCGAGCACTACATCGAGTGGATTTCCATTCAGACCAACAAGGGCAACCAGCGCAAGGCCCTGCAGCCCGGCGAGCCTCCCAGGGCATGTTTCTCTCTCTGCGACGGGGAGACCGTGGAGGCCGTGTATGCCTATTGCAACCTCCATTCCCTGTGGAAGGCGTAAGAGCCTGAATACAATATGTATGGCCCCACCCCCCTCTTTGGGGGTGGGGCCATACATATTGCCTGCGCCGCTCATTCCGTCCGCGTCTGTCCGGCGATGCACCGCGCCACATGTACACCGCTGGCGGAGGCGTGGGACAGAGAGTGGGTGATGCCGCTGCAGTCGCCGATCACATACAGGCCCTTGTGCCGGGTCTCCAGGTGCTCATCCAGCAGCACTTCCATATTGTAAAACTTCACCTCCACGCCATAGAGCAGCGTATCCGTGTTCGCGGTGCCGGGGGCGATCTTATCCAGGGCATAGATCATCTCGATAATGCCGTCTAAAATACGCTTGGGAATCACCAGGCTCAGGTCGCCGGGCGTGGCGGCGAGCGTGGGCGTTGTAAAGCTCTCGCGGATGCGGTCCGGCGTACTGCGATGGCCGGTGATCAGATCACCGAAGCGCTGGACGATGACGCCGCCCCCCAGCATGTTGCTGAGCCGCGCAATGCTTTCGCCGTAACCATTTGAGTCCTTGAAGGGCTCGGAGAAATGCTTTGCCACCAGCAGGGCGAAGTTTGTATTCTGGGTCTGCCGTGCCGGGTCCTCATAGCTGTGGCCGTTGACCGTGACGATGCCGTTGGTGTTTTCGTTGACAACCTCACCCTTGGGATTCATGCAGAAGGTGCGTACCAGATCCCCGTATTTTCCCGTGCGGTATACAATTTTGCTCTCATACAGCTCATCGGTGAGGTGCGAGAAGATCTCGTAGGGCAGCTCTACCCGAACGCCGATGTCCACCCGGTTGCTTTTGGTGTCAATATCCAGCGCGCGGCAGACACTCTCCATCCACTTGCTGCCGCTGCGGCCGGCGGAGATCACGCAATATTTCGCCTGAAAGCGCTCTGCCCCCGCGGAGATGCGGTAGCCCCCGGGGACCGCCTCCACAGTGCTGGCAGTGGTGTGAAAGCGAAATTCCACCTTGTCCTTCAGCGCGTCATAAAGCCGGCTCAGCACAATATAATTTACGTCTGTCCCCAGGTGCCGTACAGAGGCGTCCAGAAGATGCAGGCCAAATTTCAGGCATTCCTTCTTCAAGGCGGTATCGGTGGTGGAATAGAGCTTGATACCCTCGCCGCCGTGCGCCAAATTGATGCCGTCCACATAGCGCATCAGCGCCAGCGCCTCCTCCTTGCCGATATATTCGTGAAGGGTTCCGCCAAACTCGTTGGTGATGTTATATTTTCCATCGGAGAATGCGCCTGCACCGCCAAAGCCGTTCATAATGGAACAGGGGGAGCAGCCGATACAGCTCTTTACCTTTTTCCCGTCGATGGGGCAGTGCCGTTCCTGAAGGCCGTGACCGGACTCCAGTACCAGAATCTTCAATTCCGGCCGCAGCTTTGTCAGCTCATAGGCGGAGAAAATGCCTCCGGGGCCGGCGCCGATGATGATAACATCGTAATCCATTTCCCATTCCTCTTTCAAACGGATACTGCGGTGACCCGCACCGTCAGGATTGATATTCGAACTCCAGATCGTAAATTCCGATTGTATCGCCGTCCGCCACCCCCAGCGTCTCCAGACGGTCAAATACGCCCGCGCTGCGCAGGCACCGGTCAAACCACATGCGGCTCTCGTAATCGCCGAAGTTCACCGATTGCAGCAGCTTTTGCAGCCAGGGGCCCTCCACGGTCCAGTAGTCCCCGTGCCGGGCGATCTGCAGCTCATCCACATTCCCCGGCTCGGGCAGGGGCGCCACATAGTCCGGCTCGTAGCGGAGGATGGGGGGCAGCTCTGCCAGCCGGGCGGCGGCAAAGCGCATCAGCTCCTGCGTCCCCTGGTGGGTCACGGCAGACATGGTAAAGAAGGGATAGCCCAGCGCCTCCACATGGGTCCGCAGCCGCTCAGCGCCGGCGCGGTCCTCTCCCAGCAGGTCGCATTTGTTGGCAACCACCAGCTGGGGCCGGGAGGCCAGCTCCGGAGAGTATTCCCGCAGCTCGGTATTGATGGTCTCAAAGTCCTCGACAGGGTCCCGGCCCTCGCTGCCGGACGCATCCACCAGATGGATCAGCAGCCGGCAGCGGTCCACGTGGCGCAGAAAGTCGTGCCCAAGGCCAGCTCCCTCGCTGGCCCCTTCGATCAGTCCGGGAATGTCAGCCATGACAAAGCTGACGCCCTCGCTGACATAGACCACACCCAAATTGGGAAACAGGGTGGTGAAATGGTAGTTGGCGATCTTGGGATGGGCCTTGCTGACCACGCTGAGCAGCGTGGATTTGCCCACATTGGGGAAGCCCACCAGTCCCACGTCGGCCAGCAGCTTCAGCTCCAGCACGATCTCCCGGTCCTCTCCCTCCAGCCCCGGCTTGGCAAAGCGGGGCACCTGGCGGGTGGGGGTGGCGAAATGCTGGTTGCCCCAGCCGCCCCGGCCGCCCCGGGCGACCACAAAGGGCTCGGAATCGCTCATGTCGTGGAGAATACCGCCGGTGGCCTTGTCCCGAATCAGCGTGCCCTGGGGCACGCGGATCGTCAGGCTCTCGCCGTCCTTTCCGGAGCAGCGCTTCCCCTGGCCGTTCATGCCGTTGCCCGCCACATATTTTCGCTTGTAGCGAAAATCCATCAGGGTGGACATGTGCGTATCCACCAGGGCGATCACATCGCCCCCCCGGCCGCCGTCTCCGCCGTCAGGACCACCTGCCGCCACGTATTTCTCCCGGTGAAATGCCACCGCGCCGTCTCCGCCGCGGCCTGCCACCACCCGAATGGTCGCTTTGTCTACAAAAGAAACTGCCATGATTTTTTCTCCAAAAAGCTCAAAAAAGGGCCGGACGTGTCCCGCCCGGCCCCTCTGGTCTGAAAATTACTCTGCTGCTTCGTAAACGGAAACCTTTTTCCGGTCCTTGCCCAAACGCTCGAACCGAACGGTGCCGTCCACGAGGGAATACAGCGTGTCATCCTTGCCCTTGCCCACGTTGGTACCCGGGTGGATCTTGGTTCCGCGCTGGCGGACAAGGATATTGCCGGCCAGGACATACTGTCCGTCTGCCCGCTTGGGACCAAGACGCTTTGACTCGCTGTCGCGGCCGTTCTTGGTGGAACCCATACCTTTCTTATGAGCCATGTTGCGTACACCTCACTTTACT
>CAJOPB010000102.1 GCA_905236305.1 uncultured Oscillospiraceae bacterium | reverse complement strand
CGCGAGTGGTGGAATTGGTAGACTCGCCGGCTTCAGGTGCCGGTGCTCATTCCGGGCGTGGGGGTTCGACTCCCCCCTCGCGCACCACGAAAAGGAAACTTCGTAATCGTTTTGGTTACGGGGTTTTCCTTTATTTTCAATGATTTCCCGGGTTGGGAGATTGGCAGCTGTCAAATGTCATACGAAGCTTCTATAAAAAGCTTTCATCACTTAAAGCCTTTTTAGCGTCGAAGACGCGTAGAAGTTTGTATGAGGCGGGTTTTCCGCGCGTTTTGCGCTGAAAACGCCGCGTAACACGTGGCGTTTCTGATGAAAGAATTGAATCAGAAAACAGTATCAGATTGTACCATCGGAGGAAATTCAGACCCATGAAGCGAAAATACTGGCTTGTTCCCCTTTTGATCCTCGCGCTTGTACTTGCAGTTATCCTTGTCTATGTGGGCTATGTGTTTTTGAGCTATTCCCGCATCCCGGACAATGTGCGTCTCCCGGTGGAGGGAGACGCAGAGGCAGTGGCCAGAACCGGCGTTGTGTACACTGCTGTCAGCTACAACGTGGGCTTCGGCGCCTATACGCCGGACTTCACCTTTTTCATGGACGGGGGAACACAGAGCTGGGCCGCTTCCCGGGAGAGTGTCGTCCGCTGCATTGACGGTGCAGCGCAAACCGCGAAGTCCTTTTCCCCGGACCTGGTTTTGTTTCAGGAGGTGGACACGGACTCCACCCGCAGCTACCATGTGGACCAGGCGGCACAGCTCAGAGGGGCTTTTCCGGGGTGGGACAGCGTTGCTGCTGTGAACTATCATTCCGCGTTCCTGATGTATCCCCTGACCCAGCCCCACGGGGCGTCCAATTCCTGTCTGCTGACGGAGAGCGCTTTTGACATTACCTCCTCCCTGCGCCGCAGCCTCCCGATCTCCACCGGCTTTGCAAAGCTGCTGGATTTGGACCGCTGCTACAGTATCTCCCGGATTCCCGTGGAAAACGGAAGGGAATTGGTGGTGGTCAATGTCCATCTCTCTGCTTACGGAACCGATGCCGCCCAGGGAGACGCCCAGCTCACGATGCTCATGGAGGATTTGCGCGCGGAGTATGAGAAGGGAAACTACGTGGTCTGCGGCGGAGACTTCAACCACGACTTCACCCGGGTCTCCCGTGAACAGCTGAATCCCGGGACCGAAGCTATTTTCAGCTGGTGTCAGCCCTTCCCGGACGAGGTGATCCCCGCGGGGATACGCAAATGCGGCGATTATGCGGAGGGACTGGTGGCCTCCACAAGAAATACGGATATTCCCTATGGACCGGATTCCTTTACGGTGGTTCTCGACGGCTTTCTCACCTCTGACAACGTGACGGTCAGCTATGTACAGAATATGGACACCGGCTTTGAATATTCTGACCACAACCCCGTTGTGCTGCGTTTTTCACTGGAGGAATGACCCTGCCTCCCCGCGCCCCTGACGCGGGGCACAGGGCAGCTGAAGGCAGCGCCGGGATGCGGTGGAGCGGGAAAAGCTGCCAGGTCGAAGGGGCCTGCTCTCCCGGAACGGCTGCAACAGCCTGACGCTGGACGAGAATACAAACCACTGCATGGGCCTGCAGAGGTGGCAGCAATTAAGCGTATGATGGAAGAAAATGAGAAAACCTATATCTGCATCGACTTAAAGTCCTTTTACGCCAGTGTGGAGTGCCGGGAGCGCGGGCTGGACCCGCTGACAACAAATCTGGTGGTTGCCGATCAGAGCCGGACGGAAAAGACCATCTGCCTTGCAGTCTCGCCCTCCTTAAAGGCCTACGGGATTTCCGGGCGCGCCCGGCTGTTTGAGGTGGTACAGCGGGTGCGGGAGGTCAATCGCCAGCGGCTTCGCGCAGCGCCGGACGGCGTCTTTTCCGGCAGGTCCGCGGATGACACCGCACTGCGGGCCAACCCGGCGCTGGAGCTGGATTATCTGGTGGCGGTACCGCAGATGGCCCATTACATGGAGTGCAGTACGGAGATCTATCAGATCTATCTGAAATATGTTGCGCCGGAGGACATTCATGTCTACAGCATCGACGAGGTGATGATTGACGCCACGGCCTATATCAGGACACGGGGCATTACAGCGCACGCTTTTGCCAGGGGGATGATTCAGGACATTTTGCGCTCCACCGGCATTACCGCCACTGCGGGCATTGGGACAAATCTGTATCTTGCCAAGGTCGCCATGGACATCGAGGCAAAGCACGTCCCGGCGGACGCGGAGGGTGTGCGCATTGCGGCGTTGGACGAGCGGAGCTATCGGGAGAAGCTGTGGGACCACCGTCCGCTGACGGATTTCTGGCGCGTCGGACGCGGCTACGCGCGAAAGCTGGAAAACGCCGGATTGATGACGATGGGAGACATTGCCCGCTGCTCCCTTGGGGGTGACGGAGACTTCCACAACGAAGCACTGCTTTATCGGATGTTCGGCGTTAACGCCGAGCTGCTGATTGACCACGCCTGGGGCTGGGAGAGCTGTACCATCGCCGCGATCAAGGCATACAGGCCGGAGAACAACAGTCTCGGGTCGGGCCAGGTGCTGATGCGTCCCTACAGTGCGGAAAAGGCACGGATCATCGTCCGTGAAATGGCGGATGCACTCTCCCTGGAGCTGGTGGAAAAGAGGCTTGTGACAGACCAGGTGGTGCTGACAGTGGGGTATGACGCCGCCTGCCTCACAGATCCGGAGCTGGCAAAGCTTTATCAGGGAGAGGTTACCACGGACCGCTATGGAAAACGTGTTCCCAAGCACGCCCACGGTACGGAGAACCTGGGTGATTTCAGCGCCTCCTCCCGCCGGATTGTCCGGGCTGCACTGGCAATTTTTGACAGAACGGTGCAGCAGGAATTGCTGGTGCGGCGTATCTATGTGACCGTAAACCACGTGCTTTCGGAGAAGGACGCGCCTCAAAAGAAATCCTATACCCAGCTTAGCCTCTTTGACATGGAACAGGAGGAGCCCTCTGCCGCAGAAGGGACGGACGCCGCTGCGCTTGAACGGGAGAGAAAGAAACAGCAGGCCATATTGACCATCAAGCACAAGTATGGCAAGAACGCAATATTAAAAGGGACGAGCTACGAGGACGGGGCCACCGGCAGGGAGCGGAACCGGCAGGTCGGCGGCCACCGTGCCTGATGGGAGGCAGCGCGCGTGAAAAACAGCAAATATGCAGACATGCTGGAGCTCCCGCACCACGTCTCCGCCACCAGACCCCGCATGTCCATGATGGAGCGTGCCGCCCAGTTCAGCCCCTTTGCGGCGCTGACTGGCTTTGAGGAGGCAGTGGCCGAGACGGCGCGCCTGACCGAGCCGCGCGTGGAACTGGACGAACACAGAAAGGCGGAGCTCAACGAACAGCTGGAAATCCTGCGGGATCGGCTGCAAAAGGGTGCCGGACTCACCGTGCGTGTCCGCTATTTCTCACCGGACGGTCGGAAGGAGGGCGGCGCATATGTCACACAGGAGACTGGGGTCCGGCGTCTGGACCCGCTCCGCCGCAGCCTGCTCCTGATGACGGGAGCAGAGATTTTGTTTGAGGACATTGCGGATTTGGAGGTTCTGGAGGGATAATCATACGAAACCTGGGAAAAAGCACAGTCTGTGCCCAACCGCCGCAAAGGGAGACGGGCACAGACTGTGCTTGCTTTTTTTATACTATTTTCCATAAAACATAATGTTTTATGGAAAATAGTATCAGAACCGGAACAGCTCGATCATTACCACAGAGGGCATGTCTCCAAACCGGATCGGCATTTTTTCATCCCCGTTGAGCACCCGGCCGCGGTTCCAGCTGCCGCTTTGCAGGGTACCCTCCTCCAGACGCAGTACATCCACCTTGTGACCGGTGCCCGGCTTTGCATGGAAGCTTATGCTGCAATTCATGCCCGCCAGGAGAAAGCGGTTGTCATTCAGTTCGATTACATAGGCGCAGCCCAGAGGCTTTGCTGTCACTCTGGGTCCGTAGGAAACCGCAAGATCGTAGCTGCGAAAGCGAAGGAACGCGGAATAGTCATATTCGCCATGGCGGACGCAGACCTTCAGATGGTCTGTGCCGCGGTATTGCAGATACAGCGGCTCAAGCTGCTGCAGCAGATCATAGACAGCAGCGAGACATTCACGGCTGCCGGTAATATCAAAGGCAGATGGGTCAATATTCAGGGCAGCCATGAGCTCCATGGGCGGACGGTCCAGCTGAGAGGGGTCCAGTGCCAGATCCTCAATCCCAAAGGGGGAGAAGCAAATGGCGTTTTTTTCGCCGAAAGCATAGAGGGCGTAGGAGGCGGCTACCGCATCCTTGCGAATCTCCGGGATAAACAGAGGGTTCTGCTCGCTGGCATATGCGTCCATCACATCCGCGCAGTAAGGGACATAGACATCCGGCCCGAAGGCAAACAGGGAGGGGGCGGCTGCCCGCCAGATTGGCTGCACCTCCGTCACCGGCCCTCCGGAGGGGTAGGAGCCGGGATACCAGGGGGACTGCCGCAGCCAGGCGTTGGCATAGCAGGGGAGATCATACTCTGCCTTCCCGGATGCGGCGATCGTCTCCACCGCGCAGGCAAAGGCCCAGGCCATAAAGCGCTCTCCTGCATCCTCCCCATAGACCTCCGTCCATGTTCCGCTTTTGCCGGATACCGCCGCGATCACGTCCGGAACGGGGGAGCTGAATGACTCCTGCGCAGCCCGGCTGTAGTCCCGGTCCGTGCCCAAAAGGCCGATTTCGTTTTCTACCTGTATGGTGATGACCGTGTTCTCCTGCGCATCCAGCTCGCGGATGTGCCGCATCAGGGCAGTGAATGCCATGCGGTCCTTTTCCACAGCAGCCGCGCAGAGCGGCGAGATGGTGTTGAGCTTTTCTCCGTTTACCTTTTCTGCACGAAAGTAGGTCTCGGAATCCAGCTTCATCCAGCCGGGAACGTACATGGATTCCGCATTTTTCCAGAGCCCGAACCACAGAAACACGAGCTTCATCTGTTCCTCCCGGGCCTGCCGGATCAGTCCGTCCACCAGGGAAAAATCATATGCCCCCTCGGTTTCCTCGATCAGCTCCCAGTATACGGGTGCGATCACACAGTTCATATTCAGTCCGCGCAGGGCAGGCCACAGCTTTTCTCCGGCAAAGCTGAGATCAGAGGCGCTGGAATTATGAATTTCACCGGCGCGGCAGAAAAAGGGACGGTCGTTCACATAGAGCGTGGGAATTCCTCTCTCATCCCGTCTGACTGTTGGAATACTCATACGGATGTTCTCTCCTTTTCAAATAACATGGATTCATGGATTTTTTATAGTCAACGACATAAATGTCTTTCCGGTTTGAAAGCGTCATTTTTTCTCATCTGCTGCGCAGAAGCGCCTCATCCAGCATCCCCAGCTTTTCCGCCTGACAGATCAGCTCCAGCTGCAGGAAAGCCACATTAAAGCCTGTCAGGACGAAGTCCAGCACCACGTTCAGCGCCACGGCCATCAGCATACCCTCCATTGGGATATTCAGCTGTGTCAGCAAAATTCCGAGGCAGGTCAGTGCAGAGCCGGGGATCGGTGGGGAGGCGATTGCCAGAATGCAGGTCAGCAGGGCGCAGGTGATAAACCAGGTGACACCGGTCTCCACCTGATAAACCAGCGCCAGATATACAGGGACCAGCGTATAAAAGAGCACGGTAGAGGGCATGTACATCACAATGCCAATGGGATAGCTGAAATCAACCAATTGCTTGTGAATCCCGAGCTTTTTCAGACAGGTATCGACGCCTGTGGCATAAGAGGCCATGGAGGAGGCGGTGGTGAACGCCACAAGGAACACGGGAAAAATCTTTTGAAGCAGCACGAGCAGCGGAATTCTGCGCCGCAGAGAGATCCACAGCGCCATCAGCAGCGTCACGATCAGATTGACCGCGGCAAATACCAGCACCGGTTTCCAGAGCCCCACCAGATTCCCCAGGGCGCCGGACCAGATCTGCTGCAGCAGGGAGACAAACACAAAGATCGGGATCAGCTTGCAGACATATTCCATGATGGTGTTGACAATGCTACCGCACTCCCCGATCAATGCGCTGACGCCGCGGGCGCGGTCACCCAGCAACAGCAGCACGAGCCCGACTGCGACAGCCAGCACAATAATCTGCAGGGTGTTTCCATCCTGAAAGGGGCTGATGGGATTGCGGGGCAAAATCTGGAAAATCATCTCCGATATGCCCTGCAGCGCGTTCCCGTTCCCGCCGCTGCCGGCGCTGAGACGGAGGAAGGGCTGCGGAAGGACAACGGCCAGAACCGCTGTGACCAGCATGGAGATGAGAATGCGGGAGAAGACCACCTTTCCGATACGGCCCAGCGAGACGGTGTCCCCTACCCCGAACAGGCCGGAGGTGACCGTCAGAAAGATCAGAAATCCGGCAAAGGTGTTCAGCAGACCGAGAAATGCCTCCGCCGTCGGGACCAGCAGCACGCTTGTGATTCCCTCCTTGAGCGCCGGCGGAAGCAGGACGCCCGCAGCGCCGAACACGCCGGCGCAGAGCACAGCGAGCAGCAGGTAGAACAGCTGGCTCCGTCCGGTGGCTTTGGGAGGCCGCAGCTGAATCAGATTCCACCCCCGGCGATAGCTCCAGGAGGGCATCAGCCCCAGATTGGCCAGAATATTGACGCTCAGCTCGCTGGCCTCCTCCTGGCTGCCGCGGGTGGGGTCAAAGGCATCTCCGCCATAGCGCAGCTGGATCACCTGCCGTCCGTATTGCTTGCCGATTGCCAGCAGTACGCTCTCCGGTTTGCTGTCCCCGTTCCGCTCCATGATCCGGAGCATCAGCTCCTCCATGGCAAGACGCAGACGCAGCACATCCCTGCGCGGAAGCTTCATCGACGACTCCAACCGGGTTTCGATCTCCTCGGAGATCTGGTCCAGACCGCTGGCGTCCAATTGATATTTCTTTGAAACAAGTGCCATTTTTATTCCTCTGCCGCTGCGGCAATGGATGATATTGCTTTGTGTCCCGCCCACCGGGCGGGACACAAAGCTTTACTTTTCCTTGAATTTTTCCGAATACGCTCTGGATTGCCTGGCTCTGGATGCCGGCCTTCATAAAAACGCCTGAAAAGCGTCCGCGTCATTCCATTCAGTTTGCATTTTTCCAGAGGTAGTAAACCACGTCGCTGCGCGGGCACACCTCATCGGAGACGAAGGTACCGGGAATGCCATTGATCAGGCCCCTGCCCTGGGCCCAGCTGACGGCGATCTGGAAGGCGTTACTGCCAAAGGCGTCCACACCTGCGGTACGGGCCAGGAAGGTCAACATCTGCTCGCGGGTCACCGGGGCCTCGGGGGAGAAGGTGGTTTCGCTGGTGCCGTTGGTGATGCCCTGCTCCACTGCCCAGAGCACAGCAGTGGTATACCAGGTGTCCGGAGCAACGTCAGTGAAGGGATTGGAGTAGCTGCGGGGCTGCTGCTCGTTCATCGCGCGCCACAGGAAGGTCACTGCCTGCCCGCGGGTCACAGTGTCGCTGGAGCCGAAAGCGCCGTATCCGGTGCCGTTGGTCACGCCTGCGGACACAGCCCAGGTAACGGCATCGTTGTAATAGGAGGAGGACGGGACATCATAGAACATGTCGCTGGCAGACTGCCCGCCGTAGATGATGGTCAGGGTGCCGTTGGCAAGCAGATTGCCGCTGGAGCTGTAGACACCAAAGCTGAGCTTGGAGCTTCCCGCCTTGTTGGGTACGAAGTACAGACTGCCCAGAGTGGAGCTGGTAATTTTTGTCGAGGGGGTGAGAGCGGCCCTGCTGGAATTCAAATACAGCGTACCGCTGGAGATGCTGGGCGTTGGAAAGAGAATATAGCTCCAGGAGCCGATCGAGCTGCGCAGATAGCTGTTGATGTAATTGTCTGCGGTATTGTTGTTGCTTGTCATGGCGGAGAGGGGACGGGCCGTCGTGTCATCCGAGGTCAGACCCAGCTCCAGCGTTGCGGGGGCGATGTTGACAATGACGTTTCCGGTCAGGGATTTGCCGTTGTAAGTCAGCGTATAGGGCACACTGAACACGCCGGAGGCCTTGGGCTCCGTCCGCATGTTGATATACTCTGTGAAGGTGTAATCCCGGTTGGCGACAATGGCATTGCCGTTGGACAGGCGCATCACAGCGATATTGTTGTCGCCCGTGCCGGAGAAGCGGATGGTGGTTTTGCTGTTATTGAGGGACGTACCGTAGAGGTTCTGATACTGGTTGGCCATGGCCTCGCTGGTGCCGGTGCCGGTGTAGTCCACTCCAAAGGTTGTGGCGACGCTGGGGTTGAAGACCTCGCTGTTGGTAACCTTTACCGTGCAGGACTTGGAGATGCGGGTGCCGTTGAGGTCCACAACATTTGCGGTGATGGTAGCGGTACCGGCGGTGCCGGTGCTCGTCACGGTGGCGGTTAGCCCGCTGCCGGTGACGGAGGCCACCTTGGTGTTGTTGGAGGACCAGGAGATGCTCCGGTAATTGCTGGGCGAGACGGTCAGGTCGATGTACTGGCTGGAATAGGTTGACAGGTTCATTACCGTGGGATTGATGGTGACATTGACGGTTGCGCCCTTGATGGTGATGGTCAGCTTGCCGGTCAGGGTATCGCCGCGGTAATTGATGGTGTAGGGCAGCGTCCAGGTGCCGACAGCCACCGGCTCAAAATACATGTCAACCCACTCATAGAAGTAGTAGTTGGTGTTGGCGCTGATTTCCCTGCCGTTTGCCAGGTGCATGATGCCGTAGCGGGAGCTGCCGGTGTTGGAGAAGCGGATGGTGGCACTGTTGTAATCCAGACTGTAGCCATACAGGTTGCGGAACTGCTTTGCCATGCCCTCAGAGGTGCTGGTGCCGTAGTAGTCGGAGCCGAGGGTCCAGGTCAGGGTAGGGTTATAGGTTGTGTTCAGCTCCACATAAACAACGCAGGTGCAGGTGGTCCGTGTGCCGTTGGTGTCGGTCACTGTGGCGGTGATCGTGGCGCTGCCTACGCGGCCCTGCGTATAGATGGTGGTGGAGGCGCTGTTTGTGTTGTTGACCGTGACGATGTTGTTGTTGCTGCTGGACCAGCTGACGCTGTAGGAGGATCTGGCCGGCGTGATGGTAAGGCTGAGGGTTTCGCTGGAGTAGAAGTCCAGGGTGGTGCTGGTGCGGTTGAGAGAGACGGAGGTTACCGAGCTGCCGCCGGTGACATAGATCGAGATGGTGCCGGTGAGCTCATTGCCGTTGTCAGACAGCCTGTAGTTGGCAGTGTAATTGCCGGCGGCGCTGGCTGCGAGATACATCCCCTGAAAGTCCAGAAAGCTGTATGCGCTGTTGACCGCGACAACGCTGTCGCCCCGGGTGCGCAGAACGCCATAGGCGTTGTTGCCCAGCGAGGTGAAACGGAAGCTGGCGGTGCTGCTGGGGGCGGCGCCGAAATTGCTGCGGAAATCGTTGGCGATGGTCTGGGAAATGGAGCTCATGGACAGGCTTGAGCCCGCTGTAGCGGAGCCGCTGGCATTGGAGGTGGCGGATCTGGACTCCACGGTCACGGTGCAGGCAGCGCTGTCCTCGGTGCCGGTTGCGCTGTCATACACCGTCACGGTGACGATGGCGCGGCCGGTGCTGTTGGCGGTGATGGTGGCGACGCCGGCATTGCTGGTGACGGTGACCACAGTGGAATCGGAGGTCCAGCTGTATCTGTAATTCTGGTTGTTGCCGCTGCCGCCGCTGGCGTTGGCCATCAGGGTGCCGGTGCCGCTAACAGGCAGAGACAGAGTTGCGGGATTTATACTGACGACGAGATCGGCGGCAGTGCTCTGCACGGTGTAGTTCCAGGTCACACTGGCGGAATTGGTCCTGTCGCTGGCGTCAGAGACGGTCAGGGTGACAGAGCCGGTGCCCTGGTCCTTTCCGTGGACGATGGCTGTTTCGTTGTTGGACTGATCCAGCGCGATCTGGCCGCTTGTATTCCAGACATAATTGTAGGAGCCGTTGCTGCCCCCGGAAACGGATACGGAAAGGGCGTCTGTATCTCCGGCATTGATCGTGCGGCTGGTAGTGCCGGCATTGTCAATGCGGACCGGAGCGCTGGCAGACATGACGGTAACCTTCACGGTATCAAAGTCATAAGCGCCGTCGCTTCCGCGCTCGGCGGAGAGGGTGATGATTGCCTCACCGGCACTGACGGCGGTGACGACACCGCTGTTGGATACCGTGGCCACAGAGCGGTTGCTGCTGGTCCAGCTCTGGCTGACAGTGCCGTCCATGGCATCGTCAGGCCCCACTGAGTAATCCAGCTCCTGGATCTCCCCAACCTCCATCTGGAAGGGGAAATCATTAATATCCACACGCAGCCGTGGCAGGCTGGGCTCCGGGGTGGGCTCCGGTGTCGGTTCCGGAGTGGGGTCCGGGGTCGGCTCAGGAGTGGACGCGGGCTCTGAAGGAGCATCGGACGGGTTCTCCGGGTCTTCGTCCTCTGCCAGGGCAGTGAAAGAAACCAGGGAGAAGGCCATAACTATGGCCAGGAGCAGAGCCAGGATACGCTTTCTGTCGGTTTTCATGCTGCTTTTTACCTCATTTCCATTCAGATTCAAGGCCGTTCCTCTGAAAACGGCCCCGTGGGAATGCCGCAGGGGTGGGACGGAGGTGAAAGCGCCACAGGCGTCCCATCATCAATGCAAGCTTTTCGAAGCACAGTTTCTTTTTGCATCAGACCCTCCTTCCGTGACGCAGGAAGAAAGAATCCGCAAATCGAATTATTATTATGGAACGGCGTTTCATAATAATAATATGCAGCAAATTTGTACTGTCATTGAAGCCTGAATTGCGACGGCACGAAATAAAATATACCATATATCGTGGCATAACACAAGAGTTTTTCAAAGTACGGGCGCCGTTTTTCAGCCTTTTTCTTTTCTCCCCTTGAATACCTGCAGCTGTATATAGTATAATTGCATGAGCCGAGGCAGGACAGGCGGGGAAGGCAGGCTTTCGGCTGGACATCCGGACGCCCGGCGGTGCTGTGGACCGAGGGGCGCGGAGAGCTGCCGCGCTGCACCGGAGCAAAAAAGGCGTTTTGCCGGGAAACAGCAAGTGGCTCAGCTGCGCAGCCGGTTCTGCTCCGGCGGCTGCGCGATCCGCGGGCAGTCCATTTGCTCCCTCCAGATGGTTGGGGCGGCCCAGCGGATGGCGTTGGTCAGAATGCGCTGGACATGGGGATTGTGATAGGCGGGACAGGTCTCGTGTCCCGGCTGGAAATAAAAGATCTTCCCATAGCCTCTGGTCCAGGTGCAGCCGGAGCGGAACAGCTCGCCGCCGGAAAACCAGCTGGCAAAGACGATGTCATCCGGCCTGGCAATGTCGAAGGGCTCCCCGTACATTTCCTCCTCGTCCAGCTCAAAATATTCGGGGACGCCGGCGGCAATGGGGTGGGCAGGCGAGACCGTCCAAACCCGGCAAAAATCCCCCTCCCGCCATTTCAGCGTACCGCTGCTGCCCAAAAGCCACATGAAGGGCTTTGACTTGTGTCCGGAGTGCAGACAGATGAAGCCCATGCCCCGCTGGACACGTTCGACAATCCTCCCGGCCACGGCATCGGGGATGGCGTCTTGGAAAATATGGGACCACCAGACCAGAACATCGGTCTGATTCAGCAGCTCCTCCGAGAGCCCGTATTCCGGCTGATAGAGATCGGACATGGTCACCTGAAAATCCGGGCTCTGCTGCAAAAAGTCTCTGATGGTGCCCATGAGACCGGCAGGGTAAACCGCGCGGATGTGCGCGGAGGTGTTTTGAACCGCCGCGCTGAAGTTGGCGAAATCCTGGTCCGAAATCCCGGCACGAACAAATTCCCGCCGCAAAACCCCGGATTCCTGGGCGTATTCATACCATAATGTTACACGAATCATGTTTTCCCTCCGCAATGAATAATGAATTATTTCTGTTAGAGCCTGTTTAATATCTCGACGTGTGCGGATTTTCGAGCGGATTTTTCTTCTGTCGAGGCGCGAAACCGCAGGAATCCTTTGTGGATTTCAAGGTTGAGCAACGAAAATCAGGCGGAAAAGCCGCCGAAAAGACGT
>CAJOPB010000101.1 GCA_905236305.1 uncultured Oscillospiraceae bacterium | reverse complement strand
TAGCCAGACCCCGCCTTTAGGCGGAACCACAAAATGCCCCGGAGGGGCTTCTACAAACCACCGGCAGAGCCGGTGGTCATGACTTTTCATGAACTATATGATTTGAATGATCTGTTCATACAGCAGGAAAAAACGCTCCTGTATTGTGCTGTTGTGATGATAGTGGCCAAAAAGCCAGCAGCGGAATTGGGTGGTCTCCCGCACCTCCTGGAGAAAGCCGGTCAGCCGGTCATGACGAAACTGGCCACCGCTCATGACATCCTGTATGCTGTCCGGTGCGCAGTGGGTTACGATAAAATCCACCTGCATGTCCACTCTGCGCAGATTTCTTCTGGCCTCCTGATACTCCTGCTCAGAGGGCAGTTCCTGCTCCCACCAGTCGAGATGCTTGACCCGAAACACGGCCTGGCGATTGCGCAGCGCCCAATACCGTTCAGCAAAATCCGGCTCCGAAGGGTCCAGAATGCCATCCCAAACATCCAGACTGCGGGCGCCCCCCATGGTAAAAAAACGCCGGCCCGCCAGCTCAAACACCTGCCCGCGCATCAGATGCAGCACATGCGGGCGGACCTGATGGACCCTTCCCCCATGCCATGATACCACGGGATAGCGGTAAAGCTCGTCATAATTTTCATGATTTCCGCAGACAAAAATTGTGGTAAAGGGCCGCTCCTCCAGCCAATCCAGCTTTTCCGCATCCTGGGCTTCGCCGTTCCAGACACCGCCAAAGTCGCCGCAGATCAGCACGCAGTCCTCCCGTTCCAGCTCCTTTTGAATGGGGAAACGCTCCGGAGACAAGCGCTGAAAGCCCCCATGGGTATCTCCGGTGGCAAAGATCCTCATGATGCATCTCCCGGTCCCGGATTGTGCAGCGGCGTGTCGCCCCGTCTCAGACGCCGGCGGACATAGGCAAAGGCGGCATCCTCACCGCGGTCCCGGAGCACCTGCAGCATGATCTCTAATTCCCGCGCCGTGTCCGGGTGGATCATGATATGGTCACGGGAACGCATGAAATAATCATACGCTGAGGCATCGGTATATTTGTCCTTGAGATAAACCTTGCAGGCAGCAATTCGGTCACAGAACATCTCTGCCACATAGCGTATGGGCATACGGTTTCCGCCTATATACACCCGTCCATCGGGGGCAACGCAGTAATCAATCCAATATTCAAAGTGGTGCCGGTTGCGTCCCTTGTGGTGCAGCCAGGCCATGGATACGCCTGTCTCCTTCCGTTCGGCATCGTTAGGACTTCGAAACCCCTGGAAATACTTTGCACCGCGCCAGAACTCAACGGGGGCATACTTGCTCAGGTCGTGGGTCAGACCCTGAAAATGCAGTCCTAGCCGAAAACAGTATTTGCGCACCAACGCACGGTGTCGTGTGATGGTTTTGAAATGGGCAATGGGATGCATTACGATCACCTCCAACCGAAAAGCTTGACAGTATCGGCGCGACAGATGTAGAATATAATTCCTTCCTGCTTTCTCAAAAAGATCTTCGGCCATGGGCCGCGAACTGCGGTCTGTATATAGCTGAATTCTAACAGCTTGCAGTCCGGCTTGTCAAGGCTTTCTTCGTCTCCTCCCGCGCTCCGGTTACAGTTCAGACGCCGGGGGTGTCTAAACTGTAACAAGGGTAAGCACAGCGCTCCGCGCACTCCGCTTCGCACGCACGCCTGTATGAGATGGCAGAGCAAGGAAAAGGGGAATAAAGCCCGTCTGACAAATGACCGGATTAAATCTGCAGCAGTTGATCTAAGCGACCGGCATTGCTCTCATGGGAAAAGGAGGCGCCTTGCGGTGTACGACAGCAGCTTTGACATGGAAACAGTCCGCGAGATTGTAGGTGACTTTGCCGCCTCCACGGGAATCAGCTGTCGGTTTTATAATACGGAGGGTGAGAAGCTGTTCTGCAGCCCGACAGAGCAGGTCTGTGCCGCTCTGTGCGCGGCTCTGGATATGGATTTTCGCTGTGAGGCGCTTCATGCCGCGACACCGGACGCTGCATTGCGTTTCGGAGGGCGCTATATTTATTTCTGTCCCTTGGGACTGGCATTCTTTGCCTCTCCTGTGATGAACGGCGGTTCCCTGGCCGGGGCTTTGGTGGCAGGACCGGTGCGCATTATGGAAACAGAGGACCAGTTAAGCGGCTTATCCTTCGATTTGGACGCGCTTGGGAGTGAAGCCGTGGCGGCAGTGAAGTGTGCCTCCGAGGATGCGCCACCCAGGAATTCCGCACAATTGCAGGCGCTCTCCCGTCAGTTATTTGCCAACGCAGTCTATCTCAGTGACAGCGGGCAGGAGCTGCTGCTGGCCAGGGACGACCATGCACAGGGCAGCGCAATCGAGAACTATATTGCTTATCTCAAAAGCTCTGAGGGCATTCGGGTATCCTATCCCATGGACAAGGAACAGGCATTGTTCCGCGCAGTAGTCCGCGGGGATCGGGATAGCGCAGGAACGCTTTTGAACCAGATTTTGGGTCACATCTACTTCTATGCCCTGGATAACGAGGAAATTCATGTCCGCATTACAGAGCTGTTTGTCGTACTGATGCGGGCCGCTGCTGTAGGCGGCGCAAATATCGACCGTATTCTCAACCTCAGCCGCCGCTGTCTCTGGGAAATCCGAAATATCCACACCCAGGAGGCTTTGACCAGCTGGCTGGCCTCCGCCCTGCGGCAATTGACTGACGCAATGTTCCCCGTTTCGGACACCCGTCATTCCGACACAATGGAAAAGGCGATGCGTTATATCAGGCAAAAATTTGCGCTTCATCTCACACTGGAAGATGTAGCACAGTTTGTCGGCTATTCTCCCGCCTATTTCTCCCGCATCTTCCGGGAGGACACGGGTATGACCTTCAAGGAATATCTCAATGAGCTGCGAATAGAGCGAGCCAAGTCCCTGCTGCTCACAACAGAGCTCAGTGTAACGGAAATCAGTTCCATGCTGGGCTGCTCTGACCAGAGTTATTTCTGCAAGATCTTCCGCCGGGCAACCGGAGTCAGCCCGGACAAATACCGCAAGCGCTCTCGAAGACTGGATTATGAAAAAGAGCACGGATCCACCAGCTGACCCCACGCCCTTTCCCCTGTATCCGGGGCAGACGCACCGGACGCAGAAGCCTCTCCAGACTCTTTGCGGAAGGTTGTTGAACTGTTCCAGTCAGAGTAAGGGCATTGCTGTATTCAGCTGTTTGTTCACCAGAAGCCGGAACTGCTGCGGATATTGCGCAGCAGCTCCGGCTTCTCTATTTATCCTGTTTTTGTCAGCCGCGCCGCCATCTCGTCATGGGCACGGTTTTCCGCCGTATCATCCAGCGGATCCAGGGTGGCATGTCCGTATTTTCGTATAAGTGCAGTCAGCAGAATGTTGTCACAAAGGCCGGGATTTTTCGGAAGGAGCGGACCGTGACTGTAGGTGCCGAAGACATTTTTCCAGCGAACCCCCTCGGTACCATCTTCGCCGTTGTTGCCATAACCGGCGATAACCCTGCCCAACGGCTTTACCCCCTCCCCCAGCCGGGTTTTGCCGCTGTGATTCTCAAAGCCTACCACAACCGCTCCGCCGCTCTCCGCATCGCAGCGAAACATATAATTCCCAATCATACGAACAGCACTTCCGATTGTGCACAGGTCAATGGCCCCGATGAAATCGCAGCGGTGGCCGTCGTAGGTCTCGTAATAGTTCCCCAGCATCTGATACCCGCCGCAAATGGCAAGCACAGCCACACCGTCATTTATGGCGGCGCACAGCTCCGCATCCTTGCCCTGGTGCAGGTCCGCCAGAAGTGTCTCCTGCTCAAAGTCCTGTCCGCCGCCAATAAAAATCAAATCGCAGTTCCCCAGGCTCCGCTCTGAGCCGATGGGCTTTTCCGTTACCGTAACCTCGATGCCCCGCCATTCCAGCCGCCGGCGCAGACAGAGAATATTGCCCCGATCACCGTAAAGGTTCAAAACATCTGGATAAAGATGACAGATCGTAAGCTCCATGACTCAACCCTCCCAGAAATCTGCGCCGCCGCAGCGCCGCAGCAGTTGGGGGCGGAACTCCAGCAGCGCGGTATAGGTCGGCATGATGAACACCGGAACCTCCGCCTCACCCAAACGGTCAGTCAGCGCAGCGTAGTCCTGCTCCAGTATGATACGCTCCGGAGCTACGCCCGCATATTTGAGACGGATGAAAAGATCTGAGGCACGTTTTCCTGACACATAAACCCGGCGGAGCCGTGTCCCCAGAGCACACAGCGCCTCAAATTCCGCATCCCAGATCCAGGAAATATCTGTTCCGTCAGCGTCATTGTCATTCAGCAGCACTGCAAGCTCCAGATCCCCGGAAAGCGCTGCCAGAAACCGCAGCACCTGGTCGCAGCCCGCAGGATTTTTCACCAGCATGACCCGGGCGCCCTGCTGGCCGAGTGCAAACTTTTCCATTCGGCCAAATCCGCAGTGGAAGCTGCCCACGGCATTTACTGCTCTATCCAGATCCAGCCCCATCTCCCCCAGGGCTGTAATGACTCCGGCGGCATTATAAATGTTGTACACAGCGGGAAGGTTTACCCGCACGGTACGTTCTTCTTCGCCGGCCCGGAGCTCCACTGTGCTGCTGTCAGCACCCAGCTCCTGTATGCGTGTTACAGCCACCTGAGCATCGTGACGGGCATAGCCGCAGCGGGGACAGCGAAAGCCCCCTAAATGGCCGTAGGTGACATAATCATAAATGTATTCCGTCTTGCACCGAATGCAGTGGGTGGCATCGGACAATACCGCCGGTCTGGTATCCGGGTCGGCGGCAGAACGCTCCAGACCGTAATACACGGCTCGGTTGGGCAGCTCCAGCGCCAGCGAACTGGTCAGAGAACAGTCTGCATTTAAGCAGAGCACCGCATCCGGTGTGTTTTTCAGCCCCTCCCGAATATTCTCCAGAGTGTGGGTCACCTCGCCGTAGCGGTCCAGCTGATCCCGAAACAGATTTGTCACCAAAACAGCCTTCGGCTTCAGATATCCCAAGGCTTTTCGCGCGGCGGCCTCGTCACATTCTATTACCGCATAATGCTTTTTACAACGTCCGGTCAGGGTGGAATTGCGGCAAAACTCTGTGGTTATGCCGCTGAGCAGGTTTGCTCCGGAGCGATTTGCCAGATAGTCCAGCCCCGCGTCGGCAAATGCCTGTTCAGCGATCCGGGCAGAAGTGGTTTTCCCATTTGTGCCGGTGATTACCAGAATACTGACATTCCTGGCAAGGGTTCCTGCCAGGTCCGGGCAGAGCTTCAGAGCCCACCGTCCGGGCATAGCGGTTCCGCCCCGATGAAGAATACGCGCCGCAAGGCACAATATCTTGCACAGAATGACTGCCGCAATGGTTCTCAATGACATAAGTGCTGCTTCCTTTCGCATTCGATGAAGCGCTTGCTTCTGTTTGCGTATTATACCCGATTCGTCTTTTTTTCGCAACCCCCAGCAGAACGGAAGCAGGAAGGAAATCCATTTTCTCTTTCCTCCCATGCTGCGCTTTACCACATCTCTCGCAGCGACACCGTCTGAAGAATTGAATGGTCTGCCTGGCTTATCAACGAATTATCCCCCCGCTGTCTGTTCCCAGTCAGCGGGGGGATGGTACAGGCTTTGGGCGCAGCATCAACCTCGCCGGTCTCTGTTACCCCAGGCTTTTCAGCTCATAGCCTGCCGCCTTTACTGCTTCAAAGAGCTGCTCATCCGTGACCTCCGGAGTTTTGGTGATTTCAGCGCTGTTGGACTCATGACTGATACGAAGCACCTCTACGCCGGGGACACCGGTCAGTGCCTCCTTAACATGCGCCTCGCAGTGCGGGCACATCATGCCTTCAATGTGCAAAACCGTTTTGGGTGATTTGATTGCCATAATTCCTTCTCCTCCCTGTGTGCTTTCCGTATTGATTTCCGGCTCCGGCTGGCTTTTATTGCGGTTGACCTTGAAGAAGTTCAGCCGCAGGGCATTGCTGACCACACAAAAGCTGCTGAGACTCATAGCAGCGGCGCCAAACATGGGGTTCAGCGTAATGCCCAGTGGAATCAGCGCTCCCGCAGCCAGAGGAATACCGATGATATTATAAATAAAGGCCCAAAAAAGATTTTGATGGATATTTCGCAGCGTGGCCCGACTCAGTCGGATCGCCAGAGGTACATCGGACAGCCGGCTCTTCATCAACACCACATCCGCAGCATCAATGGCAACATCTGTACCTGCGCCGATGGCAATGCCCAAGTTGGCACGGGTGAGAGCCGGCGCATCATTGATCCCGTCACCGACCATACAGACCTTTCCTTCCCCGGAGAGAACCTGTATCACATTTTCCTTTCCTGCCGGGAGTACGCCTGCCACGACCTCATCCACGCCTGCCTCCCGTCCGACGGCTTTGGCAGTGCGCTCGTTATCCCCTGTCAGCATGACCACCTTGAGGCCCATGCTCTGCAATTCCCGAATTGCATCCCGGCTGTCCGGCTTCATCACATCTGCAACGGCAATCACACCCAGCAGCTTGCCGTCCCGCAGAAAAAACAATGGCGTTTTTCCCTGGGCGGATAGCCGGTCAACCCGGGTCTCTGTATCGGCCAGGAGCACTGTGTGCTCGCGGATCAGCTTTTCATTTCCGCCAATCAGCTTTACCCCGTCCAATGTAGCCGATACACCACTGCCGGAGAGTGCCCTAAAATCCTCGGCACGCGGGGCAGAGATGTCCCGCCTGGCGCACAGAGAAACAATGGCACGGGCCAATGGATGCTCGCTCGGCTTTTCCAGCGCAAGTGCAGCGACAAGCAGTTCCTCCTCAGAAATACCCGGTCCGGGAAGAATATCCGTGACGACGGGATTTCCCTCGGTAATGGTGCCGGTTTTATCCACTGCCACAATTTTCATCCTGCCCGCTTCCTCCAGCGAGGCAGCAGTCTTAAACAGCACGCCGTTTCTCGCACCAACGCCGCTGCCAACCATAATGGCCACCGGAGTTGCAAGTCCCAGCGCGCAGGGACAACTGATAACCAGCACGGAAATTGCTCTCGCCAGCGCAAAGCCCACGGTCTGCCCGAGATAGAGCCAAATTCCCAGAGTAATCAGGGCAATGACAATCACCGTAGGGACAAAGATCCCGGACACCCTGTCCGCCACCTTGGAGATGGGTGCCTTGGTTGCCGCGGCATCGCTTACCATGCGGATGATCTGACTCAGCGTAGTGTCCGCCCCGACTCTGGCAGCCTTGCAGCGGAGGAAACCGGATTGGTTGATCGTACCGGCAGACACCTCGTCTCCGGGAGACTTGTCCACGGGAATGCTCTCTCCGGTCAGCGCAGATTCATTCACCGCGCCGCCGCCCTCCAAAACTGTGCCGTCCACGGGAATGCTTTCTCCGGGGCGGACCACAAACACGTCACCGATCCGCAGCTTTTCCACCGGAACCGTGATCTCTGCCCCGTCGCGTATTACGTTTGCGGTCTTAGGTGCCAGCTTCATCAGGCTTTTCAAGGCGTCTGTGGTCATGCCCTTGCTGCGGGCCTCCAGTGTTTTTCCCACCGTAATCAGGGTGAGAATCATGGCAGTTGACTCAAAATAGAACTGCATCCCATACTGTTCCACCCCGGCGGCATCACCCCGCACCTGAGAAACCGTCATGGCATAGAGGACCCAGACGCTCCACAGGAAAGCAGCAGAGGACCCCAGAGAGACCAGCGTATCCATATTGGGAGCGCGATGCCACAGTGCCCGAAAGCCGCTGATATAAAACCGTTGGTTAATGACCATCACCGCTACCGTCAGCAGTAATTGGGTCAATCCGATTCCCACAGGGTTCCCTTCCAGGAAAGGCGGCAGAGGCCATCCCAGCATTCCATGTCCCATGGATACATACATCAGCACCAGCAAAAATCCCAGTGAGGCAAAAAGCCTTCGCAGCATGCGCGGAGTTTCCGTATCCTCCAGCAGGCTCTCATCCTGGACCAGCTTGGTACCGCTGCCTGCCTCAGGACGATCCTTCAGCGCGGCACCGTAGCCTGCTGCAGTCACGGCGGCAATGATCATCTCCGGGGAGGCAGTTCCCTCCACTCCCATGGAGTTGGTCAACAGGCTGACCGAACAGGATTCTACTCCCTCCACCGCACTGACCGCCTTTTCTACCCGGGCGGAGCAGGCTGCACAGGACATTCCCGTAACCTTGTATTGCTCCATTATGAATCTCTTACCTCCTCTGTCAGAGCTGTGCTGCATCCTTCAAGCAAAAGGATCATTTTTTTCATTTCATCAGCTTCTGCACAAGCCCGACCAGTTCCTCCACCGCATCCTCGTCCCCCGCGCGAATGTCACGGACAACGCAGGAGCGCAGATGCCGTGCCAGCAGATCGCGATTAAAGGAATTGATTGCCGCGTTGACTGCTGCGGACTGGGTCAGTATTTCCGCACAGTAGGCATCCTTTTCTATCATGCCCCGGATGCCGCGAATTTGTCCTTCTATTCGGTTGAGGCGATGGATCAGTTTTTTCCGCTCCTCATTGCTTCGCTCCGTGGTGCGTTCGCACGCTGCGCAGCATTTATCGCAATCCATAGTGTTCCCCCCTTCGGGCAGATTTCACTGCGGCCTTTGGCAGACTTTTATAATACCCCCACCCGGTATACGATTTTATACCGGGTGGGGGTATTTGTCAAGAGTCCCCGGCAGAGAAATCCGCCGTATCCAGCCGTTCCAGAGAAATATTCAGAATATTTCCAGAAAAGATAATAATTCCGCAGATATACAGCCAGAACATCATAATAATCAGGCTGCCCAGGGAACCGTATACCACCGGATAGGTGACATTCACACTGATCATGGCGGAGAAGACAATACTCACAGCAACCAGTGCCAGTGCCGCCACCAGTGCCCCCGGCAGCAGGTGAATCTGTTCCCGGCTTCCCCGTGGAGCAGTCATCCGATAGAGCCAGACAAGGATCACGAACAACAGCAAAAACAGCAGCACAAACCGAAACCAGCTCCAGCTGTCGGAAATATTCATAAACATAATATGCCGGTCCACCAGCTCCAAAAACCATTTTCCGGTGACAATCAGGATGACCGCCAGATACAGGGCAACCATGAACACCAGCGCGAAAATGACGCTGAACAGTATTTCAAAAAAACCGGAGTAACGCCCCTGTCCACGCATCTCTGCCGTAACATTGTCGATACAGCGAAACGCGGCAGAGGAGGAGGTCACAAGGACGCTCAGCGCCATTACCAGCATGGAAGTGTTCATATTTGCGGAAACATAGCGCAGAAAATCCAAAATTACGTTGGTAGCGCTCTCGGGAAGCAGTCCTGTCAGAAAAGCACGCAGACGCTCTGTGGCAGGAAACATGCTTCCCAGCATATTATAAAGACAGATCAGCATCGGAAAAAAGGAGAGCGTAAGAAAATACGACAGTCCCGCCGCAGCACGGGGGATATGACAATCAAAATATATGCTTGCCATGGTTTTTGCCAATGCTTTCACTTTCCTCCAGATCAGGAAGCACCCCTCCCTTTCTCAAAGCTGCAAAGCCCTGTACAGGCACAGCGCATTATGCTGTTAAGCGCCGATTTCCAAAGCTGTTGATCGGGCAGCTCAATGTTTTCCAAAGCTTCTCTCAAGCCGGTGCACCATGAATGCGCGTACAGGTGCAGAGAAAAACAGCTGTTCTCCCGTTCACTAGGGACGGGAGAACCACCAATCTGTACTATATCTCTTTTGCCATTCACCACCGCAAAAGCTGCAGCAGGACGGAATGCAGAAGACAGCAAAGACTTCAGATTATTTGCTGTTAAAAATCTTGAAAATGCTGTCAAAAGGATCTTCCTCCGGGGCAGAGGGCTGCTGTTGGGCGACAGGCTGCTGGATCACTGGTTGCTGCTGCGGAACAGGCGCCTGCTGCGGCACGCTCTGGTTGAGTTGAGATGCCGTGTGGGACTGCTGCATCTGGGGCGTTGAGGCAGCCATCTCGGAAGCGCGGGAATAGAGATCCTCGCGTCTGGCCTCTGTTCCCCCATTCGGAGTACCGGCAGCTCCCTCCTCAATAAAGCCTGTTGCGATCACGGTCACCCTGATCTGATCCTCCATGGTCTCATCGAAGGTTGCACCAAAAATAATATTGGCGTCCGGGTGCGCAGCCTCCTGAACCAGGCTGGCTGCCGCTTCCACATCCTCCAGTCCCATGTCTTCAGATCCCGTAATGTTGATCAAAACACCGTGGGCGCCGTTGATACTGGTCTCCAGCAGCGGACTCTCGATGGCGGCGCGCGCAGCCTCCTCAGCCTTACCCTTACCCACAGCAAGGCCAACGCCCATGTGTGCATAACCCGCGTTTTTCATGATGCAGGTGACATCTGCAAAGTCCAGATTGATAAATCCGGTATTCTTAATGAGGTCAGAAATGCTCACCACTGCCTGGCGCAGCACATCGTCCGCGATTTCGAAAGCATTGGCAAAGGTAACCTTCTGGTCCGTCGCATACTTCAAGCGGTCGTTGGGAATGATCAGCAAAGAATCTACCTTGCCCAGCAGTTCTTCGATTCCACGTTCGGCCTGCTGCATCCGACGCTTTCCCTCAAAGCCGAAGGGCTTGGTTACTACGCCCACGGTCAGCAGCTCGGCCTCCTTGGCCACCTCAGCCACCGTTGGGGCCGCGCCGGTGCCCGTGCCGCCGCCCATGCCGGCGGTAATAAAGACCATATCGGCATCCTCAAGCGCTTTGGCAATATTGTTGCGGCTCTCCTCGGCACTGCGCTTTCCCACATCCGGATCACTCCCGGCGCCCTGTCCATGGGTCAGCTTCTCACCGATCTGGATTTTCTGGTCGGCATTGGATACCGCCAGCGCCTGCTTATCTGTATTAATGGAAATAAACTCGACACCCTTCGTGCCGGAGCTGACCATCCTGTTTACAACATTATTTCCGGCGCCGCCAATGCCGACAACCTTAATGGTCACAACATTCTCAGGACCTGTCTCAGGTACAAATGCCATATCTGTATTTCCTCCCCGCTTTTATCCGTAACGGCCCGATGCCGTGGTACAAGCATAAGAATTTCTCACTATTTTTATCGCATATATTGTAATACGTTTTTCCACGAAGGTCAATACCTAATTTGTAAAATTTTGTAACAATTTTCGTTATGTGAACTAACTATCTTGTTTTTGTCAATCATAAGTCAAATGTGCCCGTCTATCAATGCTGAGATCCAGTGTTCCCCGGTCTCCTTCCGCCAATTCGGCCACCGCAGAAAGAAGAATCTGAAACTTATAGTCAATATTCTCGTTGCTTCCCAGCTTTACGGTAAAGCGTCCGAGATAGTCAAAGCTCGGATTCGCCACATTGGACATATCAATATGTGTCACATCATTTTTCAACCCCAGCTCGGAGAGCTCACGCAGGATTGCGCTCAGATAAGTGACCTTCGGCGTTTCCGCTTCGCCCGGGGCGACTACCTGGCCCACCTCCGGCGCAATTGCTGTCAGTCCCTCCACCTGAATCAGTGTATTCACGGTGTCATTCTCGGCCTGAGACAGCAGCTTGCAGCCCCGGTCGATGATCCACAGGCCGCTCTCAGAGGGTACAACAGCAATGGCGTCGCTCTCCACAATCTGAATACTCAGACGGTTTGGAAGGCTGCGGGTGATATATGCATACTCTACATAAGGAAGGCGGTTGTTTATACGCGCCACGGCAGCACCGCGGTTGATGAAAAACAGGTTATCTCCCTGTTGTATGCCGCTGGCCTCAATGATCTCCTCCTCGGTATACTGCTCATTCCCGCTGACGGTGATCCTGTTAACCCGGAAAAAAACTGAAAGTCCAAATACAAGTGCCGCGACAATCAGGAGAAATGAAACAGGCGCAAAAAGCGGACTGTGCGTTTTGATTCTTCTCGCTCTCGGTTGTGCCATCTTACCACTTTCCTTTAATTATTATGATGCGATACACATACACTGCTCTCCCGGAATCAGAGTAACCTCAGCGCCGAGTCTGGTCAGAGTGCCCGCCAGATCATCATAGCCGCGGCCGATGTGTCCGCAGTCGATGACATCGGTCTCTCCTGCGGCACCAAGACCGGCCACAACAAGGGCTGCTCCCCCCCGCAGGTCACAGGCTGTTACCGGCGCGCCATGCAGGGCTGCCGTCCCCGTTACCATGGCAACTCTGCCTTCCACGCGAATATCTGCTCCCAGGCGGCGCATCTCATCCACATGCCGATAACGGCTGTCAAAAATATTTTCCACAAACACGCTGGTTCCCTCTGCCTTCAGACATGCCGCCATCAGCAGTGCCTGTGCATCCGTGGGAAAACCGGGATAGGGTTTGGTAATCATGGGTCTCGGCGCCCGGAGACGCTCCGGAGAGCGGATACGAATGCTCTCTCTGCCGGTCACGATGGAGCAGCCCATCTCCTTCAGACAGGTGCAAATCGTCTCCAGATGTGCCGGATTCATCTGACCCAGCATCACGTCTCCGCCGGCAGATACGGCAGCGCAGAGATAGGTTGCCGCTGCAATCCGGTCAGGCATGACGCTGTGCTCCACACAGGATATAGGTGAAAAACCGTTTATACTGATCTCCGGTGTCCCGGCACCGTGTATGTCCGCGCCCTTACGATTCAAAAAACACTGCAGATCCGATATTTCCGGCTCTCGCGCAGCATTTGTAATCACCGTCTCTCCCTCCGCGGCACAGGCGGCCAGCATCAGATTTTCTGTCGCGCCGACACTGGGAAAATCCAGATTGATATGGGTACCTCTAAGCTTTTCTGCCCGGCAGATGACTTCTCCACCTTCTTCTGTGATCTCTGCGCCCAGCGCCCGCAGCGCCTTCAGGTGAAGATCAATGGGCCGGCTGCCCAATTCACAGCCGCCGGGAGTGGACAGGCGCACCTCCCCGCACCGAGCCAGAATTGCGCCCATATACATGACGGAGGAGCGCATTTTCATCATCAGTCCGTGGGGGATATGGTTGCGGTTCATCCCAGTGGAATCAATGACAATCGTATCTCCCTCCTGCACAGCCCGACAGCCCAGATAGCGCAGGATCTCCACAGAAGCGTCCACGTCCAGCAGATGGGGGCAATTGTCCAGATGCGTTGTCCCGCCCCCCACCAAACTGGCCGCCATAATCGGCAGCACCGCATTTTTGGCACCCTGCACGTCTATCCTCCCGCACAAATGCCGCCCACCGTTTATTCTCCACACCGGCATTGGCCATCCCTCCGAAATATGAGTTATTTTCAAGCCATACTATGCGGGATGCAGAGAATCTGTTATTCGTTCTTCATTTTGTCTGATAATCCGGGAGCCTGCATACTTCTGCAGCAGGGCTCCTGCAGTGCCCGCCTGCTCTCCCGGCACAGCAGGCCGGGAAACGGGTTTTTGACTCTTGTTCCGATTGTTCTGCCGCCCTGATGTGTGTCATGAGACATAGTGCAAAATCAAATCCGCAATCCGTTCTGCGGCATCAGATACACCGGTTGAGCGCATCGCATCCGCCATACGTCCCAATGTCTCCGGCTGCTGCAGCATTTCCTGTGCCGTTTTGCAGAGGACCGCGGCATCGAATTCCCCCTCCAGCAGCACTCTTGCAGCGCCGGCACTCTCCAGCAGACGAGCATTTTTTTCCTGGTGGTTGTTAGTAACATTGGGGCTCGGAACCAGCAGCGCGGGCTTTCCCAGCGCAGCCAGCTCCCCCAATGTCGATGCACCGCTGCGGCACATCACGAGGTCCGCGGCCGCCATGATCAGCGGCATGTCAAAGATATACTCACGCACATCCATTCCCTGCTCCCGCAGGGCTTGAAGATCTCCGCAGCGCTCCCGCAACGCCTGGGTCAATGCCGCATAGTCCCGTTTTCCTGCGGAATGAATCAGGTCAAATTCCCGATGCTCTGCAGCAAGCCGGATAAAGTCGGGCATCAATCCATTGATATGTCCGCTGCCCAGGCTCCCCCACACGGACACCAGCAGCTTGCGGTCAAGCGGAATTCCAAGCTTGTCTCGTGCTTCCTCTTTCGTGATATGTACAAAGTCTGTCCGTACAGGAGTTCCGGTAAACACCACGTTGGCGCTGGAGGGATAGTTTTCCCGCACATTCTCAAAACCCACCATCACACAATCCACACTGTGCGCGAGCAGCTTTGTCGTCAGACCCGGCACAGCGTTGGACTCATGCACCAACGTCGGAATATGCATCTTGTGGGCGGTATGCAAAACAGGATAACAGACATAACCTCCTGTTCCGATTGCCACATCCGGCCGAAACTCCTGAAGAATTTGCTTCGCCTCTGCGCTGCCGTGCAAGAGCTTTCGGGCGGTATCCAGATTGTGCTTCACACCGGATATGCTGAGGCTGCGGCTCAGATTTCCAACCTCGATGGTGCGAATCGGATAACCCTCCCGGGGCACCAGCTCCGTCTCCATCTTTCCTTCCGCCCCGATAAACAGAAACTCCGCGTCCGGAAGCAGCTGCTTTAATTTTCCGGCAACGCCGATGGCGGGATTAATATGTCCCGCGGTCCCGCCGCAGGTAAACAGAAATCTCATATTCCTGCCTCCTTCGGGGCCTGCTTTGGCTTGACAGCGCTGCGTTCCCGGAAAAACTTTTTCTCCGGGATTTCCCGGGAAATGGACAGTATGACACCCATTTCCGCCAGCTGCAGCCATAGTGCAGTCCCGCCATAGGAGAAGAAGGGCAACGAAATGCCCGTGCAGGGAATCAGGTTGGTCACCACCGCCACGTTCAGGATCACCTGAAAGGCCAGAAGTGCGGTGACGCCGCTGCACACCAGAAAGCTGTAACGGTCTCTGCAATGCATTGCCAGCCAGAAACCGCGGCAGATTAGCAACGCGAACAAAATCAAAATCAACCCGGCCCCGATAAAGCCCAACTCCTCACAAACGACAGAAAAAATAAAATCGTTGTGTTCCTCCGGCAGATACAGATACTTTTGCCGGCTGTTCCCGAGTCCCAGACCGCTGAGTCCGCCGCTGCCGATGGCATAGAGGGACTGGATGATCTGGTATCCGGTGTCAGAAGTATCGGCAAAGGGGTCTCTCCAGGCTGTGATGCGTTCCGACGAGTAGTGGAGCAGACTGACTGCCAGCAGTCCTCCCATGGCGACAACACCTCCGCCAAAGAGGAACCACAGCAGACGGGTACCGCCGATAAACATCATTGTTGCGGTGATCAAAATGATAATAATGGATGCGGAAAGATGCGGCTCTAATATCAAAAGTCCGATGACCAGCGCCGCCACGATGCCAAAGGGAAGGACACCATATTTAAAGGTCCCCATTTTCCCCTTAAACCGGCATATTAATTGCGCGTCAAATAATATGACACCGATCTTTGCAATCTCAGAGGGCTGAAAGGTGATACTGCCAATGGAAAACCAGCGGCGCGCACCATTGGCCTTTACGCCGCCCACCAGCACCAGCAGCAGCATCACCAGCGCAAAGAGCAAAATCACGCCGGAAAAACGCCGGTAAAAACCGATGGGAAACCGGGAGGCCACAATCATGATCGCAACACCGGAAATAGCGAAGAACAACTGCCTGCTGAAAAAATAAGTGGCCGAATGATGGGTGCTCTCACTGTAATATGCACGGGCAAAGCTGGCAGACAGCACCATGACAACTCCGACGGTCAGCAGCAGCAGCGTCAAAAGCAGAAACGGCACATCAATCGAGCCCCGGCTGATCGTCGGGTCAGCGGTATAGTCCGCTATACGGTTTTCGGAATAGTCCATGATCATCTCTCCTCAATCACGTAGCGCACCCAGAGCGCAGATAGTTCACGCTTTCGTCCATTCCCTCACTCCGGGAACACTCATACTAGTCTTCCATAAAGCAAAGTGTTTTATGGAAAAATAGCATCAAAATCTGGCACTGACCCCCAGGAAGGACAGCACCGCAAACAATGCGGAAACGAAGGTAAAAAGTGCAAACAGTTCCTTCTCCTTCCACTTTCTTCCGGTCCATCCCCCCATCTCCAGATGGTGATGAAAGGGTGCCATGCGGAACACGCGAAAACCCTTTGTGGGGTCATTTTTATCGACCCTTCCTTTGGTCAGCTTAAAAACTGTCACCTGAATGATGTCGGAAAGGGTTTCGATAATATACATGATGCCCAGTGTCACCAGAATCAGCGGCATATCATAGGCAAAGGCCATGGCAACTACCGCGCCGCCCAAAAACAGACTGCCGGTGTCCCCCATGAATACCTTTGCGGGATTGAAGTTCCATGCCAGAAATCCCAGCAGGGCGCCGGTGAGTGCGGAGGCAAAGATACCCAGACCCAGATAGCGATTCCCCCAATAAAAGCAAAGGGCAGTATAGAACAAAAACACCGGAATACTTGTGCCCGTTGCGAGTCCGTCCACCCCGTCGGTCAAATTCACCGCGTTGACCGTACCGACAATCACAAACGCAGCACAGATGACATAGATAATCTCGTGCAGGGGAAAGCTGCGATTCCAGAAGGGAACATAGACATCTATGTAGTGGTGATCCGCTGTGTTGACATGCAGCAGGCCGAACAGCCGCAGCAAGTAAATAAACGCCACCGCAACAGCCAGCTGCAGAAGGAATTTCTGCTTTGCTGTCAGGCCAAGATTCTGCTTATGTCTGAGCTTTTCAAAGTCGTCCAGAAAGCCGATGCCTCCATAGATCAGCGAAAAGATCAGCACAAAGCAGTGGCTCCAGTCCCCCGTGCGGGTCAGCGGCCAGCCCAGGGCCAGCACAGCAACCGTGGTTGCCAGGATGAAGGTGAGGCCTCCCATGGTGGGCGTCCCCTCTTTGCTCTTGTGCCAGGTGGGCCCGATCTCCTTAATGGACTGGCCCGCCTTAATTCTGCGCAGGAACGGCACCAGAAACGCCCCAATTCCGGCGGACAGTACCAGGCCGATGGCAAAGGCAAGAATCATTGTCTGTGTCATGTTGATTCCTTTCTTCTCTCCAGTATTTCCGCCACAATCTCCCGCTCGTCCATGGGATACTTGACATGGTTGATCTCCTGATAGGTCTCATGCCCCTTTCCTGCAAGCAGGATTACGTCACCGCTCTGGTGGCGGTTTATGGCATAAGCGATTGCCTGAGACCGGTCCGTGATAGCAGTGTAACGGCTTTTGTCTGTCTCAACACCGGAAAGGATTTCCTGTATAATGGAGTCCGGGTCCTCTGTGCGGGGATTATCCGAGGTGATAATCGCAAAATCCGCCAGAGATGTGCCAATCTTGCCCATGATTGGGCGCTTGCCCCGATCCCGGTCTCCGCCGCATCCGAACACTGCCACCACCCGTCCCGGCGCGGTCTCCCGCACGGTGCGAAGTACATTCTCCAGCGCGTCCGGTGTATGGGCATAGTCGATGAGAACGGTATAATCCCCATCCGTCGGCACCGGCTCCACCCTTCCCTTCACCCCTTTTGCGGTGGAAAGAGACCGGGCAGACACCTCAAGGGAAATGCCCAGAGCATGGCAGCATGCAAGCACATCCAGGGCATTGTATACGGAAAACCGGCCTGGAATCCCCAGTCTGATCTCCTGACGCTCCTCCCCCATCACAGCTGTAAACTCTACCCGATCCGGCAAAAGCCGGATCGCTTCCGCCACCAGGGCGGCACTGCTGTTGTCAATCGCATAGGTGCTTACCGGGCATTTTGCCTGATGAAGAAAATATTCCGCCCAGGGATCGTCCAGATTGATGATACCCTGATCGCTGATGGAAAACAGCTTTGCCTTGGCCGCAGCATAATTTTCCATGGTTTTGTGATAATCCAGGTGATCCTGGGTCAGGTTTGTAAACACACCGACAGTAAAGCGCAGCTCTGCCACACGGTCCTGATCCAGTGCGTGGGACGAGACCTCCATGACGACATGCGTGCAGCCCTCGTCCGCCATCTGCCGGAACAGCTTTTGCAGGGTATAGCTGTCCGGCGTTGTGCGCTCGGTGGCAAGCTCCATATCTCCAATCCAGTTTCCGTTGGTGCCCACCAGGCCCACCTTTGCGCCAAGGCTGTCCTCCAGAATATGCTTCAGCAGCAGCGTGGACGTGGTTTTACCGTTGGTCCCGGTCACGCCGATCAGCGTCATCTCTGCCCCGGGATTATGATAATAATTCCGGGATACAGTGGCAAGCGCACGACGGCTGTCCTGCACCTGAATATAGGGTATATCCTCGGCAGGCGGTGTCTGGCAGAGCACTGCCGCAGCTCCCCGATTTACCGCCATGGGAATAAACCGATGCCCGTCCGAGGCATATCCGCTGATCGCGACAAACAACTCCCCCGGAGCCGTACTTCTGGAATCGCAGCTGATGCCGCTCAGCTCCATATCCGGTTCAGCAGTGGAGCTCAGGATCTCAATCCCCCTGAGCAACTCTCTCAATTTCATGAATTGCCTCCCTTCAGAGAAGCGCGGTATCAGGTTCTCGCGTTGGTGCTTTCGTCATTTGTGGTCATGCTTACCTTGATAACCGTGCCATGTTCTACCATGGTGCCCGGTTCTATGCTCTGCTTGGTAATAACTGCGCGGGCAGGGTTGGAGATATAGTTATTTTCACTGCTGATGAACAGTGCCAGATAACCGAGGCGCTGTCTGGCGACGTCATAGGTCAGATAGCTCAGATCCGGCACCTCCTCCAGTTCCTCCGAAGGCTCTCCGCCTGCAAACAGCACCACCTGGCTCTGGGCAGCTACTGTCAGATTGGGCGAAGGCAGCTGCATGGTCACGGTGTCTCCCTGACCGATTACGCGGGAACTGAGGTTTTGCGCCTTGAGGATCTGCTGTGCCTGTGCCACAGACAGATTGACCAGATTGGGAACACTGCGATCCATGGTTTTCAGATCGTGGTCGCTGTAGTCCGCCTCTACTCCCAGATAGGGCAGAATATCGGACATCATATTGCCAACTGTCGGGGCACCCATCGCGCCGCCGGACACAGCGGTACCGCAATTGGCATCCGGATTATCCAGAAGCACAAGAATGCAAATCTTGGGATCATTTGCCGGGGCAACTCCGATGAAGGAAACGATATACTCCTTCTGTCCCGTACTGGCTTCCTTAACGGTATTGGTAGAGGTACCTGTTTTTCCGCCCACGCGGTAGCCTGCTACATACGCATTTTTGCCGGTACCCTCCACCATATCGCCCACAACAGATTCCAGCATCTCACGCATTGTCGCGCTGGTTTCCTCACTGAGTACCTGTCGAACCACAGTCGGTTCATTTTTTGTGATGGTATTGCCTGCCGCGTCGGTGACCTCCTTCACCAGGTAGGGCTGCATCAGATAACCGCCGTTGACCACACAGGACATGGCGCGCACCAGCTGCAGCGGCGTGATATTAAAAGTCTGGCCAAAGGAGGCCGCCGCAAGCTGCGTCTGATTATAGGGATCCAGAAACACCGAGTCGCTCCACCAAAGACTCCCTGCCTCGCCGCTGAGCTCGATGCCTGTCTTGCTGTTGAAGCCGAACGCGTCGACATATTCATAAAATTTCTCCGCGCCCACCAGCTGCGCGATCTGAATCAATGCCACATTGCAGGAGTGCTGCAGCGACTGCTGGAGGGTCTGCATCCCGTGACCTGCCCGCTTCCAGCAGTGGCGTCCCTCATCAGTATCGCCGGGAACTGCAAAAACACCGCCGCAGTAGAATTGACTGTCCTTTGTCACCACGCCCTCCTCCAGGGCCATGGCAATGGTAATCGGTTTGAAGGTGGAACCGGGCTCATACATATCCTCCACAGCCTTATTGTGCCACTGATTATGCTGAGCGTTGCTGAGCAATGTGCTGCGGACCGTTTCGTCCTCGGTCTCCTCGATCTGAGCCTGCACCTTTTCACTGACGGACTGATAGTGGTTACTGTCAAAATTGTCCAGCGAGACCAGTCCCAGCAGCTCCCCGGTGTTCACATCCATGGCGATGGCGGCAGCACCATTGCGGACCCCATAGTCCTCCACTGCCTGACGCAGATTTTTTTCCAAATAATATTGTACCGTGGTATCAATGGTCAGCGTTACGTTATATCCGTCCTCTGCGTCATAAAAATCCTCATATTTCGTATAGAGCATATCCGTGCCATAGGCATTTTTTGCGCGCACTACTCTACCCGCCGTGCCGGTCAGCTGGCTGTTCATGCTCAGTTCCACACCCGCCAGACCATTATTTTCAAAGCCCACAAAGCCAACCACATGGCTTGCCAGGGAGCTGTAGGGATAATAGCGCTTGGAATCGGTTTCGATCTTTACACCCTTCAGGTTATACTCGTTTTTGAATTCCCGCACCCGGTCGGATACATCCTGCTCCACCTTCCGTGCGACGGTCTTGTACCAGGACTTGGTATCAGAAGTCATCTCCATAATCCGGGCATATTCGACTCCCAGGATCTGGGAGAGTGTTTTGGAGATCAGAACCGGGTCCTCCTGATACATGATTATCTCTGCCGGAGAGATATATATTGTATCCACCGTGGCACTCATGGCCAAAATCTTATGGTTCCGGTCATAAATGGTCCCACGCCCGGAATCCAGGGCAGTCTCCCGCACCTGCTGCTCGATGGCGGCAGCCTCATAGAGGTCATGCTTTCTGATCTGTATCTGATATAACTGTCCCAGCAGGACTATAAATGCAGCGACGCCGCACACGATCAAAAGAACGAATGTGCGGCTGAGCATCATCTTGTTGGGAGGCCGGTTTCCTCCCGGTGTCGGTGTGTTATGATCTGCCATAAACTCGTCTCCTGTTTTTCATTCCCTCCCCTTTTTTCGGGGAGGGAATGAGAATGGTCAAACTTCTTCTGTTGTAACTATATTCCCGCGCTTAATGAAAATATGTCCCAATCTCAGACAGGAAGTCCGCTGTACGATCCACGAAGCTCTCTCCCTCGTCGCCTACCACCACCGCGCGATCCGGAGCGGATGTGTCTATGTACATCACCTGATCGGCAATCGGCTTCTGCATACCAAGGGTTTCCGTGGCATATTCCTCAATCTCTGCCAGATTGAAGGCGCTCTCATAAGCAATTTTCAGACGTGCCTGGTCCTTCTCCAGCTCCTCCAGCCGTGCCTGCAGCGCAACGCTCTCTCCGGACAGGCTGACCAAGCCCACCTGCGCCGTGATTGCAGTCACGCACAGAAACGCCACCATCAGACCGCCAATCAAGGCAAAGGGAGCCACCCCCTGTTTTGTCTGAGCCGCAGCCGCCCGGGCTTTTGTCTTTGCCCTGGTTTTTGTCTTTTCCTCCGGCTTCGGTTCCGGCTGATGCAGGCGACCGTATTCCTCCTCGGAATAAAGCTCAGGATTATTGAAATCGTACGCGAGGCTGCCGTAGACTGCACCCCGTCCATATTCCACCTTTTCCGTCGTTGCCATATTCGGCTCCTTTCTTTCGTAGCTCTTTCTGTTTCATCTTCCGCTCGGTTTCCATAATATAACGAAAATGTAAACTTTTAGCCAACCCCGCACCGGCGGGATTTGCGCAGAAAGAAGCGCGAATCTATTTGATGGCCATTTTGCTCTGATGTCTGGCCCCTTTGTCTATCATCTTTCACCTTTGTGTTGAACCAGAACAAAGCAGCAGGAGCAGCGCACCTGAAATAAGCTATTTATTATATATATTTTTATACCCGCTCCGCAACGCGGAGAACAGCGCTCCGAGAGCGGGGATTTTCCATAATTTCTTCTTTCGTCGGGAAAATTGCTTTCTTCCCGACACTTCTCAGGGTCTGTTGAAAGCCGCAGACGCAAACAGGAAACTCCCGCGGACATGTACACCCGTTTTCCCTTGCAGCGATCGCATTTTTGACAATACGGCTCTCCAGAGAATGGAAACAAATCACCGCCAAACGCCCCCCAGGACGCCGAAGGAGCTCCGCAGCGTGTTCCATCAGAGCATCCACTGCGCCCAGCTCATCATTAACAGCAATTCGAATAGCCTGAAAGCTTCGCTTGGCCGGATGCTGTTTTTCCCGCAGGGCGGCGGCGGGCATCGCGCTGCGGATTACCTCCACCAGCTCCAGTGTGGTATCAATGGGCGCCTGCTTCCGCCTGGCAGCGATGGCTGCGGAAATACGGGGAGCGTAGCGTTCCTCCCCGTATTCCCAGAGAATGCGCCTGATCTTTTCCTCCGGCCACTTGTTTACCACAAACCAGGCCGTGAGACTCTCTCCGGTATCCATTCGCATATCCAACGGAGCATCAGCCATGTAGGAAAAGCCGCGCTCCGCAACATCCAACTGGGGAGAAGAAACGCCGAGATCGAGCAGCAGACCGTCAATCGTCTCTATCCCCAAATCTGACAGGATCATGGGCAGATCCCGGAAATTGCCCTGCACAAAAGTTATGTGGTCCGCGTAATCCGCCAGTCGTTCTTTTGCCGCAGCAATGGCGTTTGCGTCCCTGTCAATGCCGATCAGGCGTCCGGTGGTAAGCTGCTTTGCAATCGAAAGAGAATGTCCTCCAAGCCCCAGCGTTCCATCCACATAGATTCCCTCAGGCCGCAGGTTCAATGCCTCCATACATTCTCTCAGGAGCACAGAATAATGACTGTATTCCATATTCCTCGCTCCCCTCTGTACCGAAAAAGGTTAGAAATCCAGTTCCTCCATCGCAGCCGCGATTCTCTCCGGCGTCATTTCGATTGCATTTTGCTCCGCCCAGGCTGCGCTGTCCCAAAATTCCGCATGATTATTGCAGCCGATAACGGTCACATTCTTGGTCAGGCCGGCATAATCACGCAAATTTTGCGGCAGCAGAATTCTTCCCTGGGCATCCAGCTCGCAGCGGGCGGCATAGGCAAACAGCGGGCGCATCTTGCGCTGCTTTACATAGCTCATCGCATTCACCTTGTCCGAAAAAATGCGCCAGCTCTCTCCGCTGTAAGCGGAAAGGCAACGCTCCATGGATAACGTAACGTAGAACACATCCCCAAGCTCCTCCCGGAGCCGCGCGGGAATAAACAGCCTGCCCTTGGCGTCTAGGTTGTGCTGATATTCGCCGGTCAAGCTTGCTCACCTCAGTCATCCACAGATGTTTCCCTGCTCCACATTTATGGGATCACGGCACATTTTCCACCATTTCTCCCCACCGTGGGTTTCATTATAATTGCCGGTCCCAAAAAATGCAAGAGCGATTTTTTATAACAAATTGTCGTACTTTCGCTTTTATTTGAGACCATCTGTTATATATTTCCTCTTGTAAGCATATACAGTTGACAACAAAAAATCCCCCACAAGATTTTGTGAGGGATAGAATTTTCAGTGAGAAAAATTGCTCATTTTTTACCGCCTGCACCCGTCTGGCGGAAGCATAACTGCCGCTCCCGCAAGGGCCGTAAACAAGAAACAGGCGCTTACATGCTGTCATCCGGCAGCACCCCCACCTGGGTGGGAGACTGCATACCGTGGGCAGCTCCGGCTGCACTGCGAAAGCTGGCCCGGGACTGGTGTACCTCGTTCAGCGCACTGTTGATAGCCTCCTCCGTCCGGCGCAAAGCATCATCTACATAGGCGTTGGCAACCCGATAAAGCTCTCTGGTGCGGGTCTCAGCAGTGGTCAGCAGTTCGTTGCTTCGCTGCTTGGCTGCCCGTACGATCTCCTGCTCCTCTACAATCGCCTTTGCCCGCTCGTCAGCATTGCGGCGAATGGTCTCCGCCTCCCGTTTTGCGCTGCTCAGATACTCGTCCCGATTGGCCACGACCCGCTTTGCCTCCGCCAGCTCTGTGGGCAGCTGCGCCTTGATCTCATCCAGCAGATTCAGCACCTTGTCCCGCTCTACAATGCATTTTTCATTCCCCAGCGGGACTCCCCACGCCTCGGTCACCATCGTATACAGCATCTCGATCAGTTCGAGAACCTCATTCTCATGCTCCATGTCTCGCGGCCTCCTGTTGCTTTGTTTTTGCAATCACATCATCCAGGATCTCCATAGGTACAAATTTTCTCAAATCTGTGCCGTAGCGTGCCATTTCCTTCACTACAGAGGAACTGATATAGGTGTACTTCTCACTGCTGGTCAAAAAAACGGTCTCCAGACTGGGATTCATCTTTTTGTTGATCAATGCCATCTGCGCCTCAGACTCGTAGTCCGAGACTGCCCGAAGTCCTTTTACGAGCACTGAGCCCTCAAACTGCTTGGCGTATTCCGCCAAAAGCTTGTCCGAGCAATCTACACGCACATTCGGAAACCGCTTCACCACCCTCCGAATCAGCTCCATACGTTCTTCGAGAGAGAACAACGGTGCCTTTTTTTCGCTGTTGACCATACATACCACCACAACGCTGTCAAAGATATTTGCCGCACGTCGGATGATATTCAGATGTCCCAGGGTGATCGGGTCAAAGCTGCCCGGACAGATTGCAGTCGTCATAATTTCTGTCCTCTTTTCTCTCAATTTTCCGGAAATCTGGTATAGGTTGTCAGCTTTACCTTGCCATAGCGGTATTCGCGCAGCTTCCCATAGGGCTTTTCCATCTCCGGCAGGATGGTTTTTACCTCTGTTTCGCAAATTATTATACCACCAATCGACAGCTTGTCAAACAATTTGATGTGCACCAGCGCATTTTCAGCCAGATCACTGCGGTAGGGCGGATCCAGCAGGATCAGGTCATACTGACCTGCCTCCCGTAAAAACTCCATTGCATCTCTCTGATGCACGCGGATCTCCATACCAGTTGACTTTATGTTTTCCCGGATCAGCTTCACTGCCTCCCGGCTCTGATCCACAATATCAACCGCAGCGGCGCCGCGGCTTTTTGCCTCAATTCCCAGCTGCCCAGTGCCGCCAAACAGGTCAAGCACCCGTCTGCCCTCCACGTCAAACTGACAAATGTTGAATATCGCCTCCTTCACCTGGTCGGTGGTGGGACGAATATCAAAGCCCGTCGGTTCTTTCAGCCGCCGTCCCCGGGCTGTCCCTGTAATCACCCGCATGGGTCTCTCCTTCCGCTGCATGAAAATAATCGAATACTGCCTGTGCCGTATTTCCCGGTACCACCTCACGCAGCTGCGCCACGCTGGCCTCCCGGATTGCCCTGATGGTTTTAAATTTTCGCAGCAGCTGGCTTCTCCGTTTTTCTCCAACTCCCGGAATCTCGTCCAACGTGGAGCGGATCGAGGCGCTGCGCAGCTTTCTGTGATATTCTATGGAATACCGGTGCACTTCCTCCTGAATGGTGCCGATAAATGCAAACACCGCCTGATTCCCCACAATACCGATCTCCCTTCCCTGGGAGGTGATCAGGGCGCGGGTGCGATGACGGTCATCCTTTACCATACCGAATACCGGCAGCATCAGTCCGAGGTCTGACAGAGCACGCTCCGCAGTCGCAGCATGGGTGTCTCCCCCGTCGATGAGCAGGAGATCCGGCACATCCGCAAATTTCTCGTCCCCTTCGATCGCGCGGGAAAAGCGCCGGGACACCGCCTCATACATGGACGCATAGTCGTCCTGCTCCGTGACGGTTTTCATTTTGAACATCCGGTAATCCCGTTTCAAGGGCTTCCCATCCACAAAAACCACCATCCCTGCCACAATTCCAAAGCTGCCGGTATTGGAAATGTCGAAGGACTCTATGCGCCGGGGCAATGTGGGGAGCTCCAATGTCCGTTGGAGCCATTCCAGTGTCTTGCTGCGGCGCTGGTTCAGGGTCGTAATCCGGCGGACCTCCTCCCTGGCATTCAGGTTTGCAGTTTCGATGAGCACCGTCTTCTCTCCCCGCTTGGGCGTAAAAAGCTGCACCCTGTGGCCGGCTTTTTCGCTCAGAAGCTGGGCCGCCGCCTCCTCATCCTCGATATCCACCGGCAGCAATACGGTTCTTGGCATTGTACCCCGTCGGTCATAATATTGCAGTAACAGGCCGCAGACTGCCTCCGCATCCTCCTCCAGGGGTTCCTCCATCAGTTCAAAGTCCTTTCCCGTCAGCGCACCGTCCACGTAGTGCAGCACCGCGAAGCAGGTTTTCGCCCCCCGGAAAAAGCCGACAGCATCCGTATCCGCAAACGCGGTTGCGATGACCGTTTGCCGGTTGCCCAGATTGTCGATGGCGCGGAGCCGGTCCCGATACTGGGCTGCGTTCTCAAAACGCAATTCCTCTGCGGCCTGCTCCATCTTCTTCGTCAGCGCTTCCTTCAGCTCATCCGTCCTGCCGGAGAGCACCAGCACAGCCTGGGAAATGCTGTCACGATAGTCCTCCGCTTTCGCCTCACTGCGGCAGTAGCCGCTGCACAGCCCCATCTGATAGCTCAGGCAAGGCCGGTCCTTCCCCACATCCCGCGGAAATATCCGGCTGCAGGTAGGCAGCAGAAGCGCTTTCTGCAAAGTATTGAGAATGCCAAAGGTCGTGCCCCGTCCGCCGAAGGGGCCAAAATAGCGTGCGCCATCCTGGGCAGGCCGGTTGACAACCGTAAATCGAGGATATTCCTCCCGCAGATCCAGCCTTACAAAGGGATAGCCCTTATCATCCTTCAGCAGAATGTTATAATGCGGCTGGTGCCGTTTGATCAGCGCGTTTTCCAGCATCAGCGCCTCAAACTCTGAATTCACCACCACAACCTCAAAATCAGCTACTTTTTGGACCATTGCCTCCACTTTCGGCAGATGATCTCCGTGAAAATAGCTGCTGACACGGTTTTTCAGTTTTTTTGCCTTTCCCACATAAATAATGGCTCCGTCGCTGTCGTGCATCAGATACACGCCAGGCAGCAGCGGAAGACGGTTTGCCTTCTCCAATAGAACATCTCGATTGCTCATGTGGGCTTTTCCTCGTTCTTCCCGTTATAAATACACCAGAGTGTGATCGTGACGATCACAACCAGCGCTCCTGCCAGCGCCAACAGTCCCGGAACCTCTCCGTCAAAAATTGCCACCCACACAGGATTCAGCAGCGGCTCAACAGCGCCGAGGAGAGAACATACCAGCGGAGAACACCAGCCGGAGGCATGGGCCAGCAGCACATACGGCACCCCAAGCTGGAATACACCCAGAATTCCCAGACTGCATGCGGTTTGCAGCGTCAACGGTGTCGGGGTCAAAAGCAGGAAGGGCAGCCCTGCCACAAAGGTGAGCGCATGTCCGATCAGCACCGAGCTCATCCGGATATCCTCCCCGCTGTCGCCGAGACTGACATAATAGCAGCCAAAGGTCAATCCGGCTCCCAAGGCTATCAAATTCCCCGCAGTGTTCCCCGTCCCCAGTCCGTCGGCAAAAAACAAAGCGATTCCCCCAAACGTCAGGGCAACGGCAATCACGTCCGCCCGGCGAAAGCTGGCATGAAACAGCAGCGCGCTGAGCAGCATAATCCAGATCGGAGCCGTAAATTGCAGAACAATCGCATTGGCCGCGGTTGTCAGCTTATTTGCAACGGAGAACAGGGTCAGGGTTGCGCACAGGGCAATTCCCCCCAGCACACTGCGGCGGCACAGTACAAAAGGCGTGTGTCGAAGCAGCATGAACAAGCCCATAACCGTCCCCGCAAGGACACTGCGCACTCCGGCAATGGCAAAGCCGGACCAGGGGATCAGTTTCATGAATATTCCCGCTATACTCCAGAGTGCGGAGCACAGCAGCAGCTCCATCACAGCCTTATTTTTTGTCATGATTCAGACTCACATTCCCCAAAATACAGAAATGGGGCGTGTAACAAGCTTACACGCCCTGATGCTTTCGAAAAATCACTTACTCCTCGAACTGAGAATTGACCAAATCTGCCAGCGTCTCCACTGCCTGTTCTTCATCTGCGCCGTCCGCGATCAGGTTGATCTCTGTACCGCAAACAATGCCGAGAGACAGCACACCGAGAAGGCTCTTTGCATTTACCTTGCGGTCATCCTTCTCCACCCAGATGCTGCAACGGAACTCGTTGGCCTTCTGGATAAAGAATGTCGCGGGCCGTGCGTGCAAGCCCACCTGGTTGTTGATCGTAACACTTTTTGTGACCATATCCATCCTCCATTCATGCAGCATACAAAATGACCCAAACTGCATACAGCATACGGCAAGCGGCCGACTGCCATATCCCCGTCTCTTTGTTTATGCAATATTATTTTAACAAATCTTTCACAGCCCGTCAATCGTTTTTTCCCTGTTTTGTCGTTTTAGACAGAAAAATCCGGGAGGTAACCGCACGTTTAGCGCAGTTCAACAACGGTAACGCCCATCTCTCCCTCACCGTATGTGCCATGGCGGAAGGATTTCACCAATTTGTTCTTTTTCAGCATATCCTGCACCGCCGCCCGCAGCGCGCCGGTGCCCTTTCCGTGAATAATTGTCACCTGCCGCAGCTTAGCCATCACTGCGCTGTCAATATAGCGTTCTGCGGCCAGCACAGCCTCATCACGCATCATGCCCCGCAGATCAATCTCCGAGGGTGTGGAAAGATTTCTCAGAGAGGCAGATGCCTTTTCCGAAACGCGTTTTGCCTCTGCCGGACGCTCCTCTGCAAGTGCGACTTCTCCGGGCTTTAAGTTCAGCTTCATGATACCTGCCTGCAGCTCCAGCGAACCGTCCGCACCGATGGAGATTACAGATGCCTTGACCCCACCCATGGATTTGATTCTGACCGTATCTCCCGCCCGGATGGAGCGCTGCGGTCCCTGCTCCTGTTCCTCAGGCAGATCGGAACCAAAGCGGGCAGCCAGGGCCTCATCGGCCTCATTCATACTGCGGCGCAATGCCGCCCGGGCCTCATTGACCTCCTGATGGGCCTGGTTTTTCGCCTCCAGCTTTCGGATGCGGTCCAGCTCATCAAATACGGCTTCCGCCTGTCTTCGTGCGTCATCCAGTATTCTCTGAGCCTCTCTCCGGGCCTTTTCATCCGCTTTTTCATAACGCACAGACAGCTCAGCCTTGAGCTGGGCGGATCTTTTGGCATTTTCCTCCGCCTCGCGCAGCTTCACTGCCACCTCTGTCTCCCGCTGGTCGAGCCTTTGGCGCTGGGCATCCAAACGCTCGATGACCTCCTCCATGCCTGCACTGCTGGAGTCCACCCGGCTGCGGGCATCGGCAATCACATTCTCCGGCAAACCAAGGCGGCGGGAAATGGCAAAGGCATTGGACTTTCCGGGAATACCGATCAACAGCCGGTAAGTGGGGCGCAGAGTCTCTACGTTAAACTCGCAGGAGGCGTTTTGCACCCCGTCAGTGGTTGTGGCATAGACCTTCAGCTCCGCATAGTGGGTGGTAGCGGCGATGAAGCATCCTCTGCTTCGGGCCCGTTCGATAATCGAAATAGCCAGCGCTGCACCCTCGGTGGGATCCGTACCTGCTCCGAGCTCGTCAAACAGGAGCAGCACCTGTCCTTCCGTCTCCTCCTCGCAGTCCCGCAGAATCTCCACGATATTCGTCATATGGGCAGAGAAGGTGGAGAGACTCTGCTCGATGCTCTGCTCATCGCCGATGTCCGCAAGCACACGTGAAAATACCGGCACCTTGCTGCCATAGGACGCAGGAATATGGAGCCCGCAGAGCGTCATCACGCTCAACAGTCCCATGGTCTTGATGGACACGGTCTTTCCGCCGGTATTCGGCCCTGTAATGACCAGTGTATCAAACTCTCCCCCAAGGCTCACATCAATGGGCACAGCCGTATCCTGGGGAAGCAACGGATGCCTCGCCCGGCGGAGCACCAATTCACTCTCACTGATCTCCGGTGCGTCGGCATTCATCCGGTCGCTGAGCTTCGCTTTGGCAAAAATCATATCCAGCTCTGTCAAGAGCAGGAAATCCCGGTCTATGCCCTCCCGGTATGCTGCGCAGTCTGCGCTCAGCTCTGCCAGAATTCGCTCAATTTCCTGCTTTTCCCTGGCCTTGAGCTCCCGTATCTCATTATTCGCCTTGACAGCCGCCATGGGCTCAACAAAGACCGTTGCTCCGGAGGAGGAAATATCATGCACCAGCCCCGGAATTGCATTGCGCTGCTCTGCCTTGACCGGGACCACAAAGCGATCTGACCGGGTGGTAATAATCGCCTCCTGCAGCGCTTTGGAGTAGGTGGGCGAGGAGATGATTTTCTGCAGAGCCTCCCGCACCTTGCTGTTGGCTACCCGCAGCTTGCGGCGGATATCCGCCAAGTCGCTGCTGGCTCCGTCGGCAATCTCATCATCCCCGAGAATCGAGGTTGTAATTTTCTCCTCCAGAAACTTATTTGCAGTCAGGGAGCGAAACAGCGGTGCCAACTCGGTCCTGCCGCTGTCGTCCCCTTCGCCATATGCCTTGACGGTCCGGGCGCATTGCAGCACCCCGGCAATATCCAAAAGCTCCCGTGTGTTCAGGATACCGCTCATGTCGGCCCGCGCCAGAGCATTGCGCACGTCCTTCGCCCCGGCAAAGGACGGTCCTCCCTTTACCGCCAGCATTGCCTTCGCAGCACTGGTCTCATCCAGCCGGCGCTGCACCTCAAAGGCTGTCTCCGCGGGGCTCAGTCCGCGGCAGGCGGTTTTTGCCGCCTCGCCGCTGGCCTGCGCGGCCAAAAGCTCCAAAACAGCGGGCAGCTCCAGAGTAATCAGAGATTTTTCGTATCTGTTCATATTCATCCGTATTCAACGGCAGCAGGCCCCGCGCTGCTGGATCACAGCCGGGTACACTCTGGCCGGTATTATTTAGTCAGCGGCATAAATGTCGTGACAATAATTTAATAATTTAATTTCAGCCGTTTCCAATAATCCAGAGAGGAAAAGCTTCGCTCAAGCTGCGCAGTCATATAACCCTCACAGACGGCGGCCAGCCGCTTCTCCGACGCAGGAGGCAGGGAAAAAGAAAAAATCTTCTTCGGCTCAGCACGAACGATATACCGCATGGCACGCAGCGTATCAGAATCCACAGGAAGCGACTTGCCTGTGTTTCCCGGTGGCTCCTCCACCCGATGGACGCTGCCGCCGCTCAGGGAAAACAGTGTTCCCTCCCGATCCAGCAGCGGCGTAAAGCCGGAAAGACAGAGCAGCCGCAGCTCAAACACCGCTTTGATATGTGTATCCGGGTAAAGCTGTGAACCCAGGGCGTAGAGACTGTTGAGTCCGAGCTGCAGCAGTGCAGGATTGGGACAATCCTCGTCACTGACTGTCTCCAGCACTTCCGCAAAATAAGCGCCCAGCGCCAGCTTTTCCAGGTCGGAGCGCAGGGGCAAAAACTGCTCCAGAGTTTCAGCCTCACTCAGACTCCAGCGGCCATTGAAATCCAGCAGCGTCATATCCGAGAAGCACAGCAGCTGGGCCGCTGCACCGTATTTGCAGTTTTTGCGCAATGCTCCCCGTGCCTTCACGGTCAGTTTTCCATCCTCCGCTGTCAGCAGGGTCAATATTTTGTCCGCATCCCGGTATTTTACCTCGCGCAGTACCAGAGCTTTCACATTTTTGAACATTATGTATCTCCGGTGCCCTCGCCGCCGGTCGGGGCGAGGGCATACCGGCCTATCCGCTCACAGAGAGCCGCGGGGCTCTCCCACACTTTGTTTCTTTCGTTTCTCCGGGCTTTTTTTTCGTATCTCCTGCAAATGCTTTTGCTGTTCCGCACGATACAGCAAATAACCCAACGGGTCTCCGGTCTCCCGGAACACGTTCCATACTTGACTGTTCATAGTCATAGTATTGCCGTTTTCGACCGTACTCACTCTGACAGATTTTGGCCGTTCTACTCCGGCAGCAAAAAGCCAGCTGCATCCAGTTCCCGTCGTACTCTCGCAAAGCTCTCCGCATCCGGGCACAATAACGTATGAAGATGTATCCCGTCGGTCAGAGAGGACAAGGGTGCCGCTTCCGCGCTGCGGTCCAGAAAACAGCGGACGTCATAGCGGTTTTGCAGTGCCAGCGCACCCGTCAGCTGCCCATATACCGGATGCTCCACGATCACATCCACCACAGTACAGCCATTGTCTACCATGATATTCAGCTCCTGCTCTGTCCCGGAGGCATCATGAACACAGGCAACGGTCCGCCGAAGCAGGCCATCCTCCCGCTTTCCGGCAAGCGTGTAGCCATGAGGCGTTGCGGTTATCTCCGCTCCCCCGGCACGCAGAAGCGCCACATCACCCACAATGATCTGACGGCTCACCCCCAGCTCCTCCGCCAGTACGGAGGCACTGACCGGTGCGTTGCAGGAACCAAGACGCATAAGAATTTCTTCCCTGCGCTCCGCTGCGGTCATTCGATTTCTTCCTCCGTCCTGCCCTTGCGCCGCAGCAGCTCATGCTTCAAATCCCAGAGCTTTGGGGAGAGATCCACATAATAGTTATGCGGATTGTCAAAGCGTTTCACCTCCGGCCAAAGGGTTTCGCTCTGCGCGTCCGCATACGCGCGGATCTGCTGTAATGTCGGCCGGTCATAGACCAGCTGCCCCTTCTCAAAGATCGGCAGAAGCAGCGGTTTGGACTGATAATTTTCAGCAATCTGCCGCTTCCATGTGGCAGCAGGATCAAAGAGTTCCAGAGGCTGTCCGTTCACCTGCTCGTCATGCAGGCAGATATAGTCGGCAAAGCATTTTCCCTCCGGACCGTAAATACGATATACCTTTTTGAAGCCCGGATTGGTGATCTTCGCCACATTTTCACTGATTTTGATTTTGGGGACAATCTCTCCCCCCCGATCCTCCACAGCCACCAGCTTGTATACCCCACCGAACACACTCTCGCTGCGGGCGGTAATCAGGCGCTCGCCAACTCCAAATACATTGATCGCAGCGCCCTGACGGATCAGGTCCTCGATCAGATGCTCATCCAAAGAATTGGAACAGGTAATAGCGCACTCGGTCCACCCGGCCTCGTCCAGCATGGTCCTGGCCTGCTTGGTCAGATACGCCATATCTCCGGAGTCGAAGCGGATGCCGCACTTGCGAATGCCCCTGGGCTTCAACACCTCGTCAAACACCCGAATGGCATTGGGTACACCGGAGCGGAGGGAGTCATAGGTATCCACCAGGAGTGTGGCATTGGTGGGATAGGTTTCGCAGTAAGTCTTAAAGGCCTCATACTCGCTGTCAAACATCTGTACCCAGGAATGCGCCATGGTGCCGCCGGCGGGAACACCGTACATCTGGTCGGAGATCGTGCAGGCCGTTCCGGCACAGCCGCCGATGAAGGCAGCCCGTGCACCGGTGATGGCAGCATCCGTGCCCTGCGCCCTTCTGGACCCAAATTCCAGCACTGTCCGTCCCTGGGCAGCGCGGCAGATCCGGCTGGCTTTGGTTGCAATCAGGCTCTGGTGATTCATCTCCAGCAGGATATAGGTTTCCAGCATCTGCGCTTCAATCGCCGGGGCACGCACAGTCATCAGCGGCTCATTCGGAAACACCGGAGTGCCCTCCGGTACGGCCCAAATATCGCCGGTAAACCGGAAATTCCGCAAATAGGCTAAAAACTCCTCGCTGAAAAGCCCTCTGCCCCGCAGATACGCAATGTCGGCCTCGTCATAATGCAGGTCCAGCACATAGTCGATCACCTGATCCAGTCCGGCCGCAACGGCAAAGCCGCCGCCATCCGGCACGCGGCGAAAGAACACGTCGAAGTACGTAATGCGCTCCTGATAACCGCATTGAAAATAACCGTTGCCCATGGTCAGCTCATAAAAGTCGCATAACATGGTCAGGTTCAGCTTGTCATTTTGTTTCATACCGCACGCTCCAATTTTTCAATTCCAATCTGAATTCGGCGCAGGCACTCGTCCCTGCCAAGGATTCGGGCAATTTCAACCGCACCACCGGGCGTTACCGCCTTGCCTGCAATGGCAATGCGGGCAGGCCACATGATTTTGGCATTTTTCACGCCCTCTGCCTCCGCAAGATCGGTCATAACCTTCAGAATATCATTCTCATCCCAAGTGTTCAATTTTTCCAAGGCAGGAAGGAGCTTTTTCAGGGTTGCCAGGCTGCCTGGTATGTCCGTTTTACTTTTCTTGTGGACATAGAGCTCTGCCTCGTAGTCCGGGAGCGTGTCAAAGAAATCCAGCTTCTCCGGAATCTCCGTCAGGACCTCTGTTCTCTGCTGCAAAATCGCGGCGATCCGCACCGGATCATAAGCAGGATTCTTTACTGCCTGCCGGATATAGGGCTCCGCTGCGGCTGCAAAGCGCTCCGGCGTCATGGCACGGATATATTCGCTGTTGAAATGTTTGAGCTTTTCGATATCAAAAATTGCCGGAGACTTGGAAATACCGGAGATGTCAAATACCTTCACCAGGTCCTCCCGGGAAAAGATCTCCTGCTCGGCAATATCGCCCCGGGGACTCCATCCCAGCAGCGCCACATAGTTGACCACCGCCTCAGTAAGGTATCCCCCGGCAATCAGGTCCTCATAGCTCGGGTCGCCGTGACGCTTGCTCATTTTGTTGTGCTGGTCCCGCATGACGGGAGCGCAGTGCACATATTTGGGGATTGGCCAGCCAAAGCCCTCATAGAGCAGATTGTATTTCGGCGCGCTGGACAGATATTCGCTGCCCCTTACGACGTGTGTAATGCCCATTGTATGGTCGTCGATGACATTCGCGAAATTATAGGTAGGCAAGCCGTCCCGCTTCAGCAGAATCTGATCGTCCAGGGAAGCATTTTCCACTGTAACGTCCCCGAAGCTTTCGTCATGGAAGGTTGTGGTGCCTTCCAGGGGAATCTTTTGACGGATAACATAAGGCTCTCCAGCCTCCACCCGGGCCATAGCTACCCTGCAATCCAGGCAGCGGCAGGGGTCCTCCCTGCGCGAAAAGCTCCCGCTCTCCTCCTCGCTCTCGGTTTTTTCACAGAAGCAATAGTAGGCATGGCCCCGTTCCACCAGCCATTCGGCATATTTCTTATAAAAGCCCCTGCGCTCCGTCTGGATGTAGGGCGCAACCGGACCACCCACATCCGGGCCTTCATCATGATCCAGTCCGCACTCCTTCAGCGTTTTATAGATCACATCCACAGCACCCTCCACCAGACGGCCCTGATCCGTATCCTCGATACGGAGAATAAAGGTCCCGTCATAGTGGCGGGCGATCAGCCAGGTGTAAAGCGCCGTGCGGAGATTTCCCACATGCATATATCCCGTCGGGGAGGGTGCGAAACGGGTTCGCACCCTTCCTACAGGAATTTTCTGTTCCATTTCCGCAATCCATTTGCTGTCCGCCATTGCATTCTCTCCTTCTGTTATGAACCATGCTCCCTGTCAGAGGGGCACTATACTGCATATGCGCAGTTTTTCTGTCTCATCTATTATGCCTTGTTACTCGCCCATTCATCTGTTTGAAAGCTCCGCATCCACTACAACATGAAAGAGCTCCGGCGCGGTCAGCGGCATGGTAGCCTCCGCATTGGAATACCACTGGAGCATAACCCAGTAGTCACACTGATCCTGCCGTGCGGCATTGCTGCGCTGTACAATCCCATAGGCGCCGAATCCGTCCACATCAGATGAATAGTTCTCCCAAAGCAGCGGTGTTCTTCTGGCAAAGTTATTTCTGGCTGCAGCCGGACTGAGGCAGGCTGCATATCTGCAGCTTGCTGCACCACGGGGCTCCGTAATCGAAAAGCCTGCCCAGTAGCCCATCCCTGCCGCGGTAAGATGGGACCGAAGTCCCTGTGCGTGAACCGTGAGCTCCAGGTAGCCGTTATGTCCGTCTGAACGCGGTTCCACGGTCACGCTGTAATCCTCATAGAGCTCGCTCTTGTGGGCATTGCCCTCTGTCTGGTCCTCCAGCTTTGCAGGGCCGATCTTTCCCAACGGGCTGCCGGCATCTGTCAGAGAACTGAGATCCAGCTCCACACCGCTGAAATCCAGCCAATACGTCACCGGCGCGCAATCCTCCTCCGAGAGTCCCGGGCCGGTCCATGTCAGACGCACATAGTAATCACGCCAGCGCGCCGCGTCGAAATAGTGGGCATACCGTCCCTCCTTCAGCGTTGAGGGGATGGGAGTGCCATAATCAATCCCGTTTTGAGAATACTCCGCCATAACCTCCGCCCCACCTGCCGGAGCGGACACGGAAAAGCCGGTCCACCAGCCGATTCCCGCACCGCGGCTCTGATGCGGCCGCAGTCCTGTCATACTCACATGTACCGCCACATCGTACCCTGCCTCAGGGTCCTCCGCCGGAGCTACCATCATATCATATCCGGTATAAGGAATGGTGCCGTCACTGTAGTCCACAACTGCACCCGGCCCGACTGCCTCTACAGGATCCGCGGGAACGAAGTATTCTTCCATAGTCTCGGGAATGGATTCCACCGCAGTATTGGGTGCTGTATTCGGCAGATAAGCATCGGGGTCTCGTGTTTCCGGCACAGCGTGTGCCGTCGCCGCAGCATTTTCCGCAGCATTTTCCGCAGCATTTTCCGGATTCAGATCAGAAGAAGCCTCTGTCCGATCCTGAGTTCCTCCGTTTTCAGCGGTAGCCTCCGGAAGACTTGCCTCCGCTGTCGAATCGGTCTGGCCACTGTTTTGATTCTCCTGCTTGTCTCCGGAAAAATGGACATCCTCCGTGTGCAGCTCCCGCGTACCGATTGAAGCGCTCTCGCCGATGTACACGCGGGTGCCCCCGGCCGGTTCCTCCACGGTCAGCTTTGCAATATCCGTATCTCCTGTGAGCAACAGCGCAGCCCCGGTGGTAACCGTGACCTTATCGGCAGACAGATTTTCCAGAGTTACGGCGCTGTCCTTTGTTCCCGTGGCAAGAATTACCTGTTCTGCCTCGCCGGTCAAAATCACATCTCTGGCGGAAATCAGTTCAATCCCGCCTCTGGACTCCACCAGCGCGCTGTCCGCGGTGATCCAGTTGGAAATGGCTCTGTCCAGAAGGGCGATTGCAGCCCCGCGGGTAATCGGTTCTGATGCGCTCAGCCGCTCCTCCCCAAGTCCGTTCAGCCAGCCGCGGTCCTTTGCAGTATCCACCGCTCCCCTGGCCCAGGAGGAGACCGTTTCAAAGCCGGAGGCGGACCCTGCTATTTCTGTTCCCGGAATGGGGGTGGAGGCTGTCTCTGCCCTCTCAGCCGCATCCGAGCTGTCTCCGGTATCCAGACAGAGGGTCCGGCAAAGCATCACAAGAAAGGCCTCTCCGCTGACCGGCGCATCAGGCTCAGTGCTGTCTGTGAAAGCTGTCTCCAATATTCCGGCATTGGACATTGCCTGAATCGCGCCGGCTTCTGAGTAGTTCGCATTTCCCAGCCCCAGCAGCTGGCAGAACATCTGACAAACCTCACCCAATGGGAGCCTTGTATCCGGGTCACCCACAGCTGCATCCAGCGTAAGCCAGTGATTCATGGACTCCTGCGCCCAATGCGGCTCAGCCTGCTTTGCAAAGGCCAGAGCAGCCATGCTCATCAGGAGGCACACTGCGGCAGCCGAAACAACAATCTTCTTCCAATTCATAAGTACCTCCCCTTTCATCCATGCATCTCGCGTTTTTGCGCACACTTCTTCATATTTAGTATACCATGTATTTTAGGGAAATCAAGCATTTTGCATCCCATGCTCCGGAAATGATGGGCAAAACCGGTTTTCCGCTCCGAGGGGCAGATGCAAATGCGGAGGGGGCAGTCTGCTCCCTCCGCAATCGTCATTGAAATGTTTTTTCGTAAGCGCTTACAGGTTCTAAATGTCGTTGCTTATAACGTCCGCGTCTCTAAGAGCCTGTTTCATATCTCCCCGCGCACGTCTTTCCGTCGGCTTTTCCGCCGCTGAGCGGAACGCGCGCCCACCGCTGCGCGGCGGGTCCTTGTGTATTGCACACGGCCCATCGAAGTGGCCGCGTGCCAGACGCATTTCCTTTTCAGTCCGGCAGGATTTCGCAACGCAGAGCCGGCAAATAATTTGCCGACAGCTGCCGAAGACAGATGAATCAGCGTTTTCCTAAATTACTTAATGGAGAAAAATGCGCTCTTGCCCAGATACTGAGCCACATTGTCAAGCTCCTCCTCAATGCGCAGCAGCTGGTTATACTTCGCAACACGGTCAGTGCGGCTGGGCGCGCCGGTCTTGATCTGACCGGCATTGACCGCAACAGAGATGTCCGCAATGGTCGTGTCCTCGGTCTCGCCGGAGCGGTGGCTCACAACGGCGGTATAGCCGGCGCGGTTGGCCATCTGGATGGCATCCAGCGTCTCGGTCAGGGTGCCGATCTGGTTGACCTTAATCAGAATGGAGTTGGCAACCTTCTTCTCAATACCAGTAGAGAGACGTGTGACGTTGGTGACAAACAGGTCGTCGCCGACGAGCTGGATCTTGTGTCCCAGCGCGTCTGTCAGCTTCTTCCAGCCCTCCCAGTCGGTCTCAGCCATGCCGTCCTCAAGGGAGATAATCGGATACTTCTCAGCGAAGTCTACCCACATGGCAACCAGTTCATCCGCAGTCATCTTCGTGCCGGTCTTGGGCTGGAGATAGCTCTTGGTGTCGTCATCCCACCACTCAGAAGAAGCGGCGTCTATGGCAATGCAGAAGTCCTCACCGGGCTTAAAGCCGGCCTTCTCAATGGCCTGAACCAGCGCCTTCAGAGCATCCTCATCCGAGCCCAGGTTGGGAGCATAGCCGCCCTCGTCGCCCACGCCGGCCGCGGGAGTCCCGTTTTCCTTGAGAACGGTCTTGAGGGTGTGGAACACCTCTGCGCACATGCGCAGAGCTTCCTTAAAGCTTGTTGCGCCGACGGGCATAATCATGAATTCCTGAATCTCCACGTTGTTGGTGGCATGGGCGCCGCCATTGAGCACGTTCATCATGGGAACAGGCAGGGTCTTGGCATTGGCGCCTCCGATATAATTGTACAGACCGACACCGGTGGCCTCTGCGGCAGCCTTGGCAACGGCCAGAGATGCGCCGAGAATCGCATTTGCTCCGAGACGGGTCTTGTTGGGTGTACCGTCCAGGTCAATCAGCAGCTTGTCGATACCGGGCTGATCCAGTGCATTCAGGCCAACCAGCGCCTCTGCAATCTCTCCGTTGACATTGTCTACAGCCTTGGAAACGCCCTTCCCCAGGTAGCGGCTCTTGTCGCCGTCACGCAGCTCACAGGCCTCATAGATGCCGGTGGAGGCGCCGGAGGGAACAGCTGCGCGGCCCACAGTGCCGTCGTCCAGAGTGACCTCAACCTCAACAGTAGGATTTCCGCGGGAGTCCAGAATCTCACGGGCAAGAACATCAGCGATCTCAAAATACTGCTTCATCATAATTCTCCTTCTATATTCTTAAAATAAATAGTGTAAAGGGCAAAATTTCTGGTGTGCGTCAAATTGATTCCCTTTGTTTTCCCTCCCGCGATGCGGGAGAAAAAACGAAAAACGACTGTCATTGACGATCATTTCGTATCCGTTGGAAGGACAGCGTCCGTTTTCCCGGCCTTACTGCTTTTTCCCCTGATTGGCAACAGCCTGCATCTTTGCGGCAATCTTCTCCTGATCACCAAGGTAGTAATGCTTTACAGCCTTGAAGCTTTCGTCAAACTCATAGACCAGCGGTACGCCGGTGGGGATGTTTACACCGATGATCTCGTCGCTGCTGATATTGTCAAAATATTTGACCAAAGCCCGGAGAGAGTTGCCATGGGCGGCGATAATCACGCGCTTTCCGGCCTCCATATCCTTCTTGATCACTTCCTCGAAGTATGGGACTGCACGCTCAATTGTAGTCTCAAGGCTCTCGTGGGCCGGAAGCAATGCAGGATCCACGTCCCGATACATGGCCTGCCGGGCTGCGCTGCGCTCGTCATCCGGCTCCAGCGCCGGGGGCTTAATGTCAAAGCTGCGCCGCCAGATCTTCACCTGATCCTCTCCGTATTTCGCGGCCGTTTCGGCCTTGTTCAACCCCTGCAGCGCACCGTAGTGCCGCTCGTTGAGCTTCCAGCTCTTGACAACCGGAAGCCAGGCCCGATCCATCTCGTCGAGGGCAATGTTCAGGGTGTGAATCGCACGCTTGAGGTAGGAGGTATAGCAGATATCAAAGTCATACCCCTCGGCCTTCAGCACCTCGCCGGCCTGTTTTGCCTCCATGCGTCCCTGCTCGCTGAGGTCCACATCTGTCCAGCCGGTGAACAGGTTCAGCTTGTTCCATTCACTCTCGCCGTGGCGCAGTAATACCAGTTTCATCATATTTTCAAAACCTCATTCCTTCTGATATGCGAATGCTTCTGTCCAATGGTTTTTCAAAACAGCTCCTGAGGCGCACTTTCTCTCAGGCCTCCACAGCGGCAGCGGCCTCTATGATGGTCACGAAGTCTGCGGTTTTCAGAGAAGCGCCGCCGATCAGGCCGCCGTCGATGTCCGGCATACGCAGCAGCTCCGCAGCGTTTTTCGCATTCATGCTGCCGCCATACAGGATGGAAACCGCACGGGCTGTGCGGGCATCATTGCTCTTGCGCAGCAGCGTGCGAATGTTTCCGCAAACCTCCTGGGCCTGTTCGGAGGTTGCGGTCTTTCCGGTGCCGATCGCCCAAATGGGCTCATAAGCAATTACCACATGGCGCAGCTCCTGGGAGCTGACACCGCTGAGAGCGGTCATCACCTGATAAGCCAGAAGCTCATCCGTGACACCCAGCTCGCGCTGCTCCAGGCTTTCGCCGACGCAGACAATGGGGGTCAGGCCGGCGTCGAGAGCGGCCCGGACCTTTTTGTTGACGGTCAGGTCCGTCTCGCCGTAATATTGGCGGCGCTCAGAGTGGCCAATGATGACATATTTCACGCCGATGTCCGTCAGCATACCTGCGGCAACCTCGCCGGTGAATGCGCCGCTGGCCTCATAGTGCATTGTCTCCGCACCGATACGGATCTTGCTGCCCTTAAAAGCCTTCTGCGCTGCGGGGATATTCACTGCGGGCATGCAGAGCAGCATCTCACAGCCCGGATTTTTGGGCAGCATCGGTTTGATCTCATTGGCAAAAGCAGCCGTTTCAGAGGCTGTCTTGTTCATTTTCCAGTTGCCCGCAATAATCGTTTTACGATATTTTCTGTTCATAGTCGCATTACCTCTTTCTATCCGGCCGGACATCTCAATGGCGGCCGGCCGGAGCTTCATTCACTAGCTTCTTCTCAGGGGAGGCCGGTTTACTTGTCCAGCAGGCAGGCCACGCCGGGCAGCTCCTTGCCCTCCAGAAATTCCAGAGAAGCGCCGCCGCCGGTGCTGATATGGGTCATCTTGTCCGCAAAGCCCAACTGCTCCACCGCAGCCGCGCTGTCGCCGCCGCCGACAATGGTCACCGCGCCGGACTCTGCCAGCGCCTTTGCCATGGCACGGGTGCCGCCGGCAAACTTATCAAACTCGAATACGCCCATGGGACCGTTCCATACCACGGTACCGGCATCCTTGACCGCAGCGGTAAAAACGGACTCTGTCTTCGGGCCGATGTCCATGCCCATCAGGCCGTCGGGAATGTCCTGTCCCTCAGTCGGAATGCACTCCGCCTCGGCAGAAAACTCGCTGGCGCAGAGATGATCCACCGGCAGAAGCAAGGTGACACCCTTTTCCGCAGCCTTGACCAGCATATCGTTGGCATAATCCAGCCGGTCCTCCTCCAGCAGGCTCTTGCCAATGCTGTGGCCCATCGCCTTGACAAAGGTATAAGCCATGCCTCCGCCAATAATAATGGTATTTGCCTTCTCCAGCAGATTATTGATCACGGCAATTTTATCGGATACCTTGGCGCCGCCCAGCACAGCAACAAAGGGCCGCCGGGGATCATCGAGCGCCTTGCCCATAATCTCCAGCTCCTTCTGAATCAGGAGGCCGCTGACCGCAGGCAGATAAGCGGCAACGCCGGCAGTAGAGGCGTGAGCGCGATGAACCGTTCCAAAGGCATCGGAAACATAAACTCCCCCGGCACCGGCCAGATCCGCCAGCGCCTTGGCAAATTCGGGATCGTTCTTTTCCTCTCTTTTATCATAGCGGAGATTTTCCAGAAGAAGCAGTTCGCCGGGCTTCAGCGCAGCGGCTTTGGCGCAGGCGTCGGGACCGATAGTGTCAGCGGCAAAAATTACGTCCTTGCCCAAAAGCTCGCCCAGGCGGGCCGCCACAACCTTCAGGCTCAGCTCCGGCTTTACCTCTCCCTTGGGCTTGCCCAGGTGGGAGCAGGCGATAACCGCCGCGCCCTGATCCAGCAGATACTGAATTGTGGGAATGGCAGCACGGATGCGCTTGTCATCTGTAATCACGCCCTTCTTCTTGTCCAGGGGGACGTTGAAGTCACAGCGCAGCAGGACTTTTTTCCCCTTTACATCCACATCGTAGACTGTCTTCTTGTTGTAATTCATATCGCTCCTCCTCAAATTATGGCTCCGTTTTCGCTCAGGAAACGGAGTCCGATTCCAGCATACTGCCGGTAGATCGCAGGTCCGGGAAGCCCTGCTGACGCAGAGCTTCATAGCACAGGATCGCCACAGAGTTGGACAGATTCAGCGAACGGACCGGACCCCGCATGGGAATACGGATACAGCGGTCACGATAGCGCTCGCGCAGCCACTGCGGGAGGCCCGCGGTCTCCTTGCCGAACAGAAGACGCACCGTCTCACCGGTCAGCGGCGCCTCAGCATAGCTCCGGGGCGCCTTGGTTGTGGCCAGCCACAGTCCGTCGTCGCCGTTAGATTCCAGATATTCCTCAATGCTGTCATATACGGAGAGATCCAGATATTGCCAGTAATCCAGCCCCGCACGTTTCACGGCCTTATCGCTGATGTCAAAGCCCAGGGGCCGGATCAAATGCAGCCGGGCTCCCGTGCAGGCGCAGGTACGGGCTACGTTTCCGGTATTCATGGGAATTTCAGGCTCATGGAGGATAATATCTATCATATTTGGGACGACCTCGTATCAATCCTGTCCGCGTGAAACGTTTTATCCAAACTTTCTGCGCTCAAGGAATTATACACCGGCCATTCTGTGAAATCAAGGAAAACATTCCAGTTAGCCGTGGGATTTTTGCTTCTTTGGTCTGTTTTTCAGAGCACACAGGCGTCCATATTGCGCAGATGACAGGCAAATTTGAAAAAAATGCGCCGCGCAGCTTGACAAATAGAGTTAGCCGTGGTAAACTCAAGTTAGTTAGTCAAGACAAACCGATAGCATGGCATGTGAAAGAGGTGTGTCACGTATGATGCCGCTGACCATGGTCAACGCAGGAGAGACTGTTACGATACGCAAAATAAGCGGGCGGGATGACGTGCGGCAACGGCTGGCTGAGCTGGGCTTTGTAGTGGATGCAGAAATTACGGTGGTAAATGTCGTAGGCGGAAATCTGATCCTGATGGTCAAGGACAGCCGGGTGGCTTTGGACAGCACCATGGCAAACCGCATTATGGTTTAAGGAATGGAGGAGAGTTTATGAAAACATTAAAGGATGCCGGTGTCGGCGAAACAGTTACCGTGGCCCGGCTGCACGGGTCAGGACCGGTGAAGCGTCGGATTATGGACATGGGAATCACCAAGGGCGTGGAAATCCATGTGCGCAAGGTGGCGCCGCTGGGAGACCCTATGGAGCTGAATCTGCGCGGTTATGAGCTGAGCGTGCGCAAGGCGGACGCTGAAATGATTGAGATCGCTCCCTGATCAGACGCCGTCATCCCCTGCTGCCGGACGGCGTTTTTTCCGGTAATGCAGTTAGTGGAAGACAACCGTAAATGAGAACGAAAAGGAGACGAAAATGGACGTCAAAATCGCGCTGGCAGGCAATCCGAACTGCGGCAAGACAACACTTTTTAACGCCCTGACCGGCTCGCGGCAGTACGTCGGCAACTGGCCCGGCGTCACTGTGGAAAAAAAGGAGGGCCGGCTGAGGGGACGGGAGGATGTGATTATTCAGGATCTCCCGGGGATCTATTCTCTCTCCCCCTACACTCTGGAGGAGGTCGTCGCCAGAAACTATCTGGTCCAGCAGCAGCCGGACGCCATCCTGAATATCGTGGACGGCACAAACATCGAGCGCAATCTCTATCTCACCACGCAGCTGATCGAGCTGGGTATCCCGGTGGTGGTGGCTGTGAATATGATCGACCTGGTCCGGCGCAACGGTGATTCCATCGACCTCAACAAGCTGGGAAAAGCGCTGGGCTGTGAGGTGGTGGAGATGAGCGCTCTGAAGGGCGAGGGCGGAATGGAGGCGGCGGAAAAGGCCGTCGCTGCGGCAAAGCAGAAAAAAGCCGCCGAACCGCCCCATGTATTTACCGGCAGCGTGGAGCATGCTCTGGCCCACATTGAGGAGTCCATCGAGGCCAAGGTGGAGCCGGGTTATCTGCGCTGGTACGCCATCAAGGTCTTTGAGCGGGACGAAAAGGTACTGGACGCGCTGCAGCTGGACACAGCCCTGGCTGAGCACCTCGACCAGCATATTCTGGACTGTGAAAATGAGCTGGATGACGATGCCGAGAGCATCATCACCAATCAGCGTTACGCCTACATCAGCAGCATAGTTGGCCGATCTGTAAAAAAGAAGCTTGCCCGTCATGCCCTGACTGTATCCGACCGTATCGACCGGGTCGTCACCAACCGGGTGCTGGCCCTGCCCATATTTGCGGTTATCATGTTCCTGATCTATTCCATCGCCATGGGCAGCTTTCCCTTCTCTGTCGGCACTTTGGGTACGGACTGGGCAAACGATACGCTTTTTGGCGAGTGGATCCCCGCTCTGGCGGACCGGCTGCTCTGTAACGCAGAGGGCGAGCCTGTGATCGCCCAGTGGCTTTACGGTCTGATTCAGGACGGAATCATCGCCGGCGTGGGCGCGGTGCTGGGCTTTGTCCCGCAGCTTCTGGTGCTCTCCTTCCTGCTGGCTGTTTTGGAGGATGTGGGTTACATGGCAAGAGTGGCCTTTGTCATGGACCGTATCTTCCGCCGCTTCGGTCTCAGCGGCAAGAGCTTTATTCCCATGCTGGTAGCCTCCGGCTGCGGCGTCCCCGGCGTCATGGCCTCCCGTACCATCGAACAGGACCGGGACCGCAAAATGACTGTCATGACCACCTGCTTTATTCCCTGCGGCGCAAAAATGCCGATCATCGGTCTGTTTGCCGGCGCCATCTTCGGAAACTCCGCACTGGTGGCCGTCTCCGCCTTTTTCATTGGGATTGCCGCTGTGGTGCTCTCCGGTATCATGCTGAAAAAGTTCCGGGCCTTGGCCGGAGAGCCGGCTCCCTTTGTCATGGAATTGCCTGCGTACCACGTTCCCTCCATGGGCAATGTACTGCGCGCCACCTGGGAGCGCGGCTGGTCCTTCATCAAGCGGGCAGGCACCGTGATCCTGATTTCCTCAATCATCCTCTGGTTCCTCCAGGGCTACGGCTTCACCGACGGCATTTTTGGCGCTGTGGAGGATAACAACACCTCCCTTCTGGCCTCTGCGGGACGTTCCCTCGCCTGGATCTTCTATCCCATCGGCTTTGCCGGAGACATGGCGTGGAAATCCACCGTAGCCACTATCACAGGGCTCATCGCCAAGGAGGAGGTGCTCAACACCTTTGGTGTGCTCTACAGCGACGCGGTCACCATCGCCGGGGACGCGGATCTGCTGGAGGATGCCAGCCCGCTCTACGCCGCCATCGCCGGGGATTTTACGGGGCTCACCGCATACAGCTTCATGATCTTCAATCTGCTCTGTGCCCCCTGCTTTGCCGCTATGGGTGCTATCCGGCGGGAGATGAACAATCCCAGATGGACGCTGGCTGCTATCGGATATATGTGCCTGTTTGCTTATGTGGTCGCTCTCATCGTATATCAGCTCGGCGGACTGATTGCCGGTGAGGTTTCCTTCAGTGTATTTACCGCGGCAGCCATCGCCCTGCTGGCCCTCATGCTCTGGCTGCTGCTGCGCAAGGGCTATCAGCCTCCCACAGAAAACGACCGTCTGGCTGCGGCCACGTCGGCAGCCGCCATTTGATTTGAAAAGGAAAGGGTGAAATGAAACCATGCCGCAATCTGTATTGTCCACTGTAGTGGTCGCGCTGCTCCTGGCATGTGTCGTGGCCCTTGCCATACGCTCCCTGTGGAAGCAGCACAAACGAGGCGGTTGCTGCGGCGGAGACTGCTGCACCTGCTCCGGCTGTTCCCCCGTACAAAAGCGCACCGGGCAGACGAATGCGGCTGTCCCGCGCGACAAAGAAGCTCCGTAAAGCGAAAAAGGCAGTTTGCGCAGGATAATCCTCTCTCTGTTGTCAGCGAGCATAAACACTCCATGCGCCCTGTGTGTCTCCCTGGATGACACACAGGGCGCATGGAGTGTTTCTCGATACGGTCAGGGACACAGAGGGGCTGTCAGTGCTGGGCATCCTCACGCAGAGAGCGCATCATTTCCTCCATCCGCGGTCCCATTGTCCGGGACAGAGCCTCGATCAGCACATGGTCAAAATTTGTCCGGACGCGGCTGTGCCCGTCGATTACCAGCGTATGCTCCTCCCCCGCACTGCAGGGAGGCCAGGCAGGGATGCATGCGTTGGATGGGTCCCCGTTTTTAGCAAAGGATATTACGCTGGCAAAGCATTGCTCCTCAACCCGCTGAGACAGTCCCTCCTCCTGGGGGCCGTGGGGGTACTCCACCAGGTCAATGTTGTGGAAAACATAGGGAATATCTGCACAGTGCCAGGGCATGGTACCGCCGTCAATGGGCTGGTCCATATTGAAGATGTAGGACCAGAGCTTCCCGCCGCAGCCGCTGCGCCGCGCAATGTAAGGGATCTCCGGACCGCGGAAAATAAAATCCAGCCGCAGCAGGTCAATGGGCTGACGCTCCGGATAGGCCTCCCGAAACAGTGCCAAAAGCGTTTTCGCATCCTCTCCCAGAACGCTTTGCAGCTCCGCCTCCTGCTCTGCTGCCGTCATTGTCTCCCGGTCATATGGAGAGGCGGTGAACGAGTTAAATTCGCCATACACACTGCCCACCATGAGCGGAACCTCCGCGGTCTCAGGACGAAAGCCGTTCTTCGTCGGTTCACCCAGATAAAAAGCATTGGGATGCGGGCGGCATCCCACATATTTTCCTGCCTGCTCCAGCGCCGGTTTCACCCGGTTGTAGGCCTTTGCCAGCAGATGGTAGTCCACGGTCTCCAGCTCTGCAGCGCACCCCAGACCCAGCTCCGCCATCAGTGCCTCCGCCAAATCCCTGCCGCTGCCCACGGCATCCGCCAGGAGCGGACCGATCACGCCGCTCATTACGATCCCTTTGGCGTAGAGGCCATCCGCAGCCGGGGACTGCAGCAGTGTCGTCACCTTTGCCCCACCGCCGGACTGTCCAAACACGGTTACGTTGCCCGGATCGCCCCCAAAGACTGCAATATTGTCCCGCACCCAGCGCAGCGCCGCAATGATGTCATCCCCGCCGGCGTTGCCGGAATTGACATACTCCGGACCATAGTCCGAGAGATCGAAATATCCCAGAAGGTTCAGCCGGTGGTTGACGGAAACCACCACCACGTCTCCCTCCCGGCTCATATTGGCGCCGTCATAAGCTATCTGCTCAATGGCGGAACCAGCTTCATACCCCCCTCCGTGGAGCCAGACCAACACCGGCCGCCGGGCATCATCCAGACCCGGTGTCCAGACATTCAGATTCTGGCAGTTCTCATCCATGGGCCAGTAGCGATGGGGCACGTGCAGTTCTCCGTTTGGCCGTTCCGTGCTGAGCAACGGGCATACGAAGCCATAATTCCCCGCATCAAAAACGCCCTCCCAGGGCTCTGGCGGCGCAGGAGCATGAAAGCGTTTTGCCCTCGCATAGGGAATTCCCTTAAAGACCCGCAAGCCGTCATAGACATAGCCCCTGATCTTGCCGCAGCGGGTTTGAACGAGCGCGGCATTTGCATCGCTGCGAAACACATGCTTCATCTCTTGTTCTCCTTTTTGTGAAAGATATGATTTGAGGGCTGCCAACGGCGCAGCCCTCTTTTTTGTCTCTGTTTCAGACCTTTTTCCATTTGACGCCGCCAGGAATATCCGTCAACTCCACGCCCCGCGCGCCCAGCTCGTCCCGAATCCGGTCAGCCTCCACAAAGTTCTTCGCCTTTTTTGCATCTCTGCGCGCCAGGAGCAGCGCAGAGATTTCGGCGTCCTCCGCTCCGTCCTCCGCAATGATCGCAAACTCCGTCTGCGCCGCGGCCTGCGCGGCCTTCTGATCGCTCCGGCGCTTCTCCTCCGCTTTTTTCAAAAGGTCCAGCCCCAGCACCGAATCAAACTCGCCGATCGCGGCCAGCTTTGTCACCGCATCGGTCTTTGCCTTCAGCACATCATAGAGCGCCGTGACCGCAAGGGAGGTGTTCAGGTCATTGTCCAGTGCAGTGCGGAACTTTTCTCGCATGGCCTCCAGCGCATTCCCGTCCGGGGTCTGCCCCTCCGCCGGCTGCAGCGCCGCAATTTTTGCAATCAGCTTGCGATAGGCTCCCTGGGCATTGTCCAGATTTTCCCAACTGAATACCAGCGCTTTGCGGTAATGACTTTGCAGACAGAACAGACGGTAGGCCAGAGGATCATACCCCTTTTCCTCCAGAAGCGAAACAGTCAGAAACTCTCCTGAGGATTTGCTCATTTTTCCGGAGGTGGTGTTCAGGTGGAGGACATGCATCCAGTAATTGCACCATTTATGCCCCAGATAGCTCTCTGACTGGGCAATCTCATTGGTATGGTGGGGAAAAGCATTGTCAATGCCGCCGCAATGAATGTCAAGATCCTCTCCAAGATAACGCATACTGATACCGGAACACTCAATATGCCAGCCGGGGTAGCCCACTCCCCAGGGGGAATCCCATTTCAGCGCCTGGTCCTCAAACTTGCTTTTGGTAAACCAGAGTACAAAATCGTTTTTATTGCGCTTATTTGTATCCTCCTCCACCCCCTCGCGGACGCCTACCGCCAGGTCCTCCTCGTTAAAGTCATTGAAGATATAATATTTCTCCAGCTTGCTGGTGTCAAAATAGACATTCCCGCCGGCAAAATAGGCATAGCCCGTATCCATCAGCTTCTGGATTATTTTAATATATTCATCAATATTCTCTGTGGCCGGAGAGACCACGTCCGGGCGCTTGATGTTCAGCTTGCGGCAGTCCTCAAAGAAAGCATCCGTATAGAACCGCGCGATTTCCAGCACGCTCTTGTGCTCCCGCCGGGCACCCTTGAGCATTTTGTCCTCGCCCTCATCCGCGTCGCTGGTCAAATGTCCCACGTCCGTAATATTCATCACTCGCTTCACGTTATAGCCCAGGTAGCGCAGATATTTTTCCAGCACATCCTCCATCAGATAGCTGCGCAGGTTTCCAATATGCGCATAGTGATACACCGTCGGACCGCAGGTGTACATCTTAACCAGGCTGGGGTCGTTGGGGATAAATTCCTCCCGCTTTCTGCTGGCTGAGTTATACAGGATCATGTGTTTCTCTCCTTTATCACAAGGGCGCACACGTCCCTCCGGAGCCGTGAACGGAGTGTGCGCTCCTTCATTATCATTATTATCAGCGCTGGATCCGGGTATTCAGAATAAGAAGCTGTTCCTTGATTGCATTCAGCTCCGCAGCCACAGGGTCGGTGATATGGATCTGGTCCACTTCGCCGACAAAGTTCTCCCTGTGCCCCTCCCGCCAGACGATCCTTGCCGGAATGCCTACCGCCGTACAGTTGGGCGGCACCTCGCTGAGCACCACCGCATTGGCGGCGATGCGGCTGTTGTCCCCCACCGTAAAGGGCCCCAGGACCTTTGCTCCACAGCTGATCATCACATTGTTGCCAATGGTCGGATGCCGTTTTCCTACATCCTTGCCGGTTCCACCCAGGGTTACGCCGTGATAAATCAGACAATCGTCGCCGATCTCCGCCGTCTCACCGATCACGATACCCATTCCGTGATCAATAACCAGGCGTTTTCCAATCCGGGCACCGGGATGAATCTCAATTCCGGTGGCTTTTCTGGAAGACTGGGAAATCCAGCGGGCAAGAAATTTGAAATTGTGCTCATAGCACCAGTGAGCCCAGCGATGACTGCGAACTGCCCTTACCCCGGGATAGAGCAGGGCAATCTCCAGACTGCTCCGCGCAGCAGGGTCTCTGGCCTTATACGCTTGTATCGTTTCCCGGAGATTTTGAAAAAGCATCGGCACCTTCTCCAAGATTTATTGACATGAGATATGACTGCGGCCGGAGAAACGGGCGCGCTATATATCCCTGATTCGCCTGATTCAGTATATTAACATTTCCGCAAAACCGTGTCAAGATTTCCGAAAACGCCTTTTTCCTTTTTTTACCGCAGCGCGGACGCAGAGGTATCCGGGGCTTTTCCCGCAGCTGCGGACCTGACAGGCGATTCAGTCAAAGCATAGCGTTCGGAAATTGAGGGGCGGTACCGCTCTCCGAGGCAACGATTTTTTCCGGCCTTCTTCGACTCATAGAGCTTATTATCCGCGTGCCGGAGCATCAGGTGGAGCTCCCCCGGAAGCTCGCAGCGTCCGAAAACATATCCTGCGGAAAAGGTTACCCGAAGCTGATGCTCCGCCAAAAACCGATCTGACAGCTCTGCTGTCATCCGCCGCACCTGCTGACTGAATTCCGCAGCCGACAGCTGATTATGCACCACCAAAAACTCATCGCCGCCGAAGCGATAACAATGCTCCGCCCCAAATCGCGCATTGAGCGTCTCTCCCAGCGTGCTGAGGACCATATCCCCCGTCTTGTGCCCATAGGTATCATTGAGCCCCTTGAAGTTGTCTACATCCAGCATCATGAGGCAGATAGTCTGATTCTCATAGCCGGCCGCATCACGCTGGAGCGCAAAACGGTTTCTCACTCCGGTCAGCGTATCCACCATGGAGGCCCGCTCCAGCAAGGAATTATCCTCGACAAGAAGCTGATTGGATAAAAGCAGCCGCTGTACAGCGGCGTCCTTTGCCTGCTTCAGCTTCCCGACAAAAATGGTATTCAGGACAACCCCCAGCAGAATCGTCAGCATTTTTCGGATATTTACATCCGTGAAATGAATAAAGCTATGGTCTGTCGAGAAGAAATACAGCGAATACACCAGCATTACGAGAGAACAGAGTATCCCTGCGGGAAACCCATACAGTGATGTAAACACCACCAGGCCGGTGATAAGAAGCATATTGGGATTTGGAATATGAAAAAGATCCGTCACAAGGGCCAATGCGGCCATCACTCCAAATGCCAGCAGCAGCCTGCAGATTTCAACGAAAAAAATAGTACGAGGCTGAATATGCTGCGTCTCATCTTCCGAAAGCTTCATGAATAAGGTTTCCCTCCCTCAGATCGACGGTCCGGTGGCTGCGAAGTCCGTAATCGGAGCTGTACTTTTTTCCGCAGGAAATGAAATCTGCAGCACATAGCAAAGCCCCGTCAAATGACGACTGATTATAGCATACCCGCTCATGAAAATCAACCGTCCCGGGACTGAGCGCTGTGATTTGTCCTCTCCCCGCGAACAAATTCTCCCCTATCCGGACAGCTTTCTTCCCGAGTTTGGTCGTGCGGCACGGAATTCTTGGGATTATGCGGGTTTGAACTTCCTGTTACCGTATGGTATAATACCCGCCGGTTGAAAGCGGCGAAGAACCGGACAAGCAAACGATCACAGAGACAGGAGTGCAAATATGAGCTTGTATGCAATCGGCGACCTGCATCTGCATTTTCAGACAAACCGCGTCCCGCGCGGGCAGTTGAAGGACCGGATCTGGAAGGGGCACGAAGAAAAGCTCCGAAAGAATTGCCTGCGGCTGATAGGCGCAGACGATACGCTGGTACTGGCCGGCGATCACAGCTGGGGCCGGACGCTGGAGGAATGTGCGGAGGATTTTCAATATATTATGGAACTGCCGGGGCGGAAGGTACTGCTCCGCGGCAACCATGATATGTTCTGGGACGCGAACAAAACAGCAAAACTCAACAAGGCCTTTGCCGGAAAGCTGTTTTTCCTGCAGGATAATTACGTCACCTGTCAGGACTATGCGCTGGTGGGCACGAAGGGCTTTACCTTCGAAGGTCCATTTTATCTCAACGCACGGGGAAAAATCACCGGTTGGGACGAGGAAAAGGAGGCGCACGCGCGAAAACTCGTGGAACGGGAGCTGGCCAGGCTGCGCACTTCCTTTGAGGCGGCAAAAAGGGACGGCTGCAGGAAATATATCATGTTTCTGCATTACCCTCCAACGAACCTTCTGGAGGACGAAAGCGGATTCACAGCTATGGCGGAGGAATATGGAGCAGAGCAGGTGATCTACGCCCACAGCCATGGGGAGAGCCGGTTTCACGACAGCATCCTCGGCGAAAAAAACGGCGTGCTATATCGGCTTGTATCAGGGGATTATCTGAAATGGACTCCGGCCCTCCTGTTTTAATCAGATCCCCCACCCACATCTTTTCGGCGGCTTTTCCGACTGAGCTTCGTTGCTCAGCTTTGCCGGACGCAACATAAATCGCAGCGCGTATCTCCCAATCCCGTCCTCCCGTCCGCTTTTCGGAAAATGGAAGATTATTTGCTTTCTCTGTTGACTTGGAAACCTTTTGTGATAAAATAGCATTGATTTTTTATATTCTTTATCGAAGACAGGATCAGGGCGCATGTGGATACATAGCTGCCGTCTACCCTCAGCAAACGAAATGGAGTGATATTCATGTTGAATTTCAAAACGGACTTTTATGAGAAGCTGTTTCAGTCTCTGGAGAATAATGCCGTAGTAATGCGTGTTGAGGATGACGGTTCCTATTATCCGATCTGGTGCTCTCAGGAATTTATCGAAATGATGGAAGGGACGGAGGAGGATTTCATCCGTCTGGAAAACGGCGGCACAATGACTACCATCCATCCGGACGACCACGAGGAGGTTGCCTATCTGTTCCGGCACCACAGGGCACGGGATGGCTCCAATAGTCTTGCCATTCGCAAAACGACTCTGAAGGGCAACGAGCTTTGGGTAAACGTTCACTATGCCTTTGTAGAGGAGAATGGGGTGCAGTATGCCTACTGCATGTACACCGATGTGACGGAACTGAAGCAAAGCCAGCAGCAGACCTTTGCCATGTACAGAGAATTGAACAAAGAGCTGGACGCTCTTTCCAGTCAGAGTCTTGCCGCGCTGCGCTCTAATCTGACCAAAGGCGTGGTGGAGGAAGTGCATGGCACAGACCTCTACGACGTGGACCGCGCCGGCGCACCCATATCAGACCTGATGACCGTTCGTCTTGCAAATATGCCGGTCGCCTCGGACCGGGAAACCTACCTGAAGGTGTTTGATCTGGAGAAACTCCAGGAGAAATATTATCTGGGTGAAGGTCCGGCCTCTCTGGTGATTTTCTCCAGGAGGCAGTCAGGCCGGCAGTGCTTCATCAAATATTCGGCTGCAATGCGCCGGGACCCCATCACCGGCGACGTAATCGTGCTGGGTGTGGAAACAGACTATAACTCTCAGAAGGTCACCGAGGTGTT
>CAJOPB010000100.1 GCA_905236305.1 uncultured Oscillospiraceae bacterium | reverse complement strand
GACCCTGTCCCCCCGGAGAGATCCGCCTTCCCAGGAGACGGTGAAGCCCCCGGCCGCGGACCGGATGCGCTCCACCGGAGCGGAGGTCACAACCGCAATCCCCCGGCGCTCCATTTCCAGCCGCAGCACGTCCAGCACACTTCCGGCCTGGTCGGAGTAGGGATAAACCCGGCCGCCGTACTCCGTCACGGTCCGCAGACCCAGCGCGTCAAACTGCTCCAGCACCCGCGACGGTGTGTAGCGCGCGAGCACCGGCGCGGTAAAATCCGCCCCCGTGCCGCCGGCGCTGCGGTATTCCCCCGGCGCCGCGCCAATATTGGTCAGGTTGCAGCGGCCGTTGCCGGTGGAAAGCAGCTTGCGCCCCACCCTGCCCTGGCGCTCGATCAGAGTGACCGCGTTTCCCGTCCCGGCTGCGGAGATGGCCGCCGCCATGCCGGAGGCCCCACCGCCGATGATAATGACCTTTGCCATGTACGCCCCTCCACTACGCAAAAAGCTTACAATTCTCATATATACTCCATTTTAATAGAAGGCGGGAGAAAATACAAGACCTGTTACGGTTCAGACGCCCCCGGCGTCTGAACTGATACCACAAGACCTGGAAAGCGCGCGCATTTTATTGACTTCACCGGTTTTGCTGTGCTACAATGAATGGTGCTTGATTGATACGAGAGGGAAGCGAACATGCCAACGCTGAAATATGATCCCGACAACAGCCTTGCCGGCGGGCTGTTTGGCGTGACACCGCGGGAAGCGATCCGGCTGGGCGTCCAGCTCTGCGCCGCCGTAGAGCGTGCGGTGGGAGCTGACGGCTGCCATGGCGGAGTCTGGCCGGGCAACATCACCTGGATGGACGGCCAGGTGGCCGTCGGACAGGAAAATCGCAAAAGTATCGCGGATATGGAGCCGGAGGAACTGGAATTTGTCGCGCCGGAGCAGTTCTGGAGCGGCGGGAGCAGCCCCCAGTCCGATGTCTATGCCATCGGGATGATCGTCTATACCGCCCTGAACCGGGGCGTTATGCCCTATTTCCAGAAGGCAGTGGACAACGGCCCGGACGAGCGGGCCCATGCGCTGCAGGATCGGATGAAGGGGGAGAAGCTGGCCTATCCCGCCACCGCAAGCCGTGCCCTGGGGGACGTGGTGCTGAAGGCCATGGCCTTTCAGCCGGAGCAGCGCTACGCCACACCCGGCCGGCTTCGGGCCGCATTGGAGGCGCTGCCGGAGGGGTCGGAGCTGGCCGCCGCGGTGCCCGTGGTGCCCCTGACTGAGCAGGAAAAGCGGCGGGCCCCCAGCTATAAGGTGGATAAGAGCTTTGAGGAAACACCCCCCCGGCGCAAGCGCTCCCGGGGAACCGGAAAAAGCCGCCTCGCCGCGCTGCATCTGGACGACGACGGCCCTTCCAAGACCGAGCAGGTGATGCGCACGCTGGTCAGCGGACACTCCCTGGATACGGCGGAGACGGAGACCAGAGTCCCGTCTTCTCCCGCCTCCGCAGAGGAGACAAAGGCCCCGGAGCCCCCGGAGGAGACAAAGGCTGTCTCTCCCCCGGAGACGGCGGCGACCGAAGAAACGCCCGCTCCCGCGGAGGAGACGAAGACCGAGGAAGTCCCTGCCCCCGCGGAGGAGACGAAGACCGAGGAAGTCCCTGCCCCCGCGGAGGAGACAAAGCGCGAGGATACCTCTGCCCCCGCGGAGGAGATAAAGAGCGAGGATACCTCTGCCCCCGCGGAGGAGGCAAAGACCGAAGAAGCTCCTGCCCCCGCGGAGGAGGCAAAGAGCGAGGATACCCCTGCCCCTGCAGAGGAGGCAAAGACCGAAGCTACCCATGCCCCCGCGGAGGAAACAGAGACCGCAGAGGCACCCGCTCCTGCCGGAGGGACGGGGACCGGGGAAGTCCCCGCACCGGCGCACCAGGCGGAGCCCGGGGAGGCTTCCGTCCCGGCGGAACAGCCCCCGAAGGAGGCTGTGGCCGGCGGGAAGAAAGCCGGAAAGCAAAAGTCCTCCGCCAAGGCCGAACGCAAGGCCAAAAAAGCCCGGGAGCAGGCCGAGCGCAAGGCCAAAAAAAAGGCCCCGGGCGCCGCTGCCTCCCAAAAGCCCGCTGCCTCCCGGGAATCCGTCCGGCCCCAGAAGTATTTCCGGGGCGAGGTGGACGAGGACATGGACGTGGAGGAATTCCGCTTTGGCGACAGCGACCGGGGCAGCGACGCGGCGCGGATCATCTTCCCGCTGCTGCTGATCTCCGTGCTGGCCGCGGCGGTGCTGCTGCTTTGGAAGAACTGGGGCAGCGACTTGACGGGAAACGCGGATGGGCCGTCCGTGACGAACAGTGACGCGGTCCGCTCTCCGGTGCCGGAGACCGACGCCCCATGGCTGCCTCCGGAGACCGAGCAGCCCGTCCCCATCGCGCAGCAGGAGACCGAGCCCCCCGAGGAGAGCGCGCCGCCCCGGCATTATTCGCTGATGCGGGCCGATGTGACCTGGGAGGAGGCCAGAGTTCTGGCCGGGGAAAACGGCGGACACCTGGGCGTGATCCGCAACGGCATCCAGCTGGAGGAGGTCATCGAGCTGGCAGAGCAGCTTGGCGTACAGTTTGTGTGGCTGGGCGCCTCCCGGGATGCTGCGGACGGGAACTGGTACTATGTCACCGGCGAGGCTATGGACTTTGCCGATTGGGATGCCGGAGAGCCCTCCGGCGCCGCAAGAGGTGGGGAAAACGAGGATTGCCTGCTGCTGTGGTATCGCCCGGCCATGGGCTCCTGGCGCTACTGCGACCAGGTGAACGATCCTCTGTCGCTGCTGCCGGGGAGCTATGCCGGCAGGATGGCGTATCTGATTGAATATGATCTCGCTCTGCCCGCGCCGGACGCCGCGGCGGACACTGCGCCGGAGACCGGGGACAGCGCCCCGGAGACCGGCCCGGAGGCAGAGCCGTAAACGCACTGCCGGAAACAAAACGAATCCAACGCCGCACGGCGCTCCGCATCGGAACAGCTTGCGGCGTTGACCTTCTGTTGGGGGAGAAGTGGTGGAGAGGGTGCTGAGATGGAGAGGGCTGCTGACGGCGCTGGTGAGCGTGCTGCTGCTTGCCGCCTGCGGCAGCGCTGCCCCTGCGCCGGGTGCGGAGCAGGGGGCAGGGCCGGATGGGCAGTGGCGGTTTGACGGCCGGGTGCTGGTAGGCCGGGTGGTGCCGCTCACTGGTCCCCTGGCCTCCTTCGGCGCGGGCACGCCCTATGTGGAGCAGCAGGCCATTGACGCGGTGAACGCCCTGGGCGGCGTGGTGCTGGACGGCAGGCGCTGCAGGCTGGAGCTGATCTATGCAGACTCCGCCTCCGCCGCCGCCGAGGCTGCCGCCGCTGCCCAGAGCCTGATCGCGCAGGGCGCGGATGTGATGATCGTCTCCAATACGGCGGACACGGTGATCCCCGTCTCCGCGGCCTGCGAGCGGGCAGGGAAGCTCTGCGTCTCTGTGGACGCGCCGGCCTCAGCCTGGCTCATGGGCGGCCCATATCAGAATTCCTGGCACACCTTTTTTGACAACGAGCGGGAGATGCTCTGCTTTTCCGACGTCTGGGACAAGGTGGAGCACAACGGAAAAATCGGACTGCTTACCGCCAACGACAGCGAGGGCGTGGAGATTACCACGTTTATCCGGGCCTTTGCCGCAGCCCGCAGCTATACCCTGGTGGACCCGGGGCGTTATTCCATCGGCAGCGACAGCTATGCCGCGCTGGTGGACACCTTTGCCCGGGAGAAATGCGACATCCTCCTGGGTGTGATGAACACGGCGGATTTTTCCGTCTTCTGGCGGGAATGCATGGCGGGAGACTACCGTCCCAAAATGTGCACCGTTGCCAAGTCCTGCCTGTTTGCCGCGGACGTGGAGACCCTGGGCGCTCTGGCCGAGGGCCTGATTACCGAGCTGTGGTGGAGCGCGGACTTCCCCGGCGTGAGCTCCATTACCGGTATGACCAGTGCCGGTCTGGCCGCGGATTATCTGGAAAACTGTGCCCCCGGCCTGGGCGTCGCCCCACCCACAGTGGGGTATAAGCACGCAAATATTGAGATTCTGTATGACATTCTCCGGCGGGCCGGCACGCTGGAGCTGAGCGGCTTAAACCGCGCAGCGGCGGAAACGGAGCTGGACACAGTGGTGGGGCGGGTGTCCTTCGGCCGTGACCATGTCTCCCTGATGCCCTGTGCCGCCGGCCAGTGGCTGCAGAACCCGGACGGCAGCTACCGGCAGGAGATCGTGGGAAACTACCTGATGCCCCGGCTGCCGCTGACGGCGGAGCCCCGGCTGATACCGGAGAGAGAGGGGAAAAACGTCAATGAAGGCGCTGATTGTGGAGGATGACAGAATCCTTTCCAGCAACATCTGCGAGATTTTGAAGCAGCAGTTTGAGATGACCCAGGCCTTTGATGGGGAGGAAGGGCTTTCCCGCCTGTTTCGGGAGAACTTTGACGTGATCATTCTGGACGTGATGATGCCCAAGCTCAACGGCTATGAGGTGCTGGAGCAGCTCCGGGCAGGGGGCGTGGATACGCCGGTGCTGATGCTGACGGCGCTGGACCGTCCCTCGGATCAGGTGCGGGGCCTGCGCTCCGGCGCCGACGACTATCTGATCAAGCCCTTTGATCTGGACATCTTTCAGGCCCGGCTGGAGGCGCTGCTGCGCCGGGCCAGAAAGGTGGAGGCCCCCGGGGATGACCGTCACACCTTTTTGGAGCTGAGCATGAACACCGACACCCGCACTGCCCGCCTCGGCGGGCAAAAGCTGGAGCTCCACGGCAAGCAGTTTGACTTTTTGCTCTATCTGGTGGAGAACCGCAATGTCATCGTCCCCAAGGAGCGGCTGTTTCAGCGGGTCTGGGGCTTTTATTCCACCACCGAGTTTTCCGTGGTGGAGGTCTATGCCAGCCAGATTCGCAAGGCGCTGCGGCAATACGGCTATGACAAATATCTCAAAACCGTGCGGGGCATCGGCTACATTCTTACGGATGACAGCGAGCTCTATGGGTGATCCCCCAGGGGCGGCGCATTCCCGGGGCCGGGGAGCGGAAGGGAGACAGGGCTATGGACAGGCGGCAATTTCTGCTGCGGCGGCGAATGCAGTATATGGGCATTTTGTTTGCGGTGTTTCTGCTGCTGTTCGGCATCTTTGACCTGATCGTCTATACCCGCACCCACAGCGCGCTGTATGAGGATCTGGACCGGCAGCTGACGGAGGCGGGAGAGACCATCCGCGCCCACCCCGACAGCGCCGTGGAGAGCTTTTTGCGGGGGGACAACATCGTCTACCTGGACGACGCCCGGGAGAGCTATGTGGTGAGCTACCGCATTTTTCTCCTGGTGCGCTCCGCGTCCGGCGCCATCCTCAACGCAGAGCATCTGCTCTCCTTTGATTACATGCTGAATATCGGCTTTTCCCCCTCTGACAGCGGGGGACTGCGCACCGAGCGGGCGGAACGCAACCGCTTTACGCTGTTTTACCGCACCTGCACCGAGGACGTGACCACAGCCTCCGGCGAGCACTATTATATTCAGCTGGTCACCGACTCCACGGAGGTGGAGACCAGCCTGGCCATCATTCTGCGGGTGCTGCTGACGTGTACCGCGGTGGCGATGCTGCTGGTGCTGGCCGCGGGGTGGTATCTGAGCAAATCCCTGGTGCGGGGCGTGGCGGAGGCCTGGGAGAAGCAGGATGAGTTTATCAGCTATGCCTCCCACGAGATCCGCTCGCCGCTTGCGGTGATCCACAGCTCCCTGGAGCTGCTGCTGGAGACCCCCGGACAGAAGATCATCGAGCGCAGCGACCTGATCCTCAACTCCCTCTCCGAGTCAAGCCGCCTGCGGAAAATGTCCTCCAACCTGCTGGAGATGGTGCGCCTGCAGGCCTCGGAGGTGCAGCTCCACCGGGAGGAGCTGGCGCTGGACAGCCTGGTGGAGAGCTTCATTGAACCCTTCGTCTACCAGGCCGAGGCGGCGGACAAGCGCCTCAGCTACACGCTGCCCCCCGGAATTCTTCTCTTTGCCGACCGGCAGCTGGTGACGGAAATGCTGGTGATTTTGCTGGAAAATGCCCTGAAATACACGGAGGCGGGGGACAGCATTCACCTGAGGGCCTGGCAGGAGGGTGGGAATGCCCTGATCGAGGTCAGCGACACCGGCACAGGCATCAGCGACGAGGCTATGAAGCGCATCTTTACCCGCTTTTACCGGGAGGAGCGTCAGCGCTCCCGCGCCGAGGGCAGCGGCCTCGGCCTGTATATCGCCAGCCTCATCATCGAGCAGCACGGGGGAAAAATCTCCGTCAGACACAACAGCCCCCGGGGCTCCGTGTTTGCGGCGGTGCTCCCGGCAAAAGCCCCCCGGGAGCCGCGGCATTCCGGTTAAAAGCTGCGCTCCGCCGCGCTCTCTGCGCGTTGTGCACAAAAAACCGCCGCTTTTTTCTGCCGTGGCTGCACCCATTCGCCGGAAAATTAAGGTTGCCTAAGGTTTGATTTAAGGTTTTTTTAAGATTTCGTCTGTTATAATATTATCAAGTCTCCGCGCCTGCGGGCCGGAGACCGGGGAAAAGGAAAAATGAAAAGCATGAAAGGAGAAAAAAATGAAAAAGAGCAGAACTCTCGCACTGATTCTGGTCCTCGCGCTGTGCGCCGGCCTGATGGCAGGCTGCGGCAGCGGCGGCAGCAGCGGCGGCGGTAAATCCGGCGGCGTCATCAAGATCGGCTATGTCAACCCCTCCACCGGCGCGTTGGCCGGAAACGGCGAAGGCGCCGAGTGGGTCATCAAGCAGATCGAGGGCTATGTCAACGACACGATGGGCGGCATCGAGGTTGACGGCGGCAAAAAGAACATCCAGGTGGTGCTCTATGACTCCGCCTCCAACTCCGACACCTGCACCTCCATGGCGCAGAAGCTCTGTGACGAGGACGATGTGGATCTGATTGTGGCCATCCAGACCCCGGAAACCGTTATCCCCGTCATGAACACCGCGGAAGCCTATGGCGTGCCCTGCGTGGCGATCCAGGCCCCCGTGGACGCCGTGGCCGGCGCCCTTGCCCAGAAGGGCCAGTGGACAGCCCACGCCTTCTGGACCATCGAGAAGGTCTATGAGCAGTATAAGGCGCTGTGGACCGCGGCGGGCTATCCCCCCTCCAAGGACACCAGGATCGGTCTGGCCTTTGCCAACGATGCCGACGGCACAGCCTGGCACAACATCTTTGCCCAGCGCGTGGCCGAGGACTATACCCTGGTAGACCCGGGCCAGTACCCCTCCGGCAGCAATGACTTCTCCAATATCGTCAACAAGTTCAAGAGCGAAAACATCGACATCCTGGCCGGCACCAACATCCCCCCCGATTTCGGCACGCTGTTTAACCAGATGATCTCCGCCGGCGTCCAGGTCGGCTGCATCACCATGGGCAAGTGCTGCCTGCTGGAGGG
>CAJOPB010000099.1 GCA_905236305.1 uncultured Oscillospiraceae bacterium | reverse complement strand
GTCAGAGGTCTGGTTGTGACCGGCGCCCTTGAGCAGCTCGATGGCCGCACGCGCGCCGAGATAGCTGCCGCCGATGCCCACCACCAGCAGGGCCTGACCCTGCTCGCGAATGTTCTTTGCCGCGGCGACAATGCGCTTCAGCTCGCCGCTGCGAATCTTCTGGGGCAGCTCCAGCCAGCCGGTGAATTCGCTGCCCGCGCCGCTGCGGGTCTCCAGCAGCCGGTGGGCCTCCGCCGCCGCCCCGTAGTCCGGACCGCTGCCGCGAAAGAATGCCTGTGCGCCGGAAAGATCAACCTTAACCATATCGGTAACTCTCCATTCCTTTTTTATTCATTCGGTTCCATGCTTCTCCTGCCCGTTTCCTGTTTTTTGCAGGAGATTTTTATTATTTTATCACAGGAGAGCGGACTTTACAAGTGGTGGAAACACCCTCCGGGGGGGTCTTTTATTATTTCCAAAAATTTTATCGTGTTTCGGTGTTTGCTGCGCGGCACACTATGAGCGGGAGTGTGTTTGTGATGAAAAAACGAGTGCTTACGCTTTTGTTGACCCTGACGCTGTCACTGGCGCTCTCTCCGCAGAGCCGGGCTGTCCGGACGGAGGCCGCGCCGGTGTTTTTGCCGGTGGTGATGTACCACCACGTCTCCAAAAATCCGAAAAAGTGGAACGACTATGTGATCTCCCCGGAGGAGCTGGCCGCGGACCTGGACTATCTGGCGGACCAGGGCTGGCACAGCGTCAGCGTGAAGGAGCTGCTGGACTGGTATGACGGCCGGGGTACGCTGCCGGAAAAGCCCTTTATGATTACCTTTGACGACGGCTTTGAGAGCACAATGGCCTATGCCGCGCCCATTCTGGCCTCCCACGGCTTTCAGGGGGTGGTGGCCGTCATCGGCTCGGTGTGCGAAAAATTCAGCGCCTGCGGCGAACATGACCCGGAGCTGAGCAATCTCAGCTGGGAGGACGCCGCGGCGCTGGCCGAGGACGGGGTTTTTGAGGTGCAGTGCCACACCTGGGACATGCACTCGCTGTCAGGCCGACGGGGCTGCCAGCAGCGCCGCGGGGAGAGCGACTGCGATTACGCCGCGCACCTGGCGGCGGACCTGGCCCGTTTTCGCAGCGCGTGCGACAGCCACGGGGTCAGGACCGTCCCGGCCATCGCCTACCCCTACGGCGCCTACAGTCCCGAGACGGACCAGATCGCGCTGGCCCAGGGCTTCCGGCTGGCCTTTACCTGTGAGGAACAGGTCAACATCCTCCCGGACCAGCCCCCACCGCTGCTGCGGCTGGGCCGCTTCAACCGCCCCCACGGCGCCGGCAGCGCGCAGTTTTTCTCCAAGTGGAAGGAGACCCCCAACGGCTAAGCAAGCCGTTATGCAGGCGTCATTCTTCACCAGCGAGCACAAAAGGTGAGGAATGACGCCGGAGGTATACGTTGGCGCAACAGAAAGCAAAAAACAGCCGCCCCCACCCCGCGGCGAAAGCCACCGGCTACGAAGTGCCGGGTGCGCCCAGCGCAAAAAATAAAAAGGCCCCCCGCCGGTCTCCGACGGGGAGTAAGGAATAAATACTATTTTTTCGTGGAGATCGAAAAATCCCCACCGGGATCGGTGAAGTACAGCTTCTCCGGCGCCGCCGGCTCCGGCAGGGGCGCGGGAGCAGGCGCGGGAAGAAGTGCGCGCCGGCGCTGCTCCCGCAGCGTGAAGCCCACTACCGCGCTGCCCAGCAGCAGCAGATAGCCGCAGGCCATGATGGCCTGACGCACGCCGCCGTATTCCGGCCAGGCTGCCGCCAGTATCCGGTCCGCCGCAGTCAGCGCCAGCGCCGCCAGCAGCAGCAGCGGCAAGGTCCGCCGCCCCTTCAGAATTTTTTTCAGCGGCAGGTCGGGAAACACGGCCCTGGCCGCCAGCAGGAAGCCTCCCGCCAGCAGCGCCGCGCTGAGCACAAAGCCCAACAGCCCCTGGAGCCAGGGCGAGGCCCCGGACCACACCGCGCCCCCCAGCGCCATCAGACCGCTGCCGCAGCACCACAGCGGCAGCAGCACCAAAAGCCGCACGGCCACCGGCAGACGCAGCAGCCGCTCCCGCAGCAGCGCCCGGGCTCCGCCCCGTCTGCGCAGCTTTTCCTCCGTGTCCAGCTCGTCCGTGTCGCCGTCATCGCCGTCGTCGTCATCGGTCAAAAGCGTGTCCGTATAGGCCGGCCCCGGTACGTCCGCGTCCCGGCGCAGCAGGTCCCCCGGAGAGCGGAAAAGCCCGCCCACCGTCAGACTCGCCGCCGTCAAAAGCGCGGCGGCGGAGGCGGCGGCCCTTCTCTTTTTGCGGTCGGTTTCCTTTGCCATGGCGTCCTCCCCTCTCCGCCGGATTGCTCCGGCGGCCTTTTTCAGGCACTTCCCTTTCCCCCTGCTGTTCCGCCGTCCCCGGCGTCCGGGGGGTAACGAAAAATTCTCTCTTTGCGTGTGTGCCGCAGAGGTCTTGTGCCCTATTATAGCACCTGCGGCGGAAAATGTGTGAACAGAGATAAAATAAACAAATCCCCCCGTCGGGCCCCTGTGCCGGCAATAATATATCAGAATTTCCGGCTTTTTTCAGTTGACAAAACGCCGCCGGCGTGCTAAGATTTCTGCAACTTTTACCACGGGAGGTACAGCGGGATGCGTCTGGGCGGACCGATGGGCTTTGGCCGGATGTGCATGTGCGGCATGGTGCGCCATGCCTGCTTTGTGCTGCCTGAATGCCGCCGCCCGGTCTGATGCATCCCCCCCTATGTTATTCTGGATACAGCCGGGAGACCGCGGCAAAGCGCGGCTTCCGGTTTTTTTATTGTATCACTCTATATGAAAGAAAGAAGGCTGTCTCATGAAGAAAAAGCTTTGCGCCATCCTCGCCGCCGCCCTGGCGGCCGCTGTGCTGCTCTCCCTCGCCGCCTGCGGCGGCGGCAGCAGCAAGTCCGTCACCATCGCCATCCCCAACGACACCACCAACGAGGCCCGCGCCCTCCTGCTGCTGGAAAGCCTGGGCTACATCAAGCTCAAGAGCGGCGCCGGCATCACGGCCACCCCGCTGGACATCGAGAGCAACCCCAAAAACATCACCTTTAACGAGGTGGAGGCCGCCCAGCTGCCCAACGTGCTCAAGGATGTGGACTACGCCGTCATCAACTCCAACTACGCCCTGGACGGCGGCCTCAACCCCACCAGGGACTCCCTGGGCATCGAGGGCTCCGGCTCCTACTACGCCAACATCCTGGCCGTGAAGGAGGGCAGAGAGAGCGAGCCCATCATCCGCGCCCTGGTGGCCGCCCTGGAGAGCCAGCAGGTGGCCGACTTTATCGCCCAGCGCTATGACGGCGCCGTGGTGTCCACCGTGGACAGCCCCACCGACGGCTATGACCCCGCGCTGGACTATGACGCCCTGGCCGGACAGAGCGTGTCCGTGGCCGCCTCCCCCACCCCCCACGCCGAGATTCTGGCCGTGGTGAAGGAGCTGCTGGCGGCGAAGGACATCACCCTCAATATTCTGGAGTTCACCGACTATGTCCAGCCCAACAACGTGGTGGACAGCGGCGAGGTGGACGCCAACTACTTCCAGCACCAGCCCTAT
>CAJOPB010000098.1 GCA_905236305.1 uncultured Oscillospiraceae bacterium | reverse complement strand
GGCGCTGGTCAACTGGATCGCCGGGCGCTGCAAGGCGCTGGGCAAGGGCATCTCCCGCGCCGACGCGGAGTACCTCATCTTCCTCTGCGGCACGCGGATGCAGCGGCTGATCCCGGAGATCGAAAAGTGCGCCTCCTACGCCGCCGGGAACACGATCACCCGCGCGGAGATCGACGCCACGGCGGACCGCCTCCCGGAGGCGGACGTATTCGCCATGACGGACGCCATCGCCCGCCGCCGCTTTGACGAGGCCGCGGGCATCCTCGCGGACCTGCTGGGAAACAAGGACAACCACCCCATCATGCTCACCGCCCTGATCGGCCAGCAGCTGCGGCGGATGTACGCCTGCCGTGTGGGCCAGGCCGCCGGGCGCAGCCGGACGGACATCATGGAGCTGTGCGGCGTGCGCTATGATTTCATCTACGAGCGCCTTGCCGCCGCAGCAAAGCCCTACTCCGTGGAGCAGCTCGGCGCATTGGTGTCCCTCTGCGCGGAGTATGACTACCGCATGAAGAGCACCGGCGTCGACGCGGAGGTGCTGATGGGTGAGCTTTTCGCCCGCATCGCGGCCGGAGAATCGGCGCATGGTTAAAATCAAAGAGGTCATCGTCGTCGAGGGCCGCTACGACAAGAACACGCTGCGGCAGGTGGTGGACGCCACGATCATCACCACGGACGGATTTCAAATTTTCAAGGACAGGGAAAAGCAGGCGCTGCTGCGCTCCCTCGCGCAGCGGCGGGGGCTGATCGTCCTGACGGACGCCGACGGCGCGGGGCAAGTGATCCGGGGCTTTCTCCGGGGCGCCGTGGACCCCAAGCAGGTCCGGCACGCCTACATCCCCGACATACCCGGCAAGGAAAAGCGCAAAAGCGCCCCCTCGAAGGAGGGGACGCTGGGAGTGGAAGGGATGCGTCCGGAGATCTTGCTGACCGCGCTGAGAAACGCCGGGGCGACCTTCGACGATTCCCCCGCCGCGTCAGGCGGCATCACCAAGGCGGACCTGTTCCGCCTTGGTCTTTCCGGCGGCGAGGGGAGCGCGGAGAAGCGGCGGACGCTGCAAAAGCGGCTCGGCCTCCCGGCCCGCATGAGCGCAAATCAGCTTCTGGAAACGCTGAATATCGTTACCACGCCGGCAGAACTGGAAGAGCTGTTGAAATACCCGCCCCCATGAAGGACGGGTATTTCATTCTCCCAGACGGTCCAGCAGGAACGCGAGGCCGACAACGCCCAGCATCAGCACCCCGGCGGGGCTTTCCAGCAGGAGCTGGGCCAGGCAGCGCGTTTCCGGGTCCCCGCCCGCGCGGGCGAAGAGCAGGCAGGAAAAAAACAGCATGGCGCAGGACAGCATCAGCACGCCTTTGAGGAATATGTACGCGGGACGGGGCATCGATTCGATACTCCGCCGCAGTTTTTTTACCTTTCGCATATGGCATCACCCGGATCATTTTAGCGCTCGCCATTCTGTTCAGGCAAGACATAAATATTGGAAATCCATATGCCTCTGGTTATTTTCTCCAAAAACTCGCTTGTCCTTTTGGAAATAATGTGATATAATTCTATAATATTAATTGCCCATCCCGGCAGAAAAGAACGAAATCTATGGAAAAACGCACCCTATCTCTGGCACTGGCACTCATTTTCTGCTTCGCGCTGGCGCTTCCCGCTTTCGCCGACGGCGAGACGGAGCGCGGCGTCCTGAGCTACTCCGTCGTCATCCAGCCCCAGTATGAGGACGCGCGGCAGTTCAACGACGGTCTCGCCGCCGTGAAGAAAAACGGCAAGTGGGGCTACATCGACACCGACAACAAGGTGGTCATCCCCTTCCAGTACGACATGGCCTGGAATTTCGCAGAAGGCAAGGCAATTGTGATGCCGGAAATCTCAGAGACCTTTGAACATTCCGTCTATGACGAAAACTACACCCAGGCCGGCACCGAGACAGTCTATTACGGCAAGCTGGGCTTTATCGACGAGACGGGCAAATATACGCCATTCATGGTCGATACCTATGACGGCTCTTTCGACTGGCAAACCTATGAGGGTACCATCGGAGAACTCCGGGAGTCCCATGAGTTTGAAATAGACGCCTATGACGACAGCATGTTCGCTTTTTCCAACGGCTATGCGCTGTTCTGGACCGATTACGGCATGTCTTATCTGTTCAAATCCGACGGCCACACGTTCCCCGCATATATGCTCAGTCCCGACGGTCTGATGAGCGAGGGACTGGTGCCCTTCGGCGGCGTCGCAAGCGGCGCCGGGTGGATGGACGAAAACGGAAAAATCGTTAAATACTTTGAGGACTTTTCCGCTGCGTCGGACAGGGCCTACAGAAACGGCGACCAAAGCTACACCTATATCTCCCGTGTCCTGCCCTTCCAGAACGGACTCGCCCCGGTTTGGCAGTGCACCACGACGGTTGAAGGCTATACCTCGACCTATAAGCTGGGCTTCATGGACCGCAATTTTAACTGGGTCATCCAACCGCAGTATACCAACTATTTCTATCATTTCAGAGGAACACGGGACCAGATCCTGATCTGGGATGAAATCAACACCGCCAAAGTGGAAAAAGACGGAAAGTACGGCGCCATCGACCGGCAGGGCAACGTCGTGATCCCCTTCCAGTACGACGCGCTCTGGGCCAGCGGCAACGGCTTTACCATGTTCCAGAGCGGCGGCAAGCGCGGTTATCTGAGCTCCGCCGACAACACGGTTGCCATTCCCGCCCAGTTCGATCTGGAGACCGGCTTCAATGATCTCGGCGTCGCGGTGGTTTCCGACGGCAGGACGGCCTGGCTGATCAATACAAAGGGTGAAAAGATCCCCGGCTCCGATTCGCTGGACGCCTCCACCTATTTCGTCGGCACGTCCCTGATGACGCCGGATGAATATGTGGTGATCCATCAAAACGACAAGTACGGCTATGGCCACATCGAGTACAAGAAGCCCCTGCCCGAGCCCGAGGAGATGGACGCCTGGGCCTATGAGGAGGTTTGCGCCGCCATCGAGGAGGAACTGGTCCCCGGCTCTCTCCAGAATCTCTACCGAAACAACATCAACCGCAGCGAGTTTTGCGACCTGGTGGTACAGGCGGTCACGGAGATCACGGAGAAGAGCGTCAAGGATCTGGTGCAGGAAAAGACCGGCAAGAGCCTCCGTGTCTGGCAGCAGGACTATCCCTTCATGGATACCAGCGACTCCGACGTCATCGCGGCCTACGCCCTCGGCGTCATCAACGGACGCGGGAACAAGGTTTTTGACCCCTACGCGGGCATCACCCGCCAGGAGGCGGCGGTCATGCTCACCAACGCCGCGAAGCTGCTGGGCGCGGATATTAGCGGCTCCGCGGACTCCGGCTTCAATGACGGCACCGTGATCGCCTCCTGGGCGCAGGACGCGGTTGATTTCGTGTTCGAGCACAACATTATGAACGGCACCGGCGGCAACGCCTTCTCCCCCCTGAACCCCTACACCCGCGAGCAGTCCTATATGACGATCTACCGCCTGTTCACGGACATCACAGCGGAATAAACCATATTGTAAAACAGTCCCCCCGCCCTTAGTGGGTGCAACTTAGGGATTTTTAATCCTGGAAATTTACGGCATAGTCGAGAGCATTCGGCTATGCCGTTTTCTCTGCCTGTTTGGGCATCGGCGGAGTGAACGCTCTGATGCAGTTCCAAACGATTCATATGCGCTGAACCTTCCTGCCGTCAATGCGCTCCGTCTGATGGACGTAAATGCGCCCCACAAATTCCCGGATAATCTCGGCGTTCAGTTCCTTGATGTCGGTGTACCGCTTAACAAGGTTCAGGAAATTCTCCACATCTCGTAAAGGTGCTGGATGATCTCATCGAGTCTGCGGAAAACTCCTGCCGCGTACCTGGTATAGTTTTGCTCCGCAGTCTGCGCAGAACACCATCCCGGATAAAACAGGCATCTCGCCCATCGGTGTCCACCTGCGCCTGCCATCCCTGATCCGCTGAACAATGTCGTAAGTCTCCTGATTGATGATGGCTTCATGTGTGTTTTCAAAGATCTGCCACTCGGAAGGATCATTCTTCAGCTGCTTCTTCTGCTTGTAGGATTTCCGATAAGTCTTGAAAGATGTTGATGAATGGCGTCATGTCGTTCTCTGCCTGATTTGCGCTGTCCACGCCGTTGTTGATGGCGATAAAACGCACATCCGCATTCGGGAACACCATCTCACTATTATTGACAAGAGCATAAATTGATAAGAACGGGATGCTAACATTGGACGAAGCTATGTAAAAAATGCATAGCTTGATATGATGCATTCCAGCGGAACCATTGGAACGCTTTGTAACATTTATGATAAGATATATACTCCTGAAACAAGTAAGTATTATCAATATATCGAACTTGCAAATATTGGTAATTCCGGGGAAATCAATGGGGTCAAATCAGTTTTAGGAGAAGAGCTGCCATCAAGAGCAAGAAGATTAGTAAAATCAGGAGATGTTGTTGTCTCATCAATTGAGGGCTCGCTTGAAAGCTGTGCAATAATTACGGAAGAATATGACAAAGCGCTCTGCTCTACCGGTTTTTATGTTATTGATTCCGATAATTATAACAGCGAGACTTTGCTTGTATTACTAAAATCAAGTGCTATTCAGTCATTGTTAAAACGTGGATGCTCAGGAACGATACTAACAAATATTACAAAAGATGAGTTCCTTAATATTCCGTTACCGTTTGTAGATAAAACAATTCAGATGGAAGTAAAAAGTAAAATTCAAGAGACATATGCTCTTAGAAACAAGTCAAAACAACTTCTTGAATACGCAAAGCAAGCCGTAGAAATGGCCATTGATGTTAATGAGAAAGGAGCGACAGAATGGTTGAACAGCAAAATATCTGAATTGACCAGGAATCTGTGAACTATAAGCAAGACTTGTATTGAAACTCTAAAAAGTTCACTTTTTTACCCCGGGGCCGGGGTCAAATCTCTGTGACCTTTGCCACAGAAGACCGCCGCCCCCTCTTTTGCAAATTTTCGCAAAAGAGGGGGGGGATAGTAAATACAGTAGAAACCGCAGAAATGCTGTGTATATAAGGAAAAATCGCAGTTTTTATGCCCTGTCCGCAGAATGAAAGCTGTTCAAAATCAAGGCAAAAACGGGCAAAATCCGCATTTTTATGGTACTTTCGTTGCCGCATGGTTCAAGGGTAAAAGAGCCATATGGCTCTTTTACCCTTGAAATCAGGCGTTCCTGGCGGCTTTGGCGGCTATTACCGCCCGAAGAATGTCAGTTCAAATTAGCTTGTTTCTGTAATCCCTAAGTTGAACCCGCCCTTGGGCGGGGGGACTGTTTTATGCTTCTTCTATGACCGCCGCGAACAATTCATTGATTCGCTCATGCCGTCCGTTGAGGTAAAGCCAGCCGAAGAGGCATTCCAGCCCCGTCGCGGCGTGGTAGGCGCCGATGGCGGCGTGCTTCGGCACGGAGTTGACCCGCGCGTTGCGCCCCCGGCGGTAGACCGCGCGCTCGGCCTCACTGAGCCGCGGCAGAAGCTTCTCCATCGCCGCCGCCTGGGCCGGGGCGCTGACATAGTTCACCGTCTCCGTGTGCATCTGGCGGTTGGTGAGCCGCCGGTGCCCGACGATATAGGAGCGTACCAAAAGCTCGTACACACAGTCCCCGATGTGGGCCAGCGCCAGATTCGACAGCGCGTTGATCTCCGGTTCCGAGAGGCGGATATTCAGATAATCTGTCATGCGTCCTTCCAATCCTCCGGGGCGTCGTCCCGGTAGTCCGCGAAGGAAATCTGATCCGACGGCTTTTCCACGGGCGCGGTGCCCTGGACCGTCTGCATTTCAAGCCACTGCTCCCGGGTGATGAGGATCTGGCGGGGCTTGCTGCCCTCGAAGGGGCCGACCACGCCGATCTCCTCCATCTGGTCCACGATGCGCGCGGCGCGGGAGTAGCCCAGCTTCAGC
>CAJOPB010000097.1 GCA_905236305.1 uncultured Oscillospiraceae bacterium | reverse complement strand
TTTTGCTGGCACCCGCGAGGGGATTCGAACCTCCGACCTACCGCTTAGGAGGCGGTCGCTCTATCCTGCTGAGCTACGCGGGCGTATGAAATTGTACTGCTTTGCACTTGTGTCATCCACCTGGAGTGGGCGCAGGTGGACGCTGCTGCGTCCTTTTAGGAGCCGGTCGCTCTATCCTGCTGCGCTGCGCAGGAATAGGAGCTTGTGGACGAACCCTTATCGCTGCTTCACTACTATACTCCGTTTCCGCTCTTTTTTCAAGTAGAAAATACGGGAGCACCAAAGCACCCGCTGCGCGGTCGGAGGACCGGAGAAAAAGGTCGGGGGCAAAGCGCTATTGTATCCGCAGCGCCTCGGCGTGCAGGCACGCGCCGGTGGCCGGGTCGATCTCAAAGAGGGCGCACTCCATCTTGCACCGGCCGCCGCCGGAGGCGTAGCGCCGGGGGGGATCGCCGAGAAATTTTCCGATGCTCTGCTCCACCTCGATGCCCAACACGCTCCGCACAGGGCCGGTCATGCCCAAATCCGTAATATACCCCGTTCCGCCGGGCAGGACACAAATATCGGAGGTCTGGACGTGGGTGTGGGTGCCCCAGACCGCACTGACTCGCCCCTCCAGGAAATAGCCCATGGCCAGCTTTTCGCTGGTGGCCTCCGCGTGAAAGTCCAGAAGGCGGATTTTGACCTCCTCCGGCGTATCCGCCAGAATGTTGTCCACCACCACAAAGGGGTTATCCGTATTTGCATCCAGAGTGAAGCGCCCCAGCGCGTTGATCACCTGAACCGGACCGAAGGAGGTGTCGTAGACGCCCCAGCCCCGGCCGGGGCACTGGGGCGCGTAATTGGCCGGACGCAAACAGCGGGAGACCCGGTCGAGATACTCCCGCAGCTCCGTGCGCGTCCAGGTGTGGTTCCCCAGAGTGATCACGTCCGCCCCGGCGTCAAACATCTCCTCGCACTGATTGGGCGTGACCCCGACCACATTGGCGTTCTCCCCGTTTACCACGGTAAAATCCACCTGATACCGCCGCTGCACATCCCGCAGACAGCGGCGCAGCTGGTCCAGGCCCGGCTTTCCGCAGACATCTCCCACAGCCAGAATCCTCATGCGCTTGTCCTCTCCTTTTCCTTATGACGGGTCTTCTTTGTCCCCGCGCTGTTCGGCGGCGCGGGCCATTGCCGCGGCTATCTCCCGAAAGCGCCCGGTGATGCTGCCGTAATTCTCCCTGCGGTGGGGGAACAGGCAGCCGGTGCAGTCCTTATAGCCGTTTTGCAGATAGCGAAAGCTTCCGCCGCAGCGCGGACCGAGACAGTAGAGCGGGCAGTAGCAAAACAGACAGTTGAAGTTCTCCGGGTCCGCGTTGGGGTGGCAGGGAAAATATTCACATGCCCGGTTGGAAAAAAAGGCGTAGTGCTTGTCCGCCCAGGGCATTTCTTCGGGCGCCGCCCCTTCGCTCCGGTCGGGGGCGGCGGATGGTTCCTGCTGCATATTGCCCAGCCTCACATCTTGTCCGGCGCACTGACGCCCAGAATGGACAGCGCATTTTCGATAACCTGACGGGTGCAGTCCGCCAGCAGCAGCCGCGCCCGGGCCAGCTCCGGCTCTGCGCCCTTGATACGGCACTCCGTGTAAAATTTGTGGAAACGGGAGGCCAGATCCATGACGTATACGCTGATGCGGTTGGGGTTATAGTCCCGGGCGGCCACACGGATCTCCTCCGGCAGCAGGCTCAGCCCCTTGATCAGCTCCTTTTCCCGGGGGTCCGTCAGAAGGGAGAGCCGGGCGGCTGCGGGAGCGGGCGCCGTCAGTCCTTCGGCGGCCAGATTTTCCAGCATGGTGCAGATTCTGGCGTGGGCATACTGCACATAGTATACGGGGTTTTCGCTGTCCTGCCTTACCGCCAGCCCCAGGTCAAAGTCCATCTGACTCTCGGCCCGGGCGTTGAAGAACCAGCGGGCGGCATCCACGGGGATCTCATCCAGCAGGTCCGAGAGGGAGATGGCCTTGCCCGTGCGCTTGCTCATGCGCACCACCTCTCCGTCCCGCATCAGCTTGACCAGCTGCATCAGCACGATGTCCAGACGGTGTTCTCCGTCCAGCCCCAACGCGTCCAGGGCGCCCTTGAGCCGGGCAACATGACCGTGGTGGTCCGCGCCCCAGATGTTGATGGCCCGGTCAAAGCCCCTGACCTCCAGCTTGTTGCGGTGGTAGGCGATGTCAGCGGCGAAATAGGTATAAAAGCCGTTGGCGCGCCGGAGCACATCGTCCTTGAGACCCAGCTTTTCAATCTCCTCCGGCGTTTTCCCCGCGGCGCGCAGCTTGTCCCCGAGGATTTTGGAGGTGTTGAGCCAGACCGCGCCGTCCTTTTCGTAGGTATAGCCCTTTTCCGTCAGCCTGGCCACGGAATCGGCGACATAGCCGCTCTCATGGAGGGAGGATTCCAGAAACCACTTGTCATAGTGAATGCCGTAACGCTCCAGGTCCGCCTGCATCCGGGGCAGGTTCTGCTCCAGTCCAAACCGGGCCATGGCCGCGTGGCGCTCGGTCACGTCCCGGTCCAGCCACCCGTCGCCCTCCTGCGCCCGGAACAGGGTGGCCAGCTGGCGGATATCGTCCCCGTGATAGCCGTCCGCGGGGAACTGCACCTCGACCTCGCCCAAAATCAGCTGGGCATAGCGGGCGTCGATGGAGTTGGCAAATTTCTCAATCTGGTTGCCGGCGTCGTTGACATAAAACTCCCGCCAGACCTCCGCGCCGGCCCGGGAGAGCACCTCGGCCAGCGCGTCGCCCAGCACACCGCCCCGGGCGTTTCCGATGTGCATGGGCCCGGTGGGGTTGGCGGAGACGAACTCCACCATGATTCTCTGCCCCCGCAGGCTGTCGGTCCGGCCGTAATCCGCGCCCTCCGTCCGAATGTTCTCCAGCACGTCGGCAAACCATTTTTCTCCGAGGCGAAAGTTCAGAAAGCCGGGGCCCGCGGTCTCGACGCTTTCAAACCAGCTGCCGGCGAGCTCCATGTTGTCTATCAGGGCCGCGGCGATTTGCCGGGGCTGCATTTTCAATGCCCTGGCGCCGGTCATCGCGTGGTTTGCGGCATAGTCGCCGTTTGCGGTGTCCCGCGGGATTTCAACGCTGCCCTGCAGCGCCGCCCCCTCCGGCAGCGCGCCGCGCGCCGCGGCAGACGCACAGGCAGCGCCGATGAGGTCGTTGATCTGTTCCTTCGCCCGTTCGATCAGGTTCATTTCTGCAATCCTCTCTCTCTTACGTCAATTCTGAACCGGTTGCGGCTCAGAAAATTGTTGTGAAAATCCAGATCATATTCGATTTCCATGCTGCCGCCGTGCTCGCCCAGGTCACATTGCAGCCGCCGGGTGTCCAGCCCCATCTGCACCGTACCGTATTCCGTCTGCCAGAGAAAGCGGTTGCAGACCCCGGGCTGGAACACCATCTGGTAATAGACGGAGCCGCGGCGGGAGAGCACCACCTCGTCAGGCCGAATCTGCACGATGGTCTTGGTGCCCATAAGCCCGGTCAGCTCGCTCTCCATATACGAAAACCGGGCGCCGTCCTTGCCGTACTGGTAGTCACCCAGGGTGATCAGCTCCGCGCCCTCCTGCTCCGCCCCGTCCACATTCTGTGAGCTGCGGATTGTGATGCATACTTCTTTACTCATCGGTAGAATCGTTCCTTTTTTCTTTCAAATCAGATAAACACCGGGCCAAAAGCAGCGTTTCATCCATCGCAATCCCCCGCGCTGAGAGCGCGGGCGTGCTCTGCGCGGACACTGTGGCCGAGAAACACCTCCGCCAGGACACCGAAGTCCCGGGCGGAGCCGCTGGTAAACCACCGGTGCTCCCCCCGGGAGCGCGGGGCAAGGAGGTCGTTTTGCTGCAAATAATCCCGCAGGGCCCGGGCAGCCTCCATACCGACGGAGATCAGCTCCACACCGTCCCCGAGGAAGGCTGAAATCTGGTCCTGCAGCAGGGGGAAGTGGGTGCAGGCCAGCAGCACGGCCTGGGGGCCAAAGGCCCGCACCGGCTCCAGCTCCGCCGCCACGGCGGCCTCGGCGGCTTTGTCTCCGGGGCGGAAATGCCCCTGCTCGACGGTGACCACCAGGCTCTGACAGGCCTTGGAAAAAACCTGGAGCCCGGGACACTCCATCCGCAGCTGCCGGTCGAAGGCGCCGCTGCGGATGGTGGCCTCGGTGGCCGCCACGGCAATGCGCCGGAAGCCCGCCTCCGCGGCGCGGGCGCAGGCCGGCCGCACCACGTCGAACATGGGTACCGGACACGCCGGGCGCACAGAGGGGAGCACCGTGGAGGAGACGGTTCCGCAGGCGACTAGGATGGCCTTGACATCATAGCGAAGCAAAAATGCGGCGTTGGCCCGGGCCAGCCGTTCCAGATCGGGAAGGCTGCGCACGCCGTAGGGGGCGTTGGCGCTGTCGCCGAAATAGATCAGATTCTCTCCGGGTAATAGCTCCTCCAGGGCCCGCGCGGCAGTCAGTCCGCCCAGACCGGAGTCAAACAGGCCGATGGGTCTTGCGTCCATAACGAAACATACTCCTGAATTCCGCTGCCGGCGCCGCGGAGAGAGGAAAAATCCGCTCCCGGGGGCCGGTAAATATTGAACTGGTATATTCTATGCTATTTGGGCGATAATTACAAGGAAAATTTTTTGCAACAGTTCAAGGCAAGTTTATTTTCTTCCGGTACTGCAATTTTTTTGGGGGTTGGGCGCAATGCCCTCCGCTGGGTCCCTTCCGGTCTCCGACGGGAGTAACCTGGGGGACCCGGCAGAGGGCACCGCTGCCAAAAAACTGCTTCCAAAGAAGAAAGCCCCAGCAGAGGGCATTGTGCCTCACGCAAAAAATAAAAGCCCCGGAGGGCGAGGGACAGGCAGCATGACCTGAATAATGGCATTGTACAGCGAACAGTTGCGACGCGGGAAAAGAAATATTTTTTATAGTGGAATTTTCCAGACAGTTCTGATATACTGTATGGGCTCAAAAAAGCCGGGCGCGGGAGCTTGGAACGATACGCTTGTCGGAAAGGAGCTGACGAAGATGAATATTGAACTGACCGAAAAGGAATTCCGCCGGCTGCTGGATCTGGTCTATATCGGCAACTGGATTCTGAATTCCACACGGGGCGAGGACCGGTTCTCCGACTATGACAACCTGCAGGAGAAGTTCTTCGGCATTTGCGCCAAAAACGGTATGAAGGCGCTGGTCACAGCCTATATGGGTCACTATTTCCCCTCCAAGGCCTATGAGGAGGGAGGGATACATGAGGCCATCGCGGATTATGAGGACGCGATATTCTTCGACATTCTGGCAGAGGAGCTCGCCCGTCGGGACATGGTGGAGGAAAACCTGAACCAGGACGATGTGACAGAGCTGACCAACCGTATGAACGACTATATGGATGAGTTTGAGAAAAACGGCATTGACAATATTATCGTGGAGGATCAGTAGCTTCGATGAAACAAAACAGTCCGCTTTTTTACATGCTGTGGTCTGCGGCAATCATACTTTGCGTGGTGATTTCCCTGTTTGCCTTCTTCTTCTCGGCCTGTACCCGCCAGACGCCGACGGAGAAGGGGTTTCAGGTGGAGGCGGAGGCGCCGGAGGAGGACGGCGGAGAGGACCAGACGGAGACAGACGAAAATGCCGGCGCTGTCGTGTCCGACATCAGCGGTACGGCCCGGCTGGGAGAGACCCCCGACGCGGGGCACGCCTATCTGGACAAATTTGTCTTCCTGGGAGACAGCACCACCTACGGGATCGGCTATTATTACGAGCAGGGCTTTACCGACCTGTGCCCCCCGAGCCAGGTCTGGACGCCGGAGAGCGGAACGCTGACCCTCTCCTATTATAATATTGCCACCGTCGTCTATCCCGCGACCGGGGAGGAGCTGACCATTGCGGAGGCCGCCGCCCGGGCCAGGCCCGAATATCTCTTGATCACCCTGGGCGTCAACGGCGTCTCCTTTATGGACGAGGAATGGTTCACCCGGGACTATGCCGCGCTGATCGACCTGATCAAGGAGGCCAGTCCGGACACAAAGATCATCCTCAACTCCATCTACCCCGTGGCCGCCAGCTACAAATGGCTCAATGACATCAACAACGACAAAATCCGCGCCGCCAACACCTGGATTGAAAAGCTGGCGGAGACTGCCTCCGTGCGCTATCTGAACAGCTTTGAGTGTCTGGTGGGGCCGGACGGCAATCTCCCGGAGGAGGCCCAGAACGGGGACGGCATCCACCTCAACGGCGAGTCGTTTACCAAGGTCATGGAGTATATCCGCACCCACCAATATCCGGAATAAAGACGTTTTGGACGCCGGTGGGTGTCGAAAACAGCGAAAAAATCAGAAAAAAGGCCCCGCTTGCTCCGGGGCCGGAAATGAGGGACAACAGGATATGAGAACGCTCAAACACGCGCTTGCTTTGCTGCTGTGCGCCCTTGCGCTGGCGGCAGTGACGACGGCCTGCGGCGCAGGGGGCGGCCGCGGGAAAAACGTACCGGTTTCGGACATCACCGCAGCCGTCAGCGCCGCGATCGGCAAGACGGACGCACTGACGGAATCCGACGGGATGTTCCTCGGCCTCACGCAAAAGAAGGCCGAGGACATCGGCGAGCACGCGGTGCTCATCAATGTCTACGGCGCCAATGTGGATGAATTCGGGGTTTTCAAGGCCGGCGCCATGACCACCAGGGAGCTGAAGGCTCTGGCGGACGACTATCTCAAAAAACGTCTGGGCGCCTGGATGGATGAGTATATGCCGGAGGAAAAGCCCAAGCTGACCAACGCGGAGGTGCAGACCGACGGGGACTATGTCATGTACTGCATCCTCTCCGACGCGGACAAGGACGCGGCCTTCAAGGCGTTTTCGGACACGCTGAACGGGAAGTGACGGCGGGGGATTCCTTTTGAAAAATCGGGCAGGGAGGACGTGCGTGCACACGCGCGTCCTCCCTGCATTTTTACGATGAAGGCTTTCATCGTAACAGGAACTGTCAATAAATAAAGTGAGCAATTATGGCGCAGAATAAATCGTTCTGGGCAAGGCGGAGGAGGGGGCTTTTATTTATGGTGGTGCGCAGCAGGCGCATGGATGTTTTGGCTATACCTCCCGCTTTGCAAAGAACACCTTCCCGCTTTCATAGACGACGAGGGCATAGACCTGCCTGAGATCCCCGCAGCCGTGCTGCCGCAGCTGCGCCTGCAGCCACAGGTTATCCCGGCCGGCCGCCTCCAGGTTGGACCGCAGCAGCACGCCGTCCTCGACCACAATCGTGGCGTAACCGTCGTCCTCCGGCGGAAGGTCCAGCTGCCGGCAGGTGGGGGGACGCTGGTCCGGGCGAAGCAGGACGTTCAGCGTGCCGTCAGTCTCCAGGACCGCGTACTGTACGGCGCTGATGTCGTTGACATCCTTTTTCCGCAGCTCCTCCGCCAGCTCGTCCACCGTGAAGCGGCATTTCCGCATTTCCTTCTGCTGGATAACCCCTTTGATGACCAGAAAGCAGGGCTTTCCGCAGACAAACAAACGCAGGCGGATGCTCTTGAGCATACTCCAGGCAAGCAGGTATTCACAGAGAAACAGGGTGAGGCAGGGCACAATACCGTACCACAACGACAGGCCGGGGTCCTGCAGAGGCACGCTGGCCGCGTCCGCCGCCATGATGGACACCACCAGCTCGCTCAGCTCCAGCTCCCCGAGCTGCCGCTTGCCCAAAAGCCGCATGGTGGCCAGCAGCACGGCAAAGATGATGACCGTTCGATAGATGATTTTTACCATAGAAGCAGTGTGCCCGTCTGCCGTGCCGTTTATGTCAGAAAGAAACTGGAATGATAGTTGTTTTTTGCTGTTATCCGTCCGAGCGGGCGTAGGCGTTTTTCATGGAATTGCTGGCCTGAAACAGCACCTCTCCCAGGAGCTTTTCGGTTTTTTCCCGCACAAGCTCCGCAATTTGCGCATTTGCCTCCTCTCTTGCGCGCATGCTGTCAGAGACGGCCTGCTCCCGGTCGGTCCGGAGGATCACGGAGAGCCCCGCTGCGGCGGCGGCCTGCTGATAGCGCTCCACCGCGGAGACGGAGGCGCGGTAGGACGCGTCCGCCAGCGCGCCGATCAGGCGGTTGGTCCAGTAAAAGCTCTCGGTGGTGACCTTCGCGCCGGTGTTGGAGAGGTAATCCGGCACCGTATCCACGTTTGCGTAGAGGGGTATCAGGGCGTTGAACACATTGGAGCCGAAGGCCACCCATTCCAGGGCGCGGAAGGAGTCGGGAAGGTCTGGCCGAATCTGGGTGAGGGAGAGAAAATTGTTCCGGTTTACCCCGATGGGGCGGTAGGCGCCCCGCAGCGCGCGCTCTCCGTGGGCGGCATAGGGGTCATAGGGCGTGCCCTGATAATGGCTGGACAGGATGTATTTGATATCCTCCGGCGTGATTTTCCGCTCCGGGACCAACGCCCAGGGCAGATCGTCCGACTCCGGCCCGTAATCCGATTCCGGCCCGTCCCACACAAAGGAATTGGGGTTGAAATAGCGCAGCCCATACCAGGCCCGGGGGGTGTTGTACACGTGGTCGGCGTCGCTGTGGCTGCCGAAGGCGAGACGGGGATTGAAGCTGCGGCCCGCCTCCATGTCCAGAACCAGATGATTTGCCGCGAGAAAATCCGGCAGGTCCGCAGAGCAGAGAAAGTCCTTTTGCGCGCCGAAGGCGTCGTCCAGATCAAAATAGTCGATGCCCAGCCGGTTGGGCATGAAAACATAGCACTCGTCCGGCACCCGGCGGGCAATCCAGTGGTGGCCGCCGATGGTCTCAAGCCACCAGACCTCCTCCGCGTCCTGAAAGGCGATGCCGTTCATCTCCCAGGTGCCCAGCTCCTCCAGCAGACCACCCAACCGCGCCACGCCCTCCCGGGCGGAGCGGATGTAGGGCAGCACCAGGGTGACAAAGTCCTCCTCTCCAATGCCGCCGGGCTTTTCCGGCACATCCCCCTTGGCGGGCCGGAGCGTTACCAGTGGGTCTGCGGCCAGGACCCGCTCGTTGCTGGTGATGGTCTCCGTCGCGGTCATGGCCACATTGCAGGCGTTGACCCCGGCAGCGCCCCAGATCCCCTCGTCCGCAATGCCGTTGGGCATGGCCGTATAGCGCAGCGGCGCGCGCGGGAGCTCCAGCTCCGCGTGGGTCAGCACAGAGCGGTAGCGGGACGGCTGCTCCGACGGACGGACCACCACCAGCTTCTTCGGGCTGAATTTCCCCGCAGCGGAATCTTCATTGCGCGCAGCCAGGGTTGAACCGTCATAGCTTGCTTTTTTTCCTACAAGAATGGTAGTGCATGGCATGATTGAAAATGACCTCCTGTACAGTGCCCCCGGACCCGGAGCCGCCGGCAGCGCGGGGAAGGGTAAAACAGAAAAACCCCTGCGGCGCGAATCGGCTTGCGCGGCCCCGGAAATGGGGATGAAATGATTGTCCTGCAAACAGTATAGCAGAAAGAAAACCGGGTGTGCAAGGGAAAACCTGCTTTTGCACCGGACTGGTTACTGTTCAGACGCCGGGGGCGTCTGAACAGCAGGGGGCTGCACTGCGCTGCGCTCGCACACTCCGCTCCGTGGAAGGTATTTTTGGCGACGTACATGCCGCCGCCAAAAATGATGAAAATTGATTCCGCGCTGCGACGCATAGCTAGTCCTTTAGGGCGG
>CAJOPB010000096.1 GCA_905236305.1 uncultured Oscillospiraceae bacterium | reverse complement strand
CCCCGATGACCACGGCCCCGGCATCGCCGCAGCGCCGGGCCACCTCCTCCGCCTTTTGCCGGGAGAGGGCCGTCACCAGCTCCTCCGGCGTCAGGCCGGGGTCGATCCGCTCCTCGCCCCGGGCCGGGAGGACCTCCAGCTCCTGCACGCCCAGCATCTCCAAAAGCGCTCTCCGCCGGGGCGAGGCGGAGGCCAACAGAATTTTCATCTATTCCACACCTCTGTAATAAAGGCCCCTGGTGAGGCCGTTGGGCTGATAGTCGTTCTTTCCCAGATATCGCTGGACGATCTGAACGCACTCCCGGGGGCTCTCGGTGGTGAACAGCAGCCTGCCGGCCCAGAGGCCGCACGCCGCCACATCCTCCAGCTTGTCCGCCAGAAACAGCTTGTGCGCATTCAATATCACGTTTCTGCATCCAAATTCCCGCACCACCGGGAACATGGAGCCCATGCGGTCGGAGAGGGCCGCGGACTGGTCCGCCCCCGGGCCCACGCCGGCGCGGGTCAGAATGTCCTGGTCCGACACCATGCAGGGCAGGCGGCCATAGACGATCAGCTCGGTGTCCAGGCACTTCTCCATGTCCCGCACCTGGCTCAGCCGCAGCTCAAAGGAGGCCGTGGCGCTGGCAAGCCCCGCGTCCCGCAGCACCTGGGTGGCCTGGCTGTTAAACACGTTCAGCCCGAAGTCCCCCCGGACCGTCTCAAAGCCCGCTCCCCGGGCCAGAGCGACATGACCCAGATTGCCCACCAGGGCTTCCCGCACGCCGGCGGTTCTGGCCCGCTCCAGGTTCTCCCCCAGGGCGTCCAGCTCCGTATCCGTAACCACCCGGGGAAATACGGCAATGAGTCCCGTCCCCGTCCCGGCAAAGGGCGCCAGGCGCTCGGCCAGCTCGATTCCCGTCTCCCCGGGGGAAAAGAATTCCAGAGGAAGACACAGGTTGTCCGGCCGCAGCTCCGCCAGCTGGGGGGTCAGCTGGGCCAGCGTAAGGGGCTGGATATTCAGCTTCATCCGCTCCGGCGCGGCCACCGGGTGCACCGGCGGCAGGGTCAGCCGGGTGCGCCGCCGCTCCGGCTCCATCCGGGCCGCGCTGAGCTCCGTCAGCGCGGCCCGGCGCAGGGCGTTGATGGAGGCCGCGGAGAGGTAGAGTCCGTTTTCGATGACGCCGGTGACATCACGGCAGAGATACTGGGTGCCGCCGGTGCGGTAGAGCTGGTTGGTGACGCCCTCCCGGGTCAGCGGCGCCCGGGCCGCCTCCTGGGGCACGCTGCCCCGGACACTGACGCTGTTGTCCGCGCTGTCGTGCGCGGTCAGCACCGTCTCTCTGCCCCGGCGCACCTCGATATGAAAGTCCACCGGCACCCGGCGGCGCTCTCCGGAGGCATAGCTCCGGCGCACCTCCGCAAAGAGCTCCCGCACCTCCTCCGGCGTCTCTCCCCGGACGCCGTGCATGTCCTGCTTTTTCCCGGTATAGTAGCCGTCCGTAAAGCCCTCCCGGGAAAAGGCCAGGGTCAGCCGCTCCATGTCCCGTTCTGTGGGCTGCACCCCCTCATGTACCGCCCGGTCATAGATGCCGGTGACGATGGCCGTATATTCCGGGCGCTTCATACGCCCCTCAATTTTGACGCATTTCACCCCCATGGCATCCAGCTCCGCCAGATGCGACACCAGACAGTTGTCCCGCAGGGACATGGGATAGTCGTCCATCCGCCGTCCCATGCTGTACTGCATCCGGCAGGGCTGCGCACACGCGCCGCGGTTGCCGCTGCGCCGTCCGATGAGGGCGGACAGATAGCACTGGCCGCTGTGGCAGAAGCAGAGGGCGCCGTGGACAAACACCTCCAGCTCTATGGGGGAGTGGGCGGCGATAAAGCGAATCTGCTCCCGGTTCAGTTCCCGGGCCAGCACCACCCGTTTCAGCCCCATCTGGGCAGCCGCGTGGACGCCGGCCAGGTTATGGACGCTCATCTGGGTGCTGGCGTGGAGGGGCAGATCCGGGCAGACCGAGCGCAGCACCCGGGCCAGCCCCAGGTCCTGCACCAGCACCGCGTCCGCGCCGCTGTCGGAGAGAAAGCGGGCAATCTCCGCCGCGGCCTCCAGCTCCCGGTCGTTGACCAGGGTGTTGAGGGTGACGTAGACCCGGCAGCCCCGCTCCCGGCAGTATTGCACCGCATTGAGGTATTCCTCCCGGCTGAAGTTTTTCGCACCCCGACGGGCATTCATGCCGCCCTCCAGTCCCAGATAGATGGCGTCCGCCCCATTCTGCACCGCGGCCACCACCGCCTCCGGACTCCCCGCAGGGGATAACAGTTCCAGCATAGTGTACTCCCAAAACAAATTATTACACAATTTAACAATGTATTATACCACAGCGGACGGAGAATGTTCAAGAGCCTGCGGACAATAAGGTGACAAAAATTGTTGAGGCTCAGACGCCCCGGCATCTGAACCGTGACCCCGGAAAGCCGCGTCAAAAAGGAAATTGACTTAAAATACAAATGGTGCTATAGTTATCGGGATTCAATTTCAAGCGCTGCGCGGCAGTCCGGCCCGCCTCTCTCCTTTGGGAGGAACGGACGCTGCCTGCGGCGTCAGCGCGGCACGGGCAGAATATCGGGACATGGAAAAAATAACCAGCCGTAAAAATGAATTTATCCGTTATGTCCGCCGCCTGGGAACAGATGGGGGCTTTCGTCGGGAGGCTTCCTCCTTTGTGTGCGACGGCGAAAAGCTTTTGGCGGAGGCACTGGCCCATGGCGCGCCCATCACAGCGGTGCTGTGGCGGGACGCGCCGGGGATGGAGCTCGACTGTGCCCGGCAATATGTGGTGCCCGGGGAGCTGCTGGACTATGTCAGCCCGCTGAAAAACAGCGGCGGCGTGGTCTTTACGGTGCGTTCCAGCCCCTGGGCCCCGGCTGCGCCGGGAAAGACGCTGGTGGCAGAGACCATCCAGGACCCGGGCAACCTGGGGACGATTTTGCGCACGGCCAACGCGCTGAATGTGGACACGGTGATTCTCACCGGGGAGTGTGCTGATGTGTACCACCCCAAGACCATCCGCGCCGGGATGGGCGCGGTGTTTCGCCAGCGCGTTTATGAAATGGACCGGCAGGAGCTGCGGGACTATCTCACAGCCCACGGCCAAAGGCTGCTGGGCGCCGCACTGACGCCCGGGGCAAGGGACATCCGGTCCCTCTCGCTGCAGAATACCGCTGTGGCCGTAGGCAGCGAAGGAAGGGGCCTGTCGCCGCAGCTGCTGGCACTGTGCGACGGCGAGCTCATCATTCCGATGAACGGCGCGTGTGAATCTCTCAACGCCGCTGTGGCGGCGGCCATTATCCTGTGGGAGCTGACCCGGGGGGACGCCGAAGCAGCGGGCGGGAGAAGGGCGCAATCCATTCGGTGAGCACAATATAAAAATAATATAATTTGTCGCTTAGTATAATAATGTATGAAGAAAGGGTCGGAAGGGGGGCCGCGGAATTGTCAAATTTGGAATATTGGATATGGTTTTCTTCCCTCCGTCCTCTCCGTGCCAAAACGCGCACAGCCCTGCTGGAGCGTTTTGACGGTGCCAAGGAGATCTACTTTGCCGGGGAGGAGGCTCTGCGGAGCCTGGAGGGCATCTCCGAAGCAGAGCTTCAGAGTCTGCTGGACCCGGACCTGACCTCCGCCGCAGGCGTGCTGCGGCGCTGTGCCGAAGAAAATGTGCAGATCATCACCCTGCAGGATGCGGTATATCCCGAGCGGCTGCGGACAATCCCGGACGCGCCGAGCGTGCTGTATGTCCGGGGCCGGCTGCCGGTGGTGGACGCCGAACCCGTGATTACCATTGTCGGTACCCGTCATTGCTCGGAATATGGCATCCAAATGGCGCGTAAGCTGGCCTATGAGGTGGCCAGCCGGGGCGGCGTCGTCTGCACCGGGCTGGCCGGCGGGATTGATTCCCGTGCCGCGGAGGGAGCGCTGATGGCCGGCGGCAAAGTCATCGGTGTGCTGGGCACTGCCATCAACCGCGTCTATCCCAGCTGGAACGGGCCTCTTTACGAGGATGTGGCCGCCTCCGGCGCCCTGATCAGCGAATATGCACCGGACAGCAAGACCCGTGCCGACTGTTTCCCTGCCCGCAACCGCATCATGGCCGCGCTGTGCGTCGGCACCGTGGTGGTGGAGGCGCCGCTGCGCTCCGGTGCGCTGATCACCGCAGAGCGGGCGCTGGATTATGGCAGGGATGTCTTTGCCGTGCCCTTCAACGCGGATTCTCCCGCCGGTGCGGGCGGAAACAATCTGCTGCGCTCCGGCGCTGCTCTGGCGGAAAACGGCTGGGACGTGCTGCGGGAGTATGCCCATCGTTTTCCGGACAAAATTCTTTGCAGCGGGATGCGGGGAATGCCTGACGAGCTGGCTGTGCCCGCGAGGACCCTGCAGACGGAACGGGAGCGGATGCCCGCGAAGAAGCAGCCTGATGAGGAGCTGGGCAAGGGCTTTTATCAATTTCGTGCGAAGGGGAAGCGCCAGCAGATTCTGGAGGCCGCCCGCCTGGCCGCGGCCATGCAGGCTTCCGGGGATGAAAAGGACGCCGCGGAGGACGCTCCCGCGCCAAAAGGGGAGGACGCGCCCTCCGGCTCTCCGGAGACTGCGCCTGCCCCGGCAGCAGAGGATGCCGCGGAAAGGAAGACGGTCCCCACGCTCTCCGACCAGCTCTCCCGTCTCAATGCCAACCAGCTGCGCATTGTGGGCGTGATGACCCGGCCCGGAATGCATGTGGACGATATTGTGGCCGAGAGCGGACTGGCCGCAGCCAGCGTGCTCAGTGAGCTGACTATGCTGCAGATCAAGGGCTTTGTGACCCAGGAGGCCGGAAAGCGCTTTTCTTTGAATATCATGCAGCCGGCAGGGGCCGGAGATGTCAGAGTGACAGAGCGGAGCATTGACAACGATAAGTGAGGAACGATAGGGCAATGGCAAAAACGAGGGCAAAGACCGAGCTTGTGATCGTGGAGTCGCCGGCAAAGGCGAAGACCATTGAAAAATATCTGGGCGGCGATTATAAGGTGGTGGCCTCCATGGGCCACCTGCGGGATCTTCCCCGCAGCAAGATCGGTGTGGATATTGAGCATGATTTTACCCCGGAATATATTCCGGTAAAGGGCAGGGAGGCCATTATTTCCGAGCTGAAGGACAGCGCAGCGCATGCGGAAACCGTCTATCTGGCCACCGACCCGGACCGGGAGGGCGAGGCGATTTCCTGGCATCTCAAGGAGCTTCTGAAGCTGCCGGACGAGAAGGCCCGGCGCGTCACCTTCAACGAGATCACCAAGAAGGTGGTCACCGAAAACATTCGCGCCCCCCGGGATATTGACATGGATTTGGTCAACGCCCAGCAGGCGCGCAGAGTTCTGGACCGGCTGGTGGGCTATAAGCTCTCTCCCATGCTCTGGCGCAAGCTGGGACGGCCGCGTCTCAGCGCCGGCAGGGTGCAGTCCGTGGCCACCCGGATCGTGATTGACCGGGAAAATGAGATCCGCGCCTTCACCCCGGAGGAATACTGGCTGCTGGACGTGGTGCTCAACCGCGCTGACGGCTCGGGCAGCCTGACGGCGCACTACTACGGAAAGGACGGAAAAAAGGGCGAGCTGAAAAGCGCGGAGGAGGTTGACACGGTGGTGGCCGCCGTAGAGCACGGCCCCTTCCAGGTCGTCTCGGTCAGACGCAGCGACAAGACCCGGTCTCCGTCTCCCCCGTTCATTACCTCATCCCTCCAGCAGGAGGCCAGCCGCCGCCTTGGGATGACCCCGGCGCGCACCATGAGCGTCGCCCAGCAGCTGTATGAGGGGGTGGAGATCACCGGGCAGGGCACAGTGGGTCTCATCACCTATATGCGTACCGACTCCCTGCGTCTCAGCGACGAGGCCGTGGCCGCGGCAGCGGACTATATCCGCGGCCATTACGGCGCGGACTACTATCCCGGCACGCCCCGGGTTTTCAAAACCAAATCCGGCGCCCAGGATGCCCACGAGGCCATCCGTCCCAGCAGTGTGGAGCTGAGCCCCGATGTGGTGAGAAAGGACCTGACCGGTGACCAGTATCGGCTCTACCGGCTGATCTGGGCCCGCTTTGTCGCCTGCCAGATGTCCAACGTGATCTATGACAGCGTCACGGTGGACGCCCAGTGCGCCGGCTACAGCTTTCGCGCAAATCACTCGGAGGTGAAATTTCCCGGCTTCACCGCACTGTATGAGGAGGGAAAGGACGAGGAGAGCCAGGAGATCAGGAAGCCGCTGCCCAACCTCAACGAGGGAGAGCTTCTGCTGCCGGAGAAATGCAGCCGGGAGCAGCGCTTTACCCAGCCTCCGGCCCGCTATACCGAGGCAACGCTGATTCGGGCGCTGGAGGAAAAGGGAATCGGACGTCCCTCCACCTATGCCCCCACCATCAGCACCATCCTGTCCCGGGAGTATGTGGCAAAGGAAGGCCGTTATTTAAAACCCACCCCTCTGGGGGAGACCGTCAACCGGCTGATGTGCGACTATTTCCAGGACATTGTGGATTTGAAATTCACGGCCCGGATGGAGGACTCTCTCGACGAGATCGAGGAGGGAAAAAAGCAGTGGAAAAGTGTCCTGCGGGACTTTTACGGGGATTTCGACACTGAGCTGGAGAGCGCGGAGAAGGCCCTTGAGGGCGTGCGGATTCGGGTGCCCGACGAGGAATCGGAGGAGATCTGCGATGTCTGCGGGCGCAGGATGGTGGTGAAGAACGGCCGTTTTGGCCGTTTCCTGGCCTGCCCGGGGTACCCGGAGTGTACCTTTACAAAGCCCCTGGTGGTGGAGATGCCCGGCAAGTGCCCCAAATGCGGCAGCCGGATTCTCAAGCGCACCAGTCAAAAGGGCTACACCTACTATGCCTGCGAGAAGGGGCAGGACTGCGGCTTTATGACCTGGCATGTTCCGGTACAGGAGAACTGCCCGGAATGCGGCAAGACGCTGTTCAAGCTCTCGGGCCGGGGCCGCAACAAGCCCTTCTGCATCAATGAGGACTGCCCCGCTTTTCTCCCCGAGGACCGTCGGGGCTATCGGAAGAAAAAGACCGCAGCGGCGGAGGAAGCGACCGCTGCGGACTCCGGCGGCAGCGCCCCGGAGGCGCCGGTTCAGGAGGACGCGGCCGGAGAAAAGAAAGCCTCCCGGACAAAGAAAGCCGCCGCCCCGGCGAAAAAAACCGCGGGTACAAAAAAATCCGCCGCAAAAAAAGCGCCGGCAAAGAAGGAGAGCGGGACGAAAAAGACCACCCGGAGCAAAAAAGCCGCCGCGAGCGGGAACAGCCCCGAGGAGGGGGAGGCGTCATGAACACACCGGTAACCGTTGTCGGCGCGGGGCTGGCAGGCTGCGAGGCCGCCTGGCAGCTTGCCCGCCGGGGCCTCGAAGTGACGCTGCGGGAGATGAAGCCGGAGAAACGCACCCCGGCCCACGTCTCCGCCGATTTTGCCGAGCTGGTGTGCTCCAACTCCCTGCGCTCCGACGAGCTCAGCAACGCCGTGGGGCTGCTGAAGGAGGAGCTGCGGCAGCTGGACAGCCTGATCATGGCCTGCGCGGACGCCCATCGGGTGCCCGCCGGCGGGGCGCTTGCGGTGGACCGGGAGGCCTATGCCCGGATGGTGACGGAGCGGATTCGTTCCGAGCCCCGGATCACCGTAGTGCCCGGAGAGGTGACGGAAATTCCGGAGGGAGAGGTGATTATCGCCTCCGGCCCCCTTACCAGCGACCCTCTGAGCGACGCCATTGCCCGGCTCTGTCCCGACAGTGACCTCCACTTTTATGACGCCGCCGCCCCCATTGTCACCCGGGAGAGCATCGACTTCTCCTCCGCATGGTTTGCCTCCCGGTATGACAAGGGCACAGCGGACTATATCAACTGCCCCCTGACCGAGACGGAATACCGGACGTTCTGGCGCGCGCTCTGCACGGCGGAGGAGGCGCCGGTCCACGGCTTTGACGACAGCGGGGTTTTTGAAGGCTGTATGCCGGTGGAGGTCATGGCCCGCCGGGGAGAGGATACCCTGCGCTACGGGCCGATGAAGCCTGTGGGCCTGCCGGATCCCCGCACCGGGGAGGAGCCCTATGCCGTGGTGCAGCTGAGGCGGGACAACGCCGAGGGCACGATTTATAATATTGTGGGCTTCCAGACCCATCTCCGCTTTCCGGAGCAGCGCCGGGTGTTTTCCCTGATTCCGGCACTGCGCAGCGCAGAGTATGTCCGCTATGGCAAGATGCACCGCAACACCTACCTCAACTCGCCCCATCTGCTGGACCGCTATTACCGCCTGCGCAGCCTTCCCCGGCTTCGCTTTGCGGGACAGATGACCGGCGTGGAGGGGTATGTGGAGTCCTGTGCCTCCGGCCTTCTTGCGGGGATCGAAACCGCCCGGGCTCTGCTGGGCCTGCCCCCTGCGGATTTCCCCCGGGAGACCGCGGTGGGAGCGCTGAGTCTTTATGTCTCCGGCGGCACTGCCGCAGGGGGCGGAGCGGATTTTCAGCCCATGAATATCAATTTTGGCATCATCGCACCCCTGGGCTATCGTGTCCGGGGAAAACGAGAAAAAAATCTGGAGCTTTCCCGCCGGTCCCTGGCATGGATCAGCGGCTGGAAAAAGCGTGAGGCAGGAGGGACCGAGGATGCGGATCATCATTGACGCCATGAGCGGCGACAACGCCCCCGGCGAGCTGGTGCGCGGCGGTGTGCTGGCCCAGCGGGAACAGAACGTAGACGTGGTTTTGGTGGGCCGGACAGCCGAAATCCAAAAGCTCCTGCTGGACTGCGGCGCGGCGGAGAATCCCCATATCATCCTGGAGGACGCCCCCGACATCATCGACATGCACGACGACCCCAGCACCGCAGTGCGCCGCAAGCCCGGCTCCTCCATGGCCGTTGCGCTGAATCTGCTGAAAAACGGCGCGGGAGACGCCGTGATCTCCGCCGGCAATACCGGGGCGCTGCTGACCGGGGCCACGCTGCTGGTCCGGCGCATCCGGGGAATCCGGCGGGCCGCGATGGCGCCTGTTCTGCCCAACGGAGGCAGGGGCACGCTGTTGATCGACTGCGGCGCCAACGTGGAGTGCACACCGGAGTATCTGCTGCAGTTCGGCTATATGGGAAGCTTTTATGCCAAAAGCATGCTGGGCATACCCCAGCCCAAGGTGGGACTGCTGAGCAACGGTACCGAGGATACCAAGGGCACGGAGCTGGTAAAGGCGGCCCACGCCCTTTTGCAGGACGCTGCCGCGGCAGGGCGCATCACCTTTATCGGCAATGTGGAGGGTACGGATATGTTCTCCGGCCGGGCGGATGTCATCGTCACCGACGGCTACAGCGGCAATATCATGCTCAAAACCGCCGAGGGCACCATCAAATTTTTGATGAAAAACCTCAAGAGCGCGCTGACTGCATCCACCAGGGCCAAGCTGGGGGCACTGCTGGTGAAGAACGATCTCAATGCCCTGAAAAAAATGATGGATGTCAGGGAGGTGGGGGGGACGCCCTTCCTGGGCATCAAGGCGCCCGTTATCAAGGCCCACGGCAACAGCGACGCCCGGGCCGTCTCCAGCGCTGTGCGCCAGGCCGTGTCCTTTGTCAACGCCGGAGTCATTGCGGAGATCGAGTCCCATATTGAATTTATGAAAATCCGCGGCGGAGAGGATTGAGCGCCCTCCCCCCTGGGTATCTGCTTCCGCGCCGGACAGAGAGACAACGCGTCCCCGGGAAGCACAGCGCGATAAGCGCCGGGAAAACCGGCAGCGAAACACAGCTTCGCTGCTGACGGTAAACGAAGTGAAAAAGGAGTAACAACATGAACAGCATTTTTGAGAGAGTCAGAGACATCGTGTGCGAGCAGTTTGACGTGGACGCGGAGAGCATCACCGAGGAGACGGATTTCCTCAGCGAGCTGGATGCGGACTCCCTGGACGTGGTGGAGCTCGCCATGAGCATCGAGGAATCCTTCGGCATCCCCCAGATCGGGGAGGATGAGATTCGCGGCATTCAGACCGTGGGGGATCTGGTGGCCTACGTGGAGCGCGCGCTTGGCTGATATGGAAGCACTGCGCGCGCGATTGAACCACCCCTTTCGGGATGAGACGCTGCTGACCACCGCACTGACCCACTCCTCCTACGCCAATGAGCACCAGTGCTCCAGCAACGAACGGCTGGAATTTGTGGGGGACAGTGTGCTGGGGATGGTGGTGGCCTCCCATCTGTACCGCAATTATCCCACCCTGCCGGAGGGCAGGATGACCCGACTGCGCTCAGAGTTGGTGTGTGAGCGCAGTCTTTATGAGGTTGCAAAGCGTTTGGAGCTGGGAAGCTGTCTGCTGCTGGGCAAGGGAGAGGACAGCTCCGGCGGGCGGCAGCGCCACTCGATTCTTGCCGACTGTGTGGAGGCAATCATCGCCGCCCTGTATCTGGACGGGGGGCTGGAGGTGGCGAAAGCCTTTATTGATGAGAACATTCTGTGCCGGCTGGCGGAGATCGAGGCCATGAACCGGGATTATAAAACCGAGCTGCAGGAGCTGGTGCAGCAAACCCCCGGCAACAGCGTGACCTACGCCATGACCGGAGAGAGCGGGCCGGACCACGACAAGCGCTTTACCTCCTCGGTCCTGCTCTGCGGCAGTGTGATCGGCTGCGGCGAGGGCCGCACCAAAAAGGAGGCGGAGCAGATGGCGGCACGGGCCGGGCTGGCCTATCTGGCCAAATGACCCCCCGTCGAAAAATTCTGCCCCTGTTCATCCCCCACGCCGGCTGCCCCCACAACTGTGTATTCTGCTCCCAGCGGCGCATTTCAGGCCACCTGGCCCCGGTAACGGCGGCGGAGGTGGCCGCAGCTTTGGCGGCAATGCCCTTTGGGGTGGACGAGCTCGCCTTCTATGGCGGCAGCTTTACCGCCCTGCCGGTGCAGCAGCAGCGGGAGCTGCTGGACGCGGTCCAGCCCTGGCTGCAAAACGGGCTGGTGGGCAGCATCCGGGTCTCCACCCGGCCCGATGCCGTGGATACCGGGGTGCTCTCTCTGCTGAAAAGCCGGGGGGTGTCGGCCGTGGAGCTGGGGGCCCAGTCCATGGACGATGCTGTCCTGGCGGCCTGCGGCCGGGGCCACAGCGCCGCGGACACAGTGCGCGCGGCGCGCCTGGTCAGGGAGGGCGGCTTCCGTCTGGGCCTGCAGATGATGACCGGCCTGCCCGGAAGCTCAGAGGCACTGGATCTGATGACCGGGGAGCGGCTGGCAGCGCTGCTGCCGGACGGTGTGCGCATCTATCCCACCGTGGTTCTGGAGGGGACGGAGCTCTGCGCAATGTGGCGAAGGGGGGCTTATCAGGCCCATACGGTGGAGGAGGCCGTGTCCGTCTGCGCCAGACTGCTGCCGCTGTTTGACGCCGCCGGCATTCCGGTGATTCGCCTGGGCCTCAATCCCACCGAGGCACTCAGCGCGGGAGCTGCGGTGGCCGGAGCCTATCATCCCGCGCTGGGGGAGCTGGTGCGCAGCCGCGTATATCTGAATCGGGCCCGGGCGCTTTTACAGGGGTCCCGGCCCGGGGACCGGATTGCCCTGGGGGTGTGCAAAAGCGACATCTCGCAGATGGTGGGTCAGCACCGGTGCAACCTCGCGGCACTGCGGGCGGAGTTTCAGCCGGCCGAGCTGCGGGTGACGGAGGCAGCTGTAAAAAAGGGCGAGATCACAGTGACGCGTGCTTCCTGCGGGGTGCGGCGATGAAGGGGAAAAAAATCGGTTCCCTGCGTCTGGGACTGACCTTTGCCGGCTGCTTCCTCGGCGCGGGCTATGTCTCGGGGCGGGAGATGTGGCAGTTTTTCGGCCGCTTCGGAGGCTGGGGCTGGCTGGGGCTCTGTCTGGCCCTGGGCAGTCTGGGCCTGCTGGGCGCCATGACGCTGCTGCTGGTACGCCGCACCGGGGAGCAATCCCTCAGCGCGCTGGTGATACCCTGGCCCGTCCCCTGGCTGCGGGGGAGTGTGTCCGTTTTTTCCGTTGTGTTTTTGTTCGGTATTGACAGTATCATGACCGCAGGGGCCGGTGCGCTGTGTTCCCAGAGCCTGGGCTTCAGCGCCGCGGCGGGCAGTCTCGGCTTCTCCCTGCTGGTCGCGCTGCTGACACTGACAGGTCTGGAGGGCATGGTCTCCGCCTTTTCTCTGACTGTGCCCGTGCTGACGGTGTGCACCATAGCCATCAGCGTGCTTGCCGCGGAGCTTCTGCCCGCCGCACCCGGAGCAGCGGAGGGACGGGGCTGGTTTTTTGCCGCGCTGACCTTTGCGGCTTACAACATGTTCAGCTCTGTCGCAATTCTGGCGCCTCTGGGGGAGGCGGCGGAGCCCCGGCAGCTGCGCCGGGGGGTTGCCCTGGGCACGGCTTTGCTGCTGCTCATCGCCGGCCCGATTTTGTTTGTGCTCTCCCGCAATGGCGCCGCGGCGGCCAGGGAGCTGCCCATGCTGGAGATTGCGGTCCGCCTTTGGGAACCGCTGGGTTACGTTTTTGCGTTGCTGCTGCTTTTGGCCATGCTGGGCACAGCCTTCTCCTGCTTTCTCGCCGGCTTCCGCAAGGCGGAGGAGGTCTCCGCGCTGGTTCGGAGATACCGCTCCGGCGCTGTTTTCCTGCTGTCCGGTCTGGTCTGGTGCGCCTCGCTGCTGGGCTTCGGAACTCTGATTGACGTGATATACCCGCTATTCGGCGGCTGCAGCGTGATTTTTCTGGGCTGCATGGTATATCACTATTTCCGCGCGTCCGGAAAAAAGCAGCGCTGATACTATAAAAAATTGCAATTCCCACCCCCACAGGGGGGGTGGGAATTGCAATTCGCCGGCAAAGTCCTTTGGACTTTGCCGGCGAGAAAGCTGCGCTCCGCTCCGCGCACGGAGGCCGGGGCTGCGCCCCGGGTCACGGGACCAGCACCGTGCAGCTGGAGGCAAGTCCGCCGCACTCGGCGATGATCTCGCAGCTGCCTTTGCCGACGGCAGTGACCAGACCGGTATCGTCCACCCTGGCCACATCGGGGTTGCTGCTGCGCCACGTGACAGTGGCAGTGGTCATAGCCTCTCTGGGATAGATGTCCGCACTGAGCTGGATGGGGTCCCAGTTCACCCGCTGGGTGAAGGAGTCAGGCACCTGCTTGCCCAGGAAGGTGATGGTGAGGCTGGTGATCTGCACGGTGGGCGAGGGCGAGGGCGTCGGGTCCGGCGTGGCGGGCGGCGCTGTGGACACCATCGCCAGCGGCGGCGTCTCCACCGGCTCCTGCTCCGTGTCGGGGTTGAGGCTGGCAGTGATCAGGATAATGACCGCGATAATCACGGCGACGATCAGAATACCGCCGAAAATCAACTGCCACCGGGCGTTTCCCGCAGAGGCGGCGGCAGCGGCAGGAGAGGAGGCCGCGGCAGCCGAGGCAGGGCTGGTCCGCATGGTCTGCTTGACGTGACGCGTCCCGCAATGGGGGCAGCGGCCACGCAGTGCGGAAAACTTTTTCCCGCAGCTGCGGCAGGTAATCTCTGGGATGAAGCTCATAGGCAATCCGCCTTTCTCTTGATCTGCGTCCGAAAAAAGCCCGGAAGGACAGGTATACTCCGGTATCCTTTATACCCTGTAATTGAATCAATTTTACATCCTTTCCGACTTTTCGTCAAGGGGGTCCGGCGGCAAGAATCCAACGCCGGTTACTGTTCAGACGTCCCCGGCGTCTGAACAGTAACCGGGGGCGGATCAAGCGCACAGATTTTCCTTGCATTTTTCAACCGGCTGTGCTATACATTATATTGTCCATGAAAAAGCGATGGCTGCCGGCGCTCTGCCGGCAGCCATTTTGTACCGGTTATCGGAGGACAGCACCCGCGCGCCGGACAAGGCGTCTCACAGCGGGGGCGGAGCCGGTCAGGAGAGAGGGGGAAAAGAATGCGGCTGTTTCAGGGGACGAGCATGGATATGACCCGCGGCAGTCCCATGCGGCTGATTCTGGGCTTTGCGCTGCCCCTGTTTCTCGGCAGCGTGTTTCAGATGCTCTACAACATGGCCGATGCCGCCATTGTCGGGCATTTTCTGGGACCCCAGGCTCTGGCCGCCGTGGGTGCCGCGAGCCCTGCTTACAATCTGTTTACCATGGTGATCTCCGGCTTTGCCGGTGGGGCGTCCATCGTGGTGGCCCAGGCCAGCGGCAGCGGAAACGAGGAGAGTATGCGCCGTGCCTACAGCACCTCGCTGGTGCTGCTGATGCTCTCCGGGGCGGCGGTGACCTTCGTGGGACTGGGCGCTGCCGCGGCGCTGCTGCGCGTGTTGGAGACACCGGAGGATGTGTTTGCACTCTGCCTGACCTACCTGCGCTGGATGTGCGTTGGGGTGCTGGCGGCCTGCCTGTATAACGGCATGGCCTCTGTTCTGCGCTCCGTCGGAGATTCCGTAACGCCGCTGGCCGCGCTGGTGGTCTCCAGCCTGCTGAATATTTTACTGGACCTTTTGTTTGTGATTGCGCTGGGCATGGGGGTCGGTGGGGCGGCGATTGCCACGGTGCTGTCACAGCTGGTTTCCGGCCTCTACTGCGCATTTCAGATTTACCGGCGCATCCCCGTATTTCGGCTCCGCCTGCGGGAATACCGCATTTATCCCGCCGTGCTGCGGGAGACCGTGCGCCTGGGACTGCCTGCGGCGCTGTCCACGGCGGTGGTCACAGCCTCGGTCATGCTGATCCAGCGGGCAGTAAACGGCTATGGCTCCACCGTCATGGCCGCCTATACCGCCGCCAACCGGGCGGAAAACGTCTGTCTCTGCCTGAGCTATTCCATCGGCATGGCCACCGGTGTCTTTGTCGCCCAGAATGCCGGCGCAATGCAGCTGGACCGTATGCGCCGGGGACTGGGCGCGGGACTGCAGGTCAGCCTGCTCTACCACGCAGTCATGGCGACGGTCATGTGGCTCAGCGCGCCCTGGCTGGTGCGGGCCTTCACCGAAAGCGCAGAGGTGGTCTCTGTCGGCACGGAGATTGTGCGCATTACCGCCCTGTTCGCGCCGGTGCTGGGGGTGCTGTTTGTCTTCCAGAGCTTTTTGCGCAATGTCTCTGACGTGTTTCCCACCGTGCTGATGAGCGGCGCGGAGATCCTGTGCCGCGGACTGCTTCCCTTTTTGCTCTCTGCCCGATTCGGCTACCGCGGTATCTGGTGGGCAACGCCGGCGGGCTGGTCTCTCTCCCTGCTCATCGGCATTGCACGCTATGCCTCCGGCCGGTGGAGGAAGGTGCTCGTCTCCCATCTGCATACGCTGAACCCGGACGGCCTCCCGTCCCCCGGAGAGCGGCAGCATATCCAGTGACGTTACTGTTCAGACGCCCCCGGCGTCTGAACAGTAGGGGCTGCGCTGCGGCGCGGAACTCTGCGAGGCAACGAGAGTTCACCCCCTCCTGTGAACAGTAACCCAGTGACAGGCGCCGCGGCCGCCGGCCTTGCAATTCCGGCCCGAATCATGTAGAATGATACGAAACTTCTATAGGGTACCTCTAAAAGCTTTCAGCTTTTTATCGCGCCGAAGGCGCAAGGAAAGACTCCGGGCAGAGAGAATGGAGCAATCACATGAGAAAGAAACAGGACATCATGATTCTGTGCGCGCTGCTGGTCGTGCTCTGCATCGGCCTGGGTACGCTGGGCGCGGGCATTATGCTGCACGTCGGCGCCCCCTCCGGGGAGGAGACGCCACCTCCCGCCCCACCGGCGGAGAGTCAGACGCCGGAGCCGCCCGCCGCGACGCCGGAGCCAGAGCCGCAGAGTGCGGCAACGGCAGCCCCGACGTCCACACCGCAGCCCACACCGGAGCCGGTGACACCCACACAGCCGCCCCGGGAGCGCATTGCCCCCGTCTCGGCGGAGAGCCTGGATAAGGCTGCCGCTTATGTCGCTGGAATGGCGGACGACCTGACCAAGGTCTACCAGCTTTTCATCGTCAATCCTGATGCGGTCACCGGCAGAGAAAACACCAATGTGGCAGGAGACGTCACCCGGGAGGCCCTTTCCCGGCGCCCCGTGTGCGGCATGATCTACCAGTCCAACAACATGCTGCCGAACAAGCCCGAGGATTTTTTGAAGATGGTGCAGGGCCAGCAGAGCATTATGGAGGAAAACGGCTTTTTGCCTCTGATCACCTGCGTAGATGAGGAGGGCGGCAGGGTCTGCCGCATCCGGGAGCTGAACGGTCTCCGTCTCGACGCCATGTTTTCCTACCGGGAGGACGGCCCCGGGCAGGCAGCGGAAAATGCCCGCACCCTCGCCGCCTGGCTGCGGGAGCTGGGGCTGAACACGGATCTGGCTCCCGTGGCGGACGTGTGGTCCAACCCGGAAAACGAGGTCATTGGCGACCGGGCCTACAGCGACAGCTTTGAGGAAGCCGCGGAGCTGGTGGCCGCGGCGGTAAGCGGCTTTCGGGAGGGCGGCGCCACATGCTGCTTAAAGCACTTTCCCGGCCACGGGGACACGCTGGAGGACAGTCACGAGGGTCCGGCAGTGGTGACCAAGACCCTGGACCAGCTGAGGAGGGAGGAATTTCTCCCCTTCCAGGCGGGAATTGACGCCGGCGCGGATATGGTGATGCTGGGCCATCTTTCGGTGCGCAATGAGCCGGAGCTTGCAGACAATCCTGCCACCTTCTCCCCGAGGATTGTGGACATTCTGCGCTCGGAGCTGGGCTTTTCGGGCGTGATTATCACGGATTCCCTGAGCATGGGCGCCGTCACCGCGGTCAGCGGCGAAGTGGAGGCCTGCAAACAGGCGCTGGCTGCCGGCTGTGACATTCTTCTGGGCGTCTGGGATCAGGAAACGCTGGACCGCTGCGCCAATGCCATCCGGGAGGCCGCCGACGAGGAGATCGACGGCGTGAGCTGGGACCGCATTGACGACAGCCTGGTACGCATCATTGCCATGAAGTATGAGCGGGGTATTCTTGAAGACTGACCCCCGGCGGAAACAACGGTTATTTGGAGGCTTGCGTGGAAAAAGCAAAATTCATTGAGGCGGGACGCATCGTAAATACCCATGGGCTCCACGGCGAGGTCAAAATAGAAGCCTGGCTGGACAGCCCGGAATATCTCCGGTCATTTCAGACGCTCTATATCCAAAACGCTCCGGTGCATGTGCGCTCCGCCCGGGTGCACAAGCGCTTTGTCATCGCCGCACTGGAAGGGGTGGAGGACCCAAACGCTGCCATGGCGCTGAAAAATCTTCCGGTGTTTATCGACCGGGAGGACGCCAATCTGCCGGAGGGAGGCTATTTTCTGGCCGATATTCTGGGCTCCCGGGTGGAGACGGAGGACGGCAGCCCCGTGGGAATATTGGCGGACATTCTGGAGCGCCCCGGGAACAACATCTATGTGGTGCGGGACGGAGAGCGGGAACGGCTGATTCCCGCGGTGCCGGCCTTTGTATTGCGCACGGACGTGGATCGGGGCGTCATCACCGTGCGCCTCATCGAGGGCATGTGATGCGCATTGATATTCTGACACTGTTTCCGGAGCATATGGACGCCATGCTCCACGAGAGCATCCTGGGCCGGGCGGTGAAAAAGGGTATTTTATCCCTCAACTGCGTCCAGATCCGGGATTATACCGAAAACCGGCAGAAGCAGGTGGACGACTATCCCTATGGAGGCGGCTGGGGCTGCGTGATGATGGCCCAGCCGCTGAAAAGCTGTCTGGAGAGCGTTCTTGAAAAACCGCGGAGCCGGCGTACCCGGGTGCTCTACATGAGTCCTCAGGGGAAAACCTTTGACCAGGCCAAGGCCCGGGAGCTGGCGGCGGAATATGACCATCTGGTGCTGGTCTGCGGCCACTACGAGGGAGTGGATGAGCGCTTTATCGAGGCCTGTGTGGATGAGGAGCTGTCCCTGGGAGACTTTGTGCTCACCGGCGGGGAGCTGGCGGCCATGGCGGTGGCGGACGCAGTGTGCCGTCTGGTGCCCGGCGTGCTCAGCGATCCCGCCTGCTACACCGGGGAGAGCCACTGGGAGGGCCTTTTGGAATATCCCCAGTACACCCGCCCGGAGGTGTGGGAGGGGCGGCAGGTCCCGCCGGTGCTGCGCAGCGGCAACCAGGCGGAGATCGACCGCTGGCGCAGGAAGCAGATGCTGGCGCGCACCATGGACAAGCGTCCGGAGCTTTTTGCCGCTCTGACGCCGGTCGGGAAGGATGCAGAGCTTCTGGCAGAGCTGCAGAAGGAGCGGAGCCGGAAAAAGCTGACGGAGCCGGTGTGCTGCCGCCGCGCCGCAGCGGAGGAGGCGGAGCGTATTGCGCTGATCTTCCGCCAGGCCAGAAACTATCTGAAAAAGCACCGGGTGGACCAGTGGCAGGCCGGCTATCCCGACGCCCTTGCAGCGCTGGGGGATATGGAGCGGGGCGAGGGCTATGTCCTCACCTGCGGCGGCGAGGTCTGCGCTTATTTCTGCCTCTCTCTCCAGCCGGAGCCGGCCTACCGCGGCCTCACCGACGGAAAATGGCGCAGCTGCGAGGATGACGCCTGCGTGCTTCACCGCAGTGCCGTTGCGGCGGAATACCGCGGTACGGGGCTGTCGGACCGGCTGCTGGCGGAGGCGGAGGAGCTGACCCGCGCCCTGGGCCGGAGCGCCGTGCGGGTGGACACCCACCGTCATAACGAGGCGATGAAAAAGCTGCTCAAGCGGGGCGGATATCGCTATTGCGGCAATATTCTGATTGAGGAGGAGGGGCATGACCCCCGACGCCAGGCGTTTGAGAAGCTTTTGAAGCAGGAAAAAGGGAGGCTTCGCTTTGAACCTGACCGATGTCCATGAGATCCGGCAGCTGCTGGACCGGACGGGCTTTCGCTTTTCCAAGGCCATGGGGCAGAACTTTCTCCGGGCGGCCTGGGTGCCCCGGCGCATCGCAGAGGAGGCCGGGCTGGACGGGGATACCGGCGTGCTGGAAATCGGCCCGGGGGTGGGCTGCCTCACCGTGGAGCTGTCCCGGCGGGCAAAGCGGGTGCTGTCCGTGGAGCTGGACCGGGGACTGCAGCCGGTGCTGGCGGAATCGCTGAAGGGCTGCGAAAATGTGACCGTGCAATTTGCCGACGTGCTGCGCCTGGACCTGCCCGCCCTGGTCCGGGAGCATCTCGCGGACTGTAAAAAAGCCGTTGTCTGCGCCAACCTGCCATATAATATCACCTCCCCTGCACTGGCCGCATTGGCGGAGGCAGGGTGCTTTTCGCAGCTCACTGTGATGATTCAGCGGGAGGTGGCAAAGCGGATCTGCGCGCCGGCCGGCTGCGGGGAATACGGGGCCTTTACGGTTTTGATGCAGTGGCACTGCTGTCCGGAAATATTGTTTGACGTGCCGCCCGACTGCTTTATCCCCGCGCCGAAGGTCACCAGCAGCGTGGTGCGCATGTCCTGCCGCACCGCGCCCCCTGCCGCAGTGCAAAATGAGCGCGCCATGTTCGCACTGGTGCGCGCAGCCTTTAACCAGAGACGCAAAACGCTTTGCAACGCCATGGTCCACGGTCTGGGCCTGGACCGGGACACCGCGCTGGCCGCCCTGGAGCGCTGCGGTCTGGACGCGCGCATCCGGGGAGAGGCCCTGAGCATCGCCGAATTCGCTGCCCTCAGCGACGCGGTGGAGGCTGTGTCCTCCGGCGGCTGAACGCCTGTATACAATATTATAGTAAAATATAAGTCATATTTTGTAAGGGGTGATTTCCATGTTCCGTCCCATGCTGCGCGCAAAACAGCAGCTCTCGCCGGAGGACTGCATCGAAATATTAAAGGTCCAGCCCCGGGGCGTGCTCTCTGTGCTGGGCGACGACGACTATCCCTATGGAATGCCGCTGAACCACTATTACTGCCCTGCGGACGGAAGACTGTATTTCCACAGCGGCAGCCGCGGCCACAAGCTGGATGCGCTCCGCCGCCACAGCAAGGCCTCCTTCTGCGTCTATGACGAGGGATGGCGCCGGGAGGGTGAGTGGGCGCTGAATATCCGCAGCGTCATTGTCTTCGGCCGGGTGGAATTTGTGGAGGACCGGGAGACCATCTATGACATCGCCCGGCAGTTGAGCCGCAAATTCACCGATGACGCGGCCTATATCGAGGCGGAGATCCGGCGCTCCGGGCCCGCTACGGCGCTGTTTGCCCTGATACCCGAGCACATCAGCGGCAAGCTGGTCAACGAGTCCTGAATGCGTCTTGCGTCATGGATGCTTTTATGCTAGAATGCTTGGGAGCTTCCATACGGCTTTTCTGCCGCATTTGCAATAGTCGATTGCGAAACTGCGTTTCGCAATTACCTGGCATTTTTGCAAAGCACGGAGGAACACCAGATGCGTATCCTGGGGATTGATCCCGGAATAGCCACCGTGGGCTTCGGCGTGGTGGATTCTGACCGGGGTCAGCTGCGGTATGTGACCTGCGGCGTCATCACTACGGCAGCCCACCAGCCGCTTTCCAACCGGCTGGATCAGATTTATTCCGACCTGGAACAGCTTTTTGACGCCCTTCGGCCCGAGGAGATCAGCATTGAGGAGCTGTTTTTCAACACCAACATCACGACCGGCATATCCGTTGCCCACGGACGGGGCGTGATTTTGCTGGCGGCCTTTCGCCACGGAATTCCCGTCTATGAATACACGCCCCTGCAGGTCAAGCAGGCGGTGGTGGGCTATGGCCGGGCGGAAAAGCGGCAGGTCATCGACATGGTACGGCGGCTGCTGAATGTGTCCGCGGCGCCCAAACCGGATGATGCGGCGGACGCGGTGGCCCTGGCCATCTGCCATGCCCGCAGCACCACCTCACTCCTGCAGAGAAACGGGGGAAACAGCGCATGTTCAACTATATAAGCGGCACCGTGGAGGAGCTGGGCCCGAATATGGCGGTGATCGACTGCGGCGGCCTGGGCTTTCAGCTCAATACCTCTGCCTATACCGTCGGCAGCCTGAAAACCGGTGAGAAGACCAGGCTCTATACCTATGTCTATATCCGGGAGGATATTTTTGAGCTCTACGGCTTTTCCACCCGCAGCGAAAAGCGCTGCTTTGAGCTGCTCATCAGCGTCAGCGGCGTGGGGCCCAAGGCCGCGATTGCCATTCTCTCCGTCGCCCCGCCGGAAAATCTGGTCATGTCCATCATCACCGAGGACGCTAAGGCCATCATGGCCGCCCAGGGGGTTGGCAAAAAGATTGCCCAGCGGGTGATACTGGAGCTGAAGGACAAGCTGGCCAGAGAGACGTCGGAGCTGTCCTTTTCCTCCGGCGCGGCCGTCCCCCCCGCACCCGCCGGCGAGGGCGGCAGCCGGGGCGACGCTGTGGCCGCCCTGTCGGTGCTGGGCTACAGCAGCGCGGAGATCAGTGCTGCCCTGAAGCGGGTTGAGACAGAGGGTATGACCACCGAGCAGATTATCAAGGCCGTCCTGCGGCAGATGACAGCATGAAGGGAGCCGGGGCATGAGCATCAGCTTTTCTGACGAGAGCTTTGACCAGGTGCTGACCAGCACCTCCCTGCAGCCGGAGGACAGCGGCGAGGTCACGCTGCGGCCCCGTTATCTCAACGAGTATGTGGGACAGAAAAAGGCCAAGGAGAATCTGGAGGTGTTCATCGAGGCTGCCAAGCTTCGCGGCGAGCCGCTGGACCATGTCCTGCTCTCCGGCCCCCCGGGGCTGGGCAAAACCACCCTCGCCTCCATTATAGCCAACGAGATGGGCGTCAATATGCGCATCACCTCCGGCCCCACGATTGAGAAGGCGGGCGATCTGGCGGCGCTGCTGACCAATCTGCAGCCCAACGACATTCTGTTTGTGGATGAGATTCACCGGCTCAACAGGCAGGTGGAGGAGATCCTGTATCCCGCCATGGAGGACTATGCCATAGACATCATCATTGGCAAGGGCCCCTCGGCCAACTCCATCCGGCTGGACCTGCCGAAGTTCACTCTGATCGGGGCAACCACCCGGTCCGGACAGCTGACTGCCCCGCTGCGGGACCGCTTTGGGGTGGTGCTGCGTCTTGAATTGTATACTCCGGAGGAGCTGAAGCGCATTGTCGTTCGCTCCGCCGGCATTCTGGGCATTGAGATCGAGGGCAGCGGCGCGGAGGAGATTGCCCGGCGCAGCCGCGGCACGCCCAGAATCGCAAACCGGATGCTCCGCCGGGTGCGGGATTTTGCCCAGGTACGGGCCGGCGGCGTCATCACCCGGGAGGTGGCGGACCAGGCCCTGACAAGGCTGGAGGTGGACCACCTGGGTCTGGACGCGCTGGACCGGAGAATGCTGCGGAGTATCATTGATTTTTACAACGGCGGCCCCGTGGGACTGGATACGCTGGCCGCGACGATCAATGAGGAGGCGGTGACGCTGGAGGATGTCTACGAGCCCTACCTTTTGCAGCAGGGCTTTCTCACCCGGACGCCCCGGGGCCGCTGCGTGACCCAAAAGGCGTATGAGCATCTGCATATTCCCTATATGGGACAGAGCCGGATGGACCTTTGACGGCTCCGGCGGCAAGCCCGGGATGATAGGGCAATTTTGGACTGAAAGCCCGCTCCGACGGCAACTGAGCATTTTTTCTATATTTTTTTCATTTTTTCTTGACATTATTTTCTCATGAGTTTATAATATTCATAGAATATTGGAGATAATTGCATTGATCGACTATTCCAATATCCCGGACACACAGCTCCTGCAGCTCTCCCGGGCCGGGGATGAGCTGGCCGGAGATGCCCTGATCCTCCGTTACAGGCGGATTGTCCTGGCCTGCACCAGACCCTTTTTCCTCGCCGGCGGAGACAGCGAGGACCTTTTGCAGGAGGGCATGATCGGGCTGCTGTCCGCCATGCGTCAATACGATCCCCAGGCAGGCGCAAGCTTTCACACCTATGCAGAGCTCTGTATCCGCCGCAGAGTTATGAGTGCAGCCCGTTCCGCTTCGCGGATGAAGCACTCGCCGTTGAACGACGGCGTTTCCCTGGAAGAAATCCTCTCTGAAGAAAATCAGCGCGTCTCTCTTCCGACAGGGCGAAGCTTTGACCGTTCCCCGGAGGATCAGCTTTTGGCCAGAGAACGCGAAGGAGATTTTATTTCCGTATATTCACGGTATTTGTCGGATTTTGAAAGAGAGATATTGACCCATTACCTGAATGGCTTTCCCTATGAGGAAATAGCCCTTCGCACCGGACGCAGCATCAAGTCCGTTGACAATGCCGTGCAGCGCATTCGGAAGAAACTGGCGCGGCACCTCAATCCCGGCGATTTCAGTCTTTGATCGCGTCCTCCGCTTCCCCGACAGCGGGAGAGTGTGGGACGGAGCCAGAAGACTGACGCAAATATTAACCCCCACAGGGGAAGATCTAAAGAGAGGAACCCACAATGTACGAAGACAAGACCTTAGTTTGCAAAGAGTGCGGTAACGAGTTTGTGTTCACCGCCGGTGAGCAGGAGTTTTATGCCGAGCGCGGCTTCCAGAATGAGCCCCAGCGCTGCAAGGCCTGTCGTGATGCCCGCAAGGCAGCGGCCCGCGGCCCCCGGGAGTTTTTTGAGGCGACCTGCGCCGCCTGCGGCGGTGTTGCCCGCGTTCCCTTCCAGCCCCGCGATGACCGTCCGGTATACTGCAGCGATTGCTTTGCAAAGATGAAGGCTGCTGAGTAATCCTTCCGATGCTCAGCCTTAGAGAAACGCGGCGATAATCAGCGCCGCGTTTTCCCTTGTTTTGTATTGCTTTCCGTGTGAAATGCGATATAATAACCGTGGCTACGCGCGCTTTTCCGCCGCAGGCGGAAAAAGGAAAAACAAGCCGGAGGAGGCAGAATAAAAATGTTTGAGGTTACAAGAGACACCATCATCTCCGAGGTGATGATGAATGTGCCGGAGACCGCGCCCATGTTCCAGGCCATTGGTATGCATTGCCTGGGCTGTGCCATGGCTACCGGTGAAAGCGTGGAGGAGGCCTGCATGGTCCATGGAGTGGACCCGGATTCCTTCCTGGAGGATCTGAATGCATTTATTGCGGCCCGCGCATGAGAGACATGCGGTGTGACCACAGCCTGAGCGGGGCGGAAATGCCCCGCTTATTTTATTTCGCCGCGGATATATGATATATGGAGTTGAATCGCCATGAATATCAGACTTTCTCCCCGGCTGGCCCGGGTGGCGGCCTATACGGAGCCGGGGTGCCGGGTCGTGGATGTGGGTACGGATCATGCCTATATCCCGCTCTGGCTGCTGCAAACCGGCCGCGCGGAGCACGCCTGGGCCACAGACAACAAGCCCGGCCCCCTGCAAAACGCCGCAGCAGACGCGCGCCGTGCCGGACTGTCGGAGCAGCTGACGCTTTATCTCTGCGATGGGCTGGCCCTGTGCCGGCCGGAGGATGTGGATACCGTGATTGTGGCCGGTATGGGCGGAGAGACCATGCAGGGCATTCTGGCCGCGGCCCCCTGGGCACTGGAAAAACGCCTGATTTTGCAGCCGCAGACCAAGCACGCCCTGCTGCGGCAGTGGCTGGGGGCGCGGGGACGCATGATTGCAGACGCGTCGCTGGTATATGATACCGGCCGCATCTATCTGGTGTGGCTGGTCGGTCCGGGCGCAATGCGTCCGGAGGGACCGGCGGACCCGGTCCTGATTGAAAAGCGGGACCCGCTGTTAAAAGCATATGCGGAGGAACAGACCAAGCGCTGCCGCAAGCATTTGCAGGGTCTGGAGCTGGCCCGCCGCAGCAGCCCGGAGGCTCTGGGATGTATGCGTCAGGAGCTGGAGCAGTGGCGGGAGATTTATAAGGAGGCCGCAGCATGGCAAATGTGAAGGATATATGTGACTTTTTGGACCGGCTTGCCCCAATGTACATGAAGCTGGACTTTGACAATGTGGGCCTGCTCGCCGGCTTTGCCGCGGCGCCGGTGACGCGGGTGCTGACAGCCCTGGACATCACAGAGGACGTGATCACCGAGGCCGCGGACTGGGGAGCGGAGCTGATTGTCTCACACCACCCGCTGATCTTCCATCCTGCCCGGCGTATTACCGATGACGATCCGGTGGGACGAAAGGTGATCCGGCTGATCCGGGGAGGCATGTCCGCCATCTGTATGCACACCAACCTGGACGCGGCGGAGGGCGGCGTCAACGATGCGCTGATGGATGCGCTGGGCGCCGCGGTCACGGGATTGCTGGACACCCACGGCAGCGGCCCCGATGGCCGGCCTTACGGCATTGGACGGGTGGGAGTCTTGCAGGCGCCCATGGAGCTGAACGCATTCCTGGCCCGGGTAAAGAGCGTCCTGGCGGGCAACGGCTTGCGCTATGTCGCCGGCGGCAAGACGGTGGAGCATATCGCCTGCTGCGGCGGCAGCGGCGGCGGCGAGCTGGAAAAGGCCGCGGCGCTGGGCTGCGATACCTATGTCACCGCAGATGTGAAGTATGACCAGTTTCTGCTGGCCAGAGACCTGGGGCTGACGCTGATCGACGCGGATCACTTCTGTACGGAAAACGTGGTCGTGCCCCGTCTGCGGGACTGGCTGGCAAAGGGCTTTCCGGAGCTGGAGCTCCGCATCTCTCAGAGTCACTGTCAGGCCGTACAGTTTTATTAAAATCTGCTTTTGATGGAAAACCGTATTATTGAGGGAAACCCAGCGCTGCAAACATCATAATCAGGAGGAAATTGAGATGAAAAAACGCGTAATCAGCATTCTCCTCTGCCTGGCCCTGGCGTGTGCGCTGCTGCCGGCGGCGCTGGCGGATACCCCGGCGCAGGGCTCCGACAGATATGAGGTCACCGACATGTCCATCGAAATTACCGCGCCTGCGGTGGGCGCACACCCGGACTATTCCCCCGTCCCGGGATGCGTTTTTGCGACAAACCGCGCCGGCGAGGCCAGTGTGAATGTGCGCCTCAACGGAGAGAGCGCGGTGGTCACCGGCAATTCCGAGTCATTTTCGATCAGCTATGAGTTTTCTCCGCTGCCTGAGCCAAAGGCGAAAATTCCCTCCGTCGCACTCACGGTCACGGAACCCGAGGTCGGAAAGAAGCCCTCTTATTCCGTCAGCCTGGGCGGAACAGAATATGCGGTCGACCTTTCGAATAATTCCGACGGATTTCAGAACGGAGTCGGCTGGTTCCGGGACGATGATGCCATGAGCCCTGAGGAGACCTTTTTACCCGGCGGGCACTACGGCGTCATGGTTGCGCTGACAGCGAAGGAGGGATATACCTTTTCCGAACCGGGCAGCACATACTCCCTGACTGTGACGATCAACGGTAACCCGGCCGATGCAGCGCCTTTCGAGGATTCCTGCTTCGCGTTGTATTACTTCTACACGCTGCCCGATGCCCTGCCCTCCCCGGAGCCGGCGGAGCAGGTCATCACCTCTCTGAATATTCAGATCGACCCGCCGCAGGCCGGCGGAAAGCCCGCAGCGGACGCAAAGCTGTCGCCTGACGGTTTCCGGCTCAAAAGCACCAGCAGGCTGGAGGCACAGAGCAGCCAGGAGGTCGTAATCCCCGGCATCCGCTGGATGCAGTCGGACGGCAAGGGACAGATGAATGAGTTTGGCGGCAGCGCCTTCCTCGCGGACATGTCCTACACTGCGCTCATCAGTCTGATCTGCGAGGACGGCTATGTATTTGGCCCGGACCCCCTGACAGTGAAGGTAAACGGGGAAAAGGCGGAGGTACAGCGGAACGAGGAGGACAACACCAGCCTTACCGTGCGCTTCAATTTCGGCGTCCTGGAGAAGACCAATCCCTTTTCGGACATCCGCAAGGAGGATTATTATTATGAGCCCGTGATGTGGGCCTATTTCCATGAGCCCCAGATTACAAACGGCGTGGACGACAGCCACTACAATCCGGAGGGTACCGTCACCCGCAGTCAGGTGGTCACCTTTCTCTGGCGTGCGAAGGGGTGCCCGGAGCCGAAAAATCCCGTCAATCCGTTTGGGGATGTGGACAGGGACGAGTGGTATGGCAAAGCGGTCCTGTGGGCCGTTGAGGAGGGTATCACCAAGGGCGTAGCGGAAAACCGTTTTGGCCCGGAGATCACCTGCACCCGCGCAGAGGTCATCACCTTTCTCTACCGCGCGGCAGGCGAGCCGGGCAGGACCGGAAAAGGGACGTGGTATGACGATGCCGTGAGGTGGGCCGGCGATGAGACGCTCCTTTCCGGCACGGCGCAGGCGTTTGCGCCCGGCGCCGTCTGTCCCCGCAAGGACATTGTGCTGTACCTGTACCGCCAGCTCGCCTGAGTGAAACCGGAGCAGGAGCGCCGGAAGCATAATCCGCAACCCCCGCAGAGCGGGTTTTTCCCAGGGTTTGTCTCTATCAGGTTGACATAAGAGAGGTTTGCGGCCTGTCAATACAGAAAAGCACGCCGATTTTCCGTGCTTTTTGCCCATGGACTTTCCCGACGTCCTTCGGTATAATCTACTCCTGTCTGAAAAAGGCAGAGAAGGAGACGATATATTATGAAGGATGTCCGTCAGGCCATGATTGAGGATGCTGTTGCTCTGCTGGTTTCCAATGGATTCCGGGAATCCAGCGCCAGGGAAAAGCTGACCCACGCGCTGCCGGAGCGGGTCTCCGCGGTGGGAAAGCCGGTGGAGCTGGCGCTCTCTGCGGACGGAACCCAGGTCGGTGTCATCGTAAACCGCCATTTTCGGGCCTGCCCCGATCCCGGCTGCCGCGGCGTGCGGATGCAGATCCACTGGGAGGACGGGGGGACGAGCTATCCCTGCTCTGCCGGGCTGAAGTTTCCGGTACCCTTCCTCTGCAAGGTCTCCTGACTGCCACCGCAGCAGGCTGAAAATATGCGCCCCACCGCAGAGAGCAAACCGCGTTTTCGGGAAAAAATACTTCTCACACTGACTCTGTTAAGGAAACGCTGAATAAATCAACGTGTGCGGATTGGCGCGGAATTTCCCGCCAAGACGTGCGCGGAGCGCAGTGCTTACCCTTGTTACAGTTCAGACGCCCCCGGCGTATGAACTGTAACCGGCCGCAACAACACCCGGCACTTTTTGTTGACAAATAGTGAATGTGTGGTAAACTATAGAGGTTCGAGACAGCATAAAACAAATGACTGTCTAAAAAAAACAGGGAGGTTACCATGAAAAAGATTCTTAGCATCGTCCTGGCGCTGGCGCTGGTATTTGCGCTGGCAGCCTGCGGCAGCAGCAGCAACGCCCCGGCCGGCGGCAATGCCCCCGCGGCAAACAACGCTCCGGCGGAGAACAATACCCCCGCCAACAACACCCCGGCGGAAAACAGTGCTCCCGCCGAGAACAGCGCTCCGGCGGACAACACCACTGCCGAGCCTGCGTCCAAGCCCCACATCGGCATTGTCACCGGTTCTGTCTCTCAGTCCGAGGACGATCGCCGCGGCGCTGAGGCATTCCAGGCCATGTATGGTGAGGATATGGTCAAGCTTGCCATCTATCCTGACAACTTCACCGAGGAGCTGGAGACCACCATTCAGACCATCGTCAATCTGTCTGACGACCCCGACATGAAGGCCATCGTCGTCAACCAGGCCGTCCCCGGCACCACCGAGGCTTTCCGTCAGATCAAGGAGCGCCGCCCTGACATCATCTGCATCGCCGGCGAGTCCCACGAGGACCTTCCCGAGATCGGCTCCGCCGCTGACCTGGTCTGCAACAACGACTTTGTCGCCCGCGGCTATCTGATCATCCGCACCGCCCATGAGCTGGGCTGCGACACCTTTGTCCATATCTCCTTCCCCCGTCACATGTCCTATGAGACCATGTCCCGCCGCGTTGCCATCATGCGTGCGGCCTGCGAGGAGTTCGGTATGCAGTTTGTACTGGAGACCGCTCCCGACCCCACCACCGACGTCGGCGTCGCCGGCGCCCAGGCATACATCCTCGAAAAGGTGCCTGAGTGGGTGGAGAAATACGGCGAGAACGCAGCTTACTTCTGCACCAACGACGCCCACACCGAGCCGCTGCTGAAGCAGCTGCTGGAGTATGGCGGATACTTCATCGAGGCGGACCTGCCCTCTCCCACCATGGGCTATCCCGGCGCCCTGGGCATCGACCTGACCGCTGAGGCCGGCGACTATGCCAAAATTTTGGAGAAGGTGGAGCAGGCCATCGTGGACAAGGGCGGCGCCGGCAAGTTCGGCACCTGGGCCTACTCCTACGGCTACACCGTTTCCGCCGGTCTGGCCCAGCACGCGCTGAACGTCATCAACGGCGAGAGCGAGCTGCTGGAGATCGACGACATCTCCAAGGCCTATGAGGTCTTCTCCCCCGGCGCGGCCTGGAACGGCTCCAACTACACCAACGCCCAGACCGGCGTCAAGGCCGAGAACACCTTCCTGATCTATCAGGATACCTATATCATGGGCGATCCCGGCCACTATATGGGTTCCACCGATATCGAGGTCCCGGAGGAATACTTTACCATCGCCTGATTTCCATGTTTGAAGCGGGAGGGAGAAGCAACGCTCCCTCCCGCTTTTCTTCAACCAAAACGACCGGAGGCAAGAGATATGAGTAGTGCTCCTCTTTTGGAGATGCGGAACATCAGCAAGGACTTTTTCGGAAACCAGGTCCTGGTGGACATCGACCTCAGCCTGGGCGAGGGCGAGGTGCTGGGGCTGTGCGGCGAAAACGGCGCGGGAAAAAGCACCCTGATGAAAAT
>CAJOPB010000095.1 GCA_905236305.1 uncultured Oscillospiraceae bacterium | reverse complement strand
GGCCTGCCGACGTCCGCCGTGGTGTGGATCACCTGACGCTGCAGGTTGCTCAGGTCCACCGCGTCTGCGTCCGCGATCCCGATGGTCCCGACGCCCGCCGCCGCCAGATACATCGCCGCCGGGGAGCCCAGCCCGCCCGCGCCGATGATGAGCACGCTGCCGTTTTGGAGCTTCTTCTGCCCCTTCACCCCGACGTCCTTCAAAATCAGATGGCGGGAATAACGTTCCAGCTCCTCATTGGTGAATGCCATGTTCAGCCGCCTCCTCCCATGAAATACAGAAACTCTACGGCGTCGCCGTCCTGAAGCGTGCGTGTTTCCCGGTCCTCCGTGGCAATGTACGAATCGTTGACCATCACCGTGACATAGACGGGTGAATCCACATTCTCCAATGCGATCAGCTGCTCCACCGTCAACCCCTTCGGGTATTCTTTTCTGTTTCCGGAAACCGTAATCGTCATAATCTTTTCCTCCGCGTTTCAGGTTGATGTTGACTTTGGCAAACTGCCTGCTATCCTGTCATCAGGCAATGCGCAACACACCGCTTAACCTATAAGACTGATATGTAAATATGGTTTTTCCTACTATAACACGTCACATGGAGAGAAGCAAGGATATTTTTACTTTTTTATCCGTGACGGAATCAGCGATTCCTGGGATGAATACGACGGATAACACTCTGTACCTTCCGCAATGACAATCACTGTGTAATCAAAAAGTATGAGCCCCCGGTCTGGAACGGGATTCCAGGCCGGGGGCTGTTTCCGTATAGCAGGACTGTGCCGGAACAGGATGCTATATGACATAATCATTGCCCGCTTCAAAGGGACGGATCAAATCGGATACGGTGTAGCTGTCGATGTAATCGTCAATCACTTTTTGAAGTCCGGTCCAAAATGGCAATGTCCGGCACTGTACCATTCTGGGGCAGGGTGAACTGGTTTCTTCCAGACAGGTTACCGGAACCAATGATCCTTCACTCAACCGCAATACATCGCCTACAAGAATCTGCTCCGGGGTTTTGCTCAGACGGTACCCTCCGCCTTTCCCGCGCACTCCGGTCACCAATCCTCCCGCGACCAATATTTTAACGATGCTTTCCAGATACTTCTCGGAGATTTCCTGTCGCACGGCAATATCTTTCAAAGGAAGATACCCATCTGATTGATGTTCAGCCATATCAATCAGCGTCCGAAGCGCGTACCGGCCTTTGGTCGAAATAAACAAAGCAATCACCTCCTACCTATTATACAGAAAGGTTTATAGGAAATCAAGCGTCTTCTTCTTTGTTTGACAGAGTTCATACGATGTGCTATAATAAAGCTGCATAAACCCACTATTAAAATAGGTATTTAGGAAGGCGTTTCCCATGGCAAAGAAAGAAAATCAATTCCGGGGTTACGATATCACAACGCAGGCCGTCCATACGGGCACGGACTACGATCTGGAAACCGGAGCGGTGCGCCGCCCGCTCCACATGGCGAACAGCTTCAAGCTGCCGGACGATCTCAGCCAGGTCAGCTATTCCTCGACGGATCTGCTGATGTATTCCAGAAACGGGATTTGAACGCGGACCTGGATCAGGCGATGAGAGCCGTGGGACTTTGACAGAATTGGAGGAATAACAGATGCCTTATCAGGACGGACTGCATCAAAAGCAGCGGCAATTAAACGAGTATCTGAAGCAGCTTGGCAGCCTCGCGGTTGCGTTTTCATCCGGTGTGGATTCCACGTTCCTGCTGAAGAACGCCCATGATGTCCTGGGTGACCGCGTGATCGCCGTTACGGCACAGTCCTGTTCTTTCCCGAAGCGCGAGCTGGAGGAAGCCAGGGCTTTCTGTGCCGCAGAGGGGATCGAGCACATTGTTGTCCAATCCGAGGAGCTGGATATTGACGGGTTTCGTCAGAATCCAAAGAACCGGTGCTATCTCTGCAAAAGAGAGCTTTTCATGAAAATCAAGGAGATCGCAGCGGCGCGAGGAATCGCCTGCGTCGCAGAAGGCTCCAACATGGATGACAACGGCGATTACCGTCCCGGCCTGACCGCCGTTGCGGAACTGGGAATCCTGAGCCCGCTGCGTGAGGCGAAGCTGAATAAGGAGGAGATCCGCCGGCTGTCAAAGGAAATGGGACTGTCCACCTGGGATAAGCAGTCCTTTGCCTGTCTCTCCTCCCGCTTTGTTTACGGGGAGACCATCAGCGAGGAAAAGCTGGATATGGTGGACAAGGCGGAACAGAAGCTGCTGGATCTGGGCTTTCGTCAGGTGCGCGTCCGCATTCATGATAAGCTGGCACGGATCGAGCTGCTGCGGTCGGAGTTTCCCATGCTCATGGAGCACGCCGCCGAGATCGATAAGGCTTTTCGGACGCTGGGATTTCTCTATGTCACCATGGACCTGGGCGGTTACCAGACGGGCAGCATGAACCGCACGCTGAGTCCGGCGGAGCTGGAGGCAGGACGCGTATGAGCTCAGGAAGGAAAGGGAACGAGGCGGAGGAATCAATGCAGCTATGCTGAACCAATATTCCAGAACACAACTGATTTTCGGCGCGGAGGGAATGGAACGCCTGCGGTTATCGCGGGTTGCCGTTTTCGGGCTCGGAGGCGTCGGAGGCTTTACGGCGGAGGCACTGGCCCGCAGCGGCGTCGGGGCGCTGGATTTGATCGACGACGACCGCGTCTGCCTGACCAATATCAACCGGCAGATTTACGCCACGCGGAAGACCGTGGGACAGTATAAGGTCCGCGTGGCGGAGGAACGCATCCGGGAGATCGACCCGGATATCTGCGTCCGCACATATCAAACCTTTTACGGACCGGAGACCCGGGGGACCTTTGATTTCAGCGGCTATGACTATGTGGTGGATGCCATTGACACCGTGACGGGAAAGCTGATGCTGGTGGAGCAGGCACAGGAGGCCGGAACGCCCATTATCAGCTGTATGGGAGCGGGGAACAAGACGGACCCCACAGCCTTTGAAGTGGCGGATATCTACGAGACCAGCGTCTGTCCGCTGGCGCGGGTTATGCGGCGGGAGCTGCGGCGGCGCGGTATCAGAGCGTTGAAGGTGGTCTATTCCCGGGAGGTACCCATCCCTCCGGAGGAGGACCTTTCCATCAGCTGTAAGGCCCACTGCATCTGCCCTCCGGGTACGGTGCGAAAGTGTACCCAGCGCCGGCAGGTACCCGGGAGCAACGCATTCGTGCCCTCCGTGGCCGGTTTGATTCTGGCGGGCGAGGTCATCAAGGACCTGACAGGCTTTGGAGGCAGGAAATGATTTATCTCGACTATTAAGCCAACACCCCGGTCGATCCGGTGGTGTTGGCGGCCTTCTGTAACACGGAGCGGCGCTTTCCCGGAAATCCCAACTCCCACCATCCTGTGGGACGGGCTGCCCGGGCGGAGTGGGAGCGCGTGACCACCTCCGTGGCGGGGCTGCTGGGTGCGGAACCGGAGGAGGTCATTTTTACCTCCGGCGCCAGCGAGAGCAACAATCTGGCGCTCAAGGGCGTCGCCCATGCCTCCCGCCATGTCGGGAAGCACATCATCTCCACGGCGCTGGAGCATGCCAGCGTGGGCGGCACACTTTCCGTCCTGCAGCAGCAGGGCTGGGAGGTCGATCTCACGGAAATCGGCAGGGACGGTAAGATCGACCTGGAGCGGCTGTCGGAGCTGCTGCGCGAGGATACGGTGCTGGTGGCCATAAGCGCCGTGGACAGTGAGTTGGGCACCGTCCAGCCTATCCCTGAGATCGCTGCGCTTTTGAAGGATTTCCCCAACTGCCGTCTGCATGTGGACGCCACCCAGGCGGTGGGAAAAACCGACCTGGTGTGGGAGGGAATCGACACCATGACCCTTGCCGCCCACAAGTTCTACGGCCTCAACGGCAGCGGCATGTTGCTCAAACGCCGCGGCGTGGCGCTCACGCCCCAGATCGACGGCGGCGGAGCGCTGACGCTCTACCGCAGCGGCACTCCGGCGCTGGCGCTGGCTGTGTCCGCGGAAAAGGCGCTGTCCCTGGCTCTTACCGAACAGTCGCGACGAATCGAATATGTCTGCGGGCTCAACCAAAGGCTGCGGGAGGCGATGGCGCAGTTCCCGCGGGTGCGTCTCAACAGCTCTCCTGACGCGGTGCCGCACATTCTGAATCTCAGCGTACAGGGCGTCAAAGGCGCAGAGCTTCAGCGCATGCTGGGAGAAAAGGACGTGTGCGTCTCGGTAAAATCCGCGTGCAGCGTGGAAGGGACGCCCTCCAAGGCGGTGTACGCCGTGAGCCGGGACCGGAAAAATGCCCTGTGCAGCTGGCGCATCAGCCTGAGCCATCTGACCACGACGGCGGAGCTGGACCGCTTTCTGGAGATTTTTGCGCAAATCTATAAGGAGACAGAGCAATGAGTAAGGATTTAACCCCCTGTCAGCAAATCGAACGGAGTATCATTACAAAATACCGGAAGACCCTGTGGAACCCATTCATTGCGGCGGTGAAACGCTATGGGTTGATCGAGGTGGGGGACCGGATCGCGGTCTGCATCTCCGGCGGCAAGGACTCCATGCTCAT
>CAJOPB010000094.1 GCA_905236305.1 uncultured Oscillospiraceae bacterium | reverse complement strand
ATGCTGAGGGGGGAGGATGCGGTCTGGGTGCCGCGGGTGAGGGTGAAATCATACACGCCGTTGGCCGTCACGGTGAAGCTGCCGTCCGCCAGCTTTTCCGTCCGGGCCGCGGCGCCCGCCGGCACCTGTTCTGTGACCGTCACGCCCTCCGGCGCGGTCATCAGCAGCGTCAGGGGGCGGACGCCGGCCTCTCCCACCTTTGCAGCGCTCTGCCGTTTGGTCATGGAGTCAAACTCCGCCGTGGCCCAGATGGGGCTGCTGACGGTCCGAGTGCTGATGACCCGGTTCGCGCCCACGTTTCCGTCCGGGCCGCGGAATTTCACCTGCAGGTCCGCGGCGGAATAAGCCGCGGGCAGCGGGATGCGGATGATGCTCATATAGGGCAGCCAGTCACACCAGAGGGGTTTTTCGCCGCTGCCGTTGGTGGTCAGGGAGTAACGGTATCCCGCCTTGTCCGCCGCCTCCAGGTTCAGATAGGCCACCGCGTAGCTGCCGGTTTCATCGGTGAAGGTAGTCAGCAGCTGGCAGCTGTAGGGCGGCAGGTCGGCCAGGGTGTTCACCCGCAGGACAAAGCCCTGAGATACGCTGGAGGTGCTGTTTCCGGCCTTATCCGTGATCATCACATGGAGGAAATAGGTGCCGCCTGTCTCCTGCTTCAGGGTAACCATTCCGTCGGAGGGCAGCGCCAGCCAGCCCGGGGCGCCGGCCGCGATTGGCTCGCTGGAGGCGCTGACCTGATAGACGCTTTTCCCGGAATCCACGCCGGCCAGGTTGTCCGTGGCGCTGACCCGGACCTCCATGGAGCTCTGGGGCTCCGTAAAGCCGTCGGGGTTGATATAGATCTCCGGCGCGGTCCTGTCCAGCTGATAGGCCTGCCGGTAATAATAGGTGGTGGTACCGCTGCCCACTGCCTCATAGACCAGCACATGGAGATACCAGGTGCCGTCCGCCAGCTCTGCTCCCAACGCGGGGAGCTGGTAGAAATAACTCATTTTCTCCGGCTGGCTTTGCGCTGTGTCAAAGGCAATTTCGGTGTAGCCGGCATCGGTGTCATCGGGCCTTTCCAACTGGTCAGAGACGAGCCAGCGGACCTTCTGCACCGTGATCTGGGTCAGGCGGAGGGTGGGCGTGACGTCCCGGTGGTATCCCGTCAGGGCCTCGGTGGGGCCAAAGCCCTGGGTGATGGTGCTGCTGAGCTTCACCGTCACGGCCAGCGCGCCGGAATCGTCAATGGTGACATTTCCGGCCATGTCCTGATACTTGACGTACAGAACATAATCTCCGTCCTCGATCACGTTACCCACAGTCGTGGCGATAAAGGTGGTGGAAGCTTTCCCGTATACCGGGGAAGCCATGCCGTCGCTCAGCGCGTTTCCCACAGGAACCGCAGCGTCGGGGTCCGGGACCGCCTGCAGCCACTCCACCTCGCTGTAGGTCTGGGTGTCGTCCGCGTTTTTCTTCACCCACTGGTAATACAGCTCGCTCTCATCGATGCCGCTGAGGGCATCGGAGACCGTGACGGGCATGGTCACAGCGGAGGTGTTTTCGCCGGTCACGGCGTCCTTAGCGAAGCCGGCGCCGGCGTCCGGGGAAGTGTTGTCCAGCAGCAGGCGGGTGGTGCTTACCGTCCAGTTGGAGTCGTCATGGGTAAACTCCGCCAGGTCCCAGACCTCAGTATTGGCATAGTCCGCCACTTCCAGCATGGCCTGGGTGCGGGCGTAGACCATGGCGTCGTCGGTGTAGATGTCGTCCCTGGTATAGTCGATCTCCGTGCTGTTCGGATTCTTCTGCTGCCACAGCCAGAGCAGGAACTGATCGGTGTAGGCGGCCCGATAAACTTCACCTCTGATGATCTTCTTTGCCGCCTCATAGGTCATTGCCCCGCCGCTTGTACTGCCGCTCGTGCTGTCCGTCGTGCCGTTCAGACGGTAATCGCTGATCCTCTGCTGTTTCTCCCTTGCCGCCTTTGCCGCGTTATAATCGTCCTTGTAAATGCTCCTGCGCACCAGCTCCGCCTGGGCCGCCGTCACAGCCGCGTCTGTGTATGTGTCGTGCAGCAGGGCAAATACGTATGCTGAATAGACCGCTCTGTAATATTCTTCCTTCACGCCGGCTATGGAGAGCGTTGAGGTCACGGTCACCGCTCCTTCCGCGTCTGGCTCCGAGACGGTCTCGGTGTAAACGCCGTCCCACGCCTCGTCGTCGCTGTAGCCGTTGTCACTCTGATATTCCGCGATTTTTGCGGTCTTCTCTGAGGTGAACGATGCCGCAGTTTTGCCCGTAAGATACGGCACCGTTGGAGTAGTGCTGTTCTTTGTTGCTTCTGCGTTTGCTTTGCCGCGCGCATAGGCCAGAGCCTGGGCGGAGAATTTATCTGTGGTGATTGCGGTCCAGGCAGTCCCCTCCGCAACCTCCGTCTGTTTTTTCCCCTCGCTGTTTACGGTCGTCGCTTCTTCCATCCACCCTTGGAACCGCTCGCTGTAAAGCTTAAAAACCTCCTGTTTGTAAGTCGATTCTATCGCGGTCTCCGCAGCCGTCCTCTCTGCAGCCGTAATTTCGGCTTCGAGCGCGTCGCCCTCTTTGCCGGCTGCTTTTCGATCTGCTTTTACCTTATCTTCGATCAGGTTTTCCTTTAAGGTCGCAGCTGTTCCGGCGTCGTATTGGGTGGTGACTTTACTGCCCTCATCCTCTCCGTCGATCTCCGCTGTTCTGTACTGGATCAACTGAACGGCATATTCCAGCGCGATTTCGTCTGCCTTCGTCGTGTCGAACTCCGTTTCGGTCGAGATCAGCCAGTTCGCAAACGCCTCCGTAAAGACGGCTTTGTAGACCTCCAGCTGCACGGCCTCCCATGCCGCTGCTGCGGTGACCGTGCTGGGGTGGGCTGTATGCCAGTCCGCGATCAGCTTTGTTTTTTTATCCGTCCGATCCAATTCGGCATCATAACCGCTCTGATACATCGAAACGCCGCTCTCCGCCGCCGCCAGCGCGTTTGTCAGGGCCGCGTCGGTGTACTGTATTTTGCCGCCATCCTTCAGCCGCTCAAGGAATGCCGCGGTGTAGACATCCTCATAGAACTTCACCTTCACGGCGTCCCACGCCTGCGCTTCGGTGGGAACACTGCCCGCACGCGCTTTCTCGGTTTCGCTCTGCATCAGTGCGAGAAACTTCGCCGCGTTGTAACCGTCCTTATATTGCATTTTCGCGGCATTTTGATACTGCATCAGCTGCCGGGCGGAATCCCAGGTCATATCCGCTGTCCAGACGTGGAGGTACCAGGCCCCGTCTCCGGCGCTGGTCATGGCCTCGTCGGGGGGTACAATGTCGGAAAAGTTGTTGGCCATGACCAGGTCATAGGTCTCTTTTTTCCAGTCGTCGGCGTAAGGGCGACTTACGCTCCTGGGCTGCTCGCCGGTGAGGGAGAAACGCTTGATGGCCTCAAAGTTGTCCCCGGTGCCCGGCGCTTTTACATTTCGGGTCCAGATGTAGAAGATCAGGCCCACGGCGGAGGCGGTGGAGCCGGTGGTGTTGTCCGGCCGGTAGACGCCCTTGCTGGGGCGGGTTTCGTTCTGCCCCGCGGCGTAATCCGGGTCATAGGGGGCCACAGGCACATCCGGGTCGTCGGCGGAGGTCATCACCTTGGCCGCCTGGCCCCAGGTGGTATCCGTGCCCGTGGTCAGCGCCCCGGTGCCGTATACATTATAATTAAATGTGATCTCCGGCGGGGTGTTGTCCACGGCCAGGCCCGCCCAGCCGGTGGAGGACTCGATCTGGCTGGTATTGGTGCTGCTGTCCTCGTTGGCCCGCTCCACCATGACGTTGCCCACATAGTCGGTGATGGTGCGTCCGTCTGCATTGAAGGTACGGTTTGCATTGTTGGACTTGCTCCCTGCCCCGCCGCCGGTATCCGTGGAGAGGCTGCCGTCCAGCGCGTCGTTGCTCAGACCGATGACCTTTAGCAGCGAGGCCTCCTCGGCTTCCCCGCTCTGGAAGGTATAGCGGAAAATCCACTGCTTTCCGTCGGTGGACTTTTCACGGAAATACGCCCTGTCCCCGTTGTCCAGCATCAGATAGGTATTGGCATTGTTCCAGTCCCGCCGGGTGATGGTGGCCTCGGAGAAGGAGACGATGAAGTCCACCGTGTCGTTCTTGTTCAGCACCAGCTGGGTCAGGATGTCGGGGGTAACGCCGTTGCCCACGCGGGAATAGGTGGGCGGCACCGCGTCCACGATCACATCGTAGCCGCCGTTATTTTTATCGAAAATGTTTCTGCCGCTTGCTCCACTTGTCTGCAGCGGATTTCCTGCGGCGTCATGCAAGCCGGCAGCCCCAAGCTTGTCGATCAGGGACGCTCCGTAGCTGTTGGCCACCGTGATTCCGCCCCCCTTGTCAATCGCGTTATTTCCGTTGTAGTCACCGTAAGTGGCGGTGTAGCGATAGGAAAGGCTCGGCTGAAATGTGCTGATGTCGCTGAGGGACTGCTTTAGCACCAGCCCCCGCTCCTCGCCCTGCCCCTGATAGCCGGTACCAAGGGTGTTGTTAAACAGGGTGTGGCTGGCAATCGCCTGGTAATCCGCATCAACGGCAGAGGTCAGGCCGCCGCTGCCGTTCGGCGTTCCCAGCGTCACGGGCTTGCTGAAGGTAAAGTTCTGATCTACCCATTCCCGGCTTGCCATGGCTGTCGAATCCGTGGCGTAATCTTTGAATGCGTAGTAGCGTTTCTCCGGATCGTCGGGTTTATCGGAGACGCCCAGCTTGACCAACAGCTCCTTTTTGCCGTCCGCGGTATTTTCCCTGGACTTGTTTGTATCGTAGCTCCAGTCATAGCCGGACAGGGTGGGGTTGCTGTTATCCCAAATTGTGAAATTAATATTTGCCTTTGCCCAATCCTCGTCCTTGTTTTTCGCGCCGATCGTGCTGAAATCCTCGCCGTGGTTTCCATAGACGTGGAGCTTAATCATAACGGTATTTACGTTATGCAGGCTGCCCTCATACGAGCCGGAATTGTTTGAAGCGATTCTTCCTTTATTATCGCCGTTTACGTACACCTCTGCCCAGATCCGTTCTATATCATAATGCGCCTTGGCTATGTGATAATCCTTGTCGCTCTGGGATGCGCTCACCGTTATTTTGAAATATGCCGTAGTGCTTTTCGCCAGGGCTGTCAACAGCGCGTTATTGCTGGTGTCCATGGTCAGATGCAGCTCTGTACCCCAGCCCCACAGCCGCACCTCACTGTCTCCCGTGTAATGCCACTGCTTGTTGCCATTGTTCGCAACGCTTGTTTCATACGTGCTGAAACCGGCAATCGTGTTTCTCCTTCCGTTGCGGATAAAGTTCCCCGCAAGGTTGGTGGCTCCATAACTGCCGTTGCCGATCCTCCCGTCACCGAGATAGACCTCCTGGTAGCCGGTATCCGCCGCTCTGACCGGCGCACTCGCCGCCGGGAGCAGGCCGGCCAGCACAACGGCCGCCAGCAGCAGGCTCAATACTCTTTTCTTCTTCATTTACGCAGCCCCCTTCCCGTTGTTCAGCGCGGCATTCACTGCCGCCGTCAGCGTTCCGTGCAGCGCGGAGAGGTGTATCCCGTCCATGGTCCGTACCGAGCCGCTGCACAGCCCGACCACCTGGCCGAAGCGGTCAAAGACCGGTCCGCCGGACATGCCGTTTACCAGGTCACAGGTGACCAGCATCCGCGTCTTTCCGCTGACGGTGCCCTCCGGCGCGGCCACGATGCCCTCGGTAATCATCAGGGTATCTTTGATGGGATAGCCCATGGCCCTTATGACCGCGCCCCCCGCCGGGGCGGTATCCGCCAGCTCCAACGCCGGATACTGCCCCACCGGAAGCCGCAGCACCGCCACGTCCGTGTCGTTGTCGCAGCTTACCACGGCAGCCTCCAGCTCCGTGCCGTCTGGCAGCAGAGCCGTCACCCGCGCCCCCTTGTCAACCACGTGGGCGGCGGTTAATGCCAGGCCCTCCGGCGTGACCACAAAGCCGCTGCCGGTGGCCTTCAAAGTCCCGGAAGCGTAGTGGCTGCGGATATAGAGTACGCTGTCCTTCGCGACGGCGTAGCAATCCTCCGCCGTGCGCTCCTGCGGTGTGACTTCCGTCAGGGTGGAGACCTCCCGCACCGGCGTCAAAACCGTGCTGTCCGCCAGAACCGCCGTGGCGCCCAAAACCATACACAGCGCCAGCGCCGCGCCCAGAAAACGCCGTTT
>CAJOPB010000093.1 GCA_905236305.1 uncultured Oscillospiraceae bacterium | reverse complement strand
CATCAGCTTTGCTCAGGCAGCGCTGGGAGCGGAGATCCGGGTGCCCACCATCGACGGTCCGGTAAAATACCGGATCCCGCCGGGCACCCAGTCGGATGCCACCTTCCGCCTGCGGGGGAAGGGAATTCCCGGCGGAGAGGGCCGCCCCCGCGGAGATGAATATGTCACCGTGCATGTAGAGGTACCCCGCAGCCTGACCCGGGAACAGGAGGCTGCGCTGCGCCGGTTTGACGCACTGCTGCGGTAAACCCAATCTCCCTGCGCCGGACGCGGTATCGCTGGTGCCTGAAAAGAGAGACGGAGGAAGCGAGAGTTGAATCAGAAGGTGGAGACAAGAGCCTATGCCAAACTGAACCTGACGCTGGATGTGCTGGGTCAAATGCCCGGCGGTTATCACGAGCTGCGGATGGTGATGCAGAGCATCAGCCTCTGTGACGAGGTGTCGGTGGAGCTGACAGAGGACGGGCAGGTGGGGGTAAAGAGCAACTTCAGCTTTTTGCCCGGTGACGGAAGAAATATTGCGGTTAAGGCTGCGCGAGCTTTTTTTCAGGCTGCCGGAATGGAGGGCGCAGGAGCACGCATCCAGCTTCACAAACGCATTCCCGTAGGCGCGGGACTGGGGGGCGGCAGCGCCGACGCTGCGGCTGTGCTGCGGGGCTTGAATGCGATGACCGGGGCAGGTTTTACCACGGAGAGGCTCATGGAGCTGGGGGAGACCCTGGGCAGTGATGTGCCCTATTGTGTGCTGGGAGGTACCAGACTTGCCGGCGGATGGGGGGAACGGCTGGAGCCGCTGCCGCCGCTGCCGGATTGCGGTGTGGTGATCTGCAAGCCGGCTTTCTCCATCCGAACCCCGGAGCTCTTTGCCCGTATTGACAGCAGAAACAGCCGCATTCATCCGGACACAGAGGGAATGATTGCCGCCCTGGAGGAAGGAGATCTGGGCGGAATCGCCCACCGGCTGTTCAATGTGTTTGAGGACGTTCTGCCCCAGCGCTTTGACGAGATCGGTGTCCTCAAGCGCATGCTGCTGGATGCGGGAGCGCTGGGTGCGGCAATGACCGGCACCGGCAGCGCGGTATTTGGACTCTTTCCGGATCTAACCACGGCGGAGGCTGCCGGAAAGACACTGGAGAAGTCCTGCCGTGAATGCTTTGTGGCAGAGCCGGTGGAAAGAATATAAGCTCCCGGGCTCCCCGAATGCAGCAAAAAGGCGTATCCCGCAGCTTTGGAAAGGGATACGCCTTTTTGAGGCACATAATTTCCGGATCAGATCAGCCTTTCCAGGAAGTCACAGACCTCCTTCACGGTGGTCAGCTCCCGGATGCGCTCGTCGGTGATAATGATGTTAAATTCGTCCTCCAGCGTGCTGATGAGCTCCATCACATCCAGAGAATCGGCGCCCAGGTCATCCAGAATGTTGGTGTCCGGCGTGATACTGTCCTCATCCACGCCCAGTTGCGCCGCCAGCAGCTCGCGCAATTTGTCAAAAACCATGTTTTCTCTCCCTTTTCTCTCCCCCCTTCATGCTGCCACTGGTGGCATGAAGGGGGGCTTTTTCATTGCTTGTCCGCCGATGCACTCATGCCCACTCCCGGCTTTTGGGCTTGCCGGAGGCAGGGGCATCGCCGCGCTCGTAGTTGACCACCACACGGCGGTTGGGCTCCACGCCTACAGAGGCGGTGGAGACACCCTGATAATTTTGCAGTGCGGTGTGAATCACGTGGCGCTCATAGGAATTCATGGGCTCCAGAGCCATGGAGCGCTTGTACTTCACCGCCTTGGCTGCCATTTTTTCCGCCAGACGTACCAGAGAATCCTCCCGCTTGCTGCGGTAATTCTCCGCGTCCACGCTGATATGCATTCGTTTTTCGCTGCCGCGGTTGACAGAATAGTTTACCAGATGCTGGATAGCGTCCAGAGTCTCTCCCCGCCGGCCGATTACAGCGCCCATGCCGCTGCCGCTGAGCTCCACGTTGAGACCGCCGCCGTCCCGCTCCCGGACAGTAATATCCGCCTGAACGCCCATCAGGTCCAGCAGACCCCGCAGATAACGCTCAGCGCGCTCCTGCTGCGTACCCGCTGCGGAGGCCCTGCCCTCTGCAGCTGCGGCCTGGGCATCCGCAGCGGGAGCCGTGACCGCAGCTGCAGGCCTGGGCTGAGCGGCAGGCTTTTCCTTCTTCGGGGCTGCAGGCTGCGGTTTGGAAACAGGTATGCTGCCCTTGGGTGCCGCGGGTGCCGGAGCCGGAGCAGGTACCGGTGTCGGTGCCGCGGGCGCCGGAGAGGGTTCGTCCGGCACCTCATAGCGCAGCCGAACCACCGCGGGGGTGGAGCGCAGATTCAAAAACCCCGTGCGCTTTGCCATCTCCAGGATTTCAACCGAAACATCATCCCGTGTCAGGCCCAGCCTGGCAAGCCCGGTGCTTACGGCCTCCTCCTCGGTCTTGCCGGAGACATCAATATACTTCGTCATATTGCTCTTTCACCTCTCTGCTTCGTTGTCTTCATCGTCCTCGCCGTCGGAGCCCAGGTCCTCCACGGTGTCGTCGAGGTCCTGGGGATCGTCCTCCGCGGCATCATCGGAACTCTCAGAGCCTTCCGCTTCCGTGTCCTCCCAAAAGCCCTGGACAGAGCTGCCAATCTCCTCCGGCACGAGCTCTGCTGCCTCGGTTGTGCTTTCGTCGCTTTCGTCGATGGGGTCTGCTCCCTCGGAGGCTGCGGCCGCGGCTGCTGTGGCCTCTGCAGCGTGCTCGGGATTGGTAAAGCGGTCGGGTACATATGCCCGTCCGCGGGCATAGCGCCGGTTGCCAACCTGACTGGCCGGCTTTTCCTCCTCTGTCTCCACGATGCCCTTCCGGGCGCGTTTCGCGGCTTTTTCCTCCCGGATGGCAGCGGCCTTGAGCTCATCCAGCTCTGCCCGCTGGCGCGCCTGCTGCTTTTTCTTGCTGGTGTTGCTGTTTTCCTTCGTCAGACCCTCGGACCGCAGCCGCTCGGTCTCCTCCCGCTTGCGCTCCCATTCGGCCTCACGCTCCCGCATTCTGGCCTCTCGCAGCGCGGTCTCCTCCGCCAGAACCTTGGCGAAATGCTTGTTGAGGATCAGGGACTGGACGATATACAGCAGGCTGTTGGAAATCCAGTAGAGACCCAGGGCGGCAGGCATGCTGAAGCCGATCCAGAGGGACAGCAGCGGCATCATCAGATTCATCGTCTGCATGGATTGCTGGGTCTGCTGGGCGGCGGCGCCGGCGTTTGCCGTGGGGCTGGTGGCCTGGCTCAGCTTCATCTGCAGCCAGGAGAGAAGTGCGGAAACAATGGGGATCAGGAACAGGCCGACACTGCCCCAGGTGACCCCGTTGAGCCAAAACCGGAGGCTTGGAGTGCTTGCCAGGTTCAGGCCGAGAAAGCTGTAGTCAATGTTTACCAGTTTGTCGCTGAGAGGCTGAAAGTCCCCAAAATGGGCGCTGATAAATTCGGATTGGCGCAGCTGGATATATACGGCGCTGCCGCTGAAATCAAAGCCCAGCTCAGTCAGCTTCTCATAGATGGCGCCGCCCTCGGCCAGAAGGTCGGCGGAGACGCCCATCATGGTGGTGAGGGGGAAGCGGATGGCCCGATAGAGGGCCAGCAGCACGGGATAGGGAATCAGCATCCACAGGCAGCCCGACATGGGGTTGACCTTTTCCTCCTTATAGAGCTTGGAGATCTCCTGCTGCAGCCGCTGCTGGTTTCCCTCGTGGCGCTTTTGCAGCTCCTGAATCTGGGGATTCAGGGCCTGCATCCGCATCATGCCCTTCTGGCTTTTGTATTGGAAAGGCAGCATGATGAGCTTGACCACCAGGGCAAAAAGGAACACGGCGATACCGTAGTTCCCTACAAGGTTGTAAAGCCATAAGAGCAGTAGGCCAAACGGCTTTGCGATCGCGTCTAACATGAAATCTTCTCCTGTCGATTACCGGAAAAGCCGTGCAAGCTTACTCTGCCGCGGCCGCCTGGCCGGACAGACTGGGTGCGGGCGTTCTCCGTTATGGAACCGGGTCATAAAAATTGTGCACGCCCCGGTGAAAGGGGTGGCAACGGGAGAGGCGCTTCAGGGCCAGCCGGCTTCCCCGGAGGGCACCGTATTTTTCCAGCGCCTCCAGGGCGTATTGGGAGCAGGTGGGGATATAGCGGCAGCAGGGAGGCTTGCAGGGGGATACAAAGCGGCGGTAAAATTTTACCAGTGCGATGAGAATATGCTTCATAGGTCCGATCCTCCCGTATCCCGCAGCAGCGCAAGCTTGCGGCAGGCACCGAGAAAGGCGCGTTCCAACTGCATGTACTGCGCACCGACAGCCCGTCCTCTGGCCACCACCACAATGTCCATTCCCGTCAAAAACTCCCGCTCATGTATGCGGTAGAGCTCCCGCAGCCGCCGCCGCACCCGGTTGCGCGTCACCGCATTGCCGATTTTGGTGCTGACGGTAAATCCGATTCGGTTTTGCTTTCGCCGCCCCTTTCTGGCGTAAAGCACCAGATAAGGGGTTACGGCGCTTTTCCCCTTGGAATAGAGGCGGCGAAATTCATGATTTTGCTTCAAAGTATCCGTAAATTCCATGATGCTTTTCCCTTGATGGACAGTCGCATTGCAAGCACAAATAGGGCGGCTGAAAAACCGCCCATTGTCCAGTATCAAACTTTGCGCCGTAAAGAGGGATACACGCGCTCAGTAGCTGAGACGTGCACGGCCCTTTGCTCTGCGGCGGGCAAGGACCTTGCGGCCGTTGGCGGTCGCCATTCTCTTGCGGAAGCCGTGCTCTTTTTTGCGCTGACGTTTTTTCGGCTGATAAGTGCGAAGCATGATACGTTCTCCTTTCTGAAATAATGGAATCTTGCCTGGAATGTATGCTCAACACCCTCCCGTTTCGGACGGAAGAATGCAGCGAACCATACACTTCATCTTTTTGAGAAGCCCTGACATTATACAATATCCAAATAGCGGCTGTCAACCTTATTTTTCAGAAACAACAGCGAAAGCTGCAGTTTACAGGTCAATGTCATGAAGATCTGATAGGAGCTGCTAAACTCCCGGCTCCCGGACCCGCAGTTTTCCAGCGGATTTCTTTCTTTTTGGCATTTTCCGCTTTTTTCGTTTGACAAACGCGAAATCTATGCTACAATGTATGCGCAACGGATGGAAACACACCGCTTGGACAATCAACATAAGGAGGACTCAAGACCATGTATGTTATCAGTGACGCCTGCATCTCCTGCGGCGCTTGCGCAGATCAATGTCCGATGAGCGCAATCTCCCAGGGTGACACCCAGTATGTGATTAGCGACGCTTGCATCGACTGCGGTTCCTGCGCGGATCAGTGCCCCATGGGTGCCATCAGCCAGGAGTAAGCGCTTTTCAGCAGCAGGTTGGCCCATCGCCCCCTCGGATCATATCCGAGGGGGCGACGGTTTTTGAAGGCGCTCACAGAGAACACGCTGCAGTTCACAAGCCGGGGCGCCACCCGCTGCCTTGCGGAGCGGAGCGTGCCCCGGCGTCTGAGCCAGAGGGAGAACAGGGAATTGAAAAACCTGCTCTTGCGCCCCGTTGGGAATCATGCTATCATAGACCTATCACATGGAAAGGGAGTGTTGCCCCATATGGAAGAAATCGCTGTCGTCGCCACGGATGAGCTGGTCAGCAAGACCAGCGCGGTCTCGGATTTTTTCTCATCCCTCGGACTGAACGGACTGTCCACCGTGCTTTCCGCACTCATTGTTTTTATCATCTGTCTGATTGTCATCAAGCTGTTCTGCCGGCTGATGGATCAGATTTTTGCCCGCTCCCGTCATATTGACGAGACCGTTAAGCGCTTTCTGCGCACTGCCGTAAAAATCGTTTTGTGGACGCTGGCCATTGTCATTGTCGCCGGTGCCCTGGGTATCCCCACCGCATCTCTCGTTGCGGTGATCAGTGTGGCAGGCCTGGCGCTGTCCCTGTCGGTCCAGAACATTCTGTCCAATCTCTTTTCCGGCATTACGCTGCTCATCAGCCGTCCCATGTCCGTGGGCGACTACGTGGAGATCGGCGCCAATGCCGGCAATGTCCACAGCATCGGCCTGCTCTACACTGTGCTGGTCAGTCCCAACAAGCAGGTCATCACCATTCCCAACGGCGATGTGGCCAGCGCCTCTATCGTCAATTACAACCGTGAGCCCCTGCGCCGCGCCCAGTTTACCTTCAATGCGGACTATAGCGACGCCACAGAGGACGTGATCGCCGCCCTTCTGGATGCGGCGGAGACCATGCCGGCTGTAGTGCATGAGCCGGCGCCCGAGGCATTTATCAACAGCTATCAGGACAGCACCATCGAGTATGGCCTGAATGTATGGTGCGACCCCAACACCTATTGGGATGTTGTGCACGGCATCAACGGCCTGGTGCGGGAGCAGTTTACAGCGCATGGCGTACATATGAGCTACAGCCATGTCAATGTGCACCTGATTCAGTAATACAGCGCGGACGCAGCTGCGGAAACCGGCGGCAGCCCGGCGGAAGGAGGTATGGCTCTTGAAACGAATATCTGCCCTTGTTCTGGTTTTTCTGCTGATGCTGGGGCTTGGCGGTTGTGGTGAGAGCCAGTATACTGCCTTTCGCGTGCTGGAAACGGTGGGCGCCCGGCACTATGGCCTGATTTACCGGCTCGACGACCGTCTGGCGCCTCAGGTGGACGCGGCCATGAACAAGCTTGCCGCCCGCGGAGAGCTGTCGGCCATCTCCGTCCGCTGGCTGGGACGGGATGCCATTACATTAAAGCCCTCCAGCCGCGCTGTGAAGGAGGCCAGGGCGGAGGCTAAGGAGGAGACCGCGGAGGGGGAAAGCCCCCGGGAGGAGGATGTTTCCGCCTCTGCGGCACCCTCTCAGGAGGCGGAGCCGGAGACCGTCCGCCGTCTGATCGTGGGTGTGGAGGCGGAGTTTCAGCCTATGGCCTTTCTGGAAAACGGTATACAGCGGGGGATGAGCATCGACATCGCTGACGCCCTTGGCCGCGTGCTGGGGTGGGAGGTCGCCTATCAGCCCATTGCCCCGGCGGAGGTCGGCGCACAGCTCTCCTCCGGGAACATCGACTGTGCTCTGGGCTTTGACCCGGCTTCGGTTCGGGCGGATAAATACACCGTAGGCGTACACTATATGGACAGTGATGTGGTGGTTGCAGTGCGGCCGGACAGCGGAATCCACCGGCTGCGGGACGTAAAGCAGCAGCGCATCGGCACCATCAGCGACCCCGTCATTACCGCGATACTCTCCGAAAATGACAAGGTTACGCGCTATGCCTCCGGCGCCACGGTCTATCTCTCTCCCCTGCGCTGCGTGCGGGCTCTGGACAACGGCTGGTGTGCCGCCATCGCCGTAGACCGGCTGATGCTGGATCACCTGAGCTGACGGATGGACGAATAATGACGCGCAGAAGAAACTCCCTCAAGCCAGCGGCGGACGTCCTGATTCGTTTTTGTGTTTACGCTGCGATTTGTGTGCAATATTTCCGACCAGAACACCCGCTCCACATAATCGACGGGGTCGCCCTCGGCTTCAAAGAGATAGGTCCGGTGTGGAATTGTATTCCGGCTTCTTGAAAACACTATCTCGCTATCTATTATCTGTCTGTTGAAAAACGGAGGCTATAAATTATCTGTCACCAACTCATTTATTGTTTTTGCCATTTCATCCGGGGTTTCATAGAAGCCGCGTTTGACCCATTCATCCAACAGGCCGAATAAACCATAGGAAAAAAATCTGCACTTATAGCAGTCAATAGCATTTGCTCCGTGCTGTGGCATCATGATTTGATAGAAAGCGTCATAAATTACGGATTGAAGATTGCTCTCATAAATAAGCAGCAGCAATTCCCGTATGCTATAGTTAAACTGAAAAAAGGAGTTTGCATTGGATATATCATACTTTCTCCGTTCGCTTAGTAAATGTTCTTCTCCCCACCGTTCCCAGAGACGAATCAGCTTAAACGTCAACAGCTCATTTTTAGAAGAAAAATGTCGGAAATAAGTTGTCCGACCCACATTTGCCGTTCCTGCGATTTCAGGAACGGTTATTTTTTCAATGGGTTTTATTTGCAGAAGTTGAATCAGGGCATCAGCCAGACACTCCTTCAAAAATTCGGTCGTTTTTTTGTTTCCGCCCATTGGGGACCTCCAAACGGTATTTTTTGAGGCAATCGTACCTTTTCTTGGTTCACGGCTTGTTTTACGCCATCAAAGATGATATATTCTGCAAACGAAGGGATTCTTTCGCGCCATTTCTCAAGGAAAGTCACGCAAAGCAGGAGGCTATTGATGTTAAAGGCTATTTTTTTCGACCTGGATGGAACGCTGCTTCCGATGGATCAGGAACAATTTACAAGAGGCTATTTCAAAGCGCTTGCCGGAAAGCTGTCCAGGCACGGTTACGATCCGAAACAGCTTGTGGACGCCGTGTGGTCAGGGACGGCTGCGATGGTACGGAATGATGGTTCATGCACCAATGAACATGTATTTTGGAACGCCTTTGCAGAACTGATCGGGCCGCGCGTTTATGATGACCGTCCCCTATTCGACGCTTTTTACGCAACAGATTTTAACACCCTGCAATCGCTGTGCGGGCATAATCTCCAGGCGGCGGAATGCGTGAAAGAGTTTAAGCAGAGAGGGATATCACTGATTCTCGCATCCAATCCTGTGTTCCCAATGACGGCACAGATAAACCGTATGAATTGGGCAGGGATAGATGAGGCAGACTTTG